>DAINBQ010000378.1:0-1184 GCA_036732825.1 Burkholderiaceae bacterium | reverse complement strand
TCTGCAGCCGCGCGAACTGCGCGTCGTAAACGTTCAGATTGGCTTCCTCGTTCAATCGGAACGAACGCGCGTCAAAGTTGGTCGATCCGACCGATGACCACAGGCCGTCAACGATCAGCAGTTTCACGTGATACATCGTCGGCTGATATTCGTGGATCAAGGCCCCGGCCTGCAGCAGAGGGCCCCAACCCGCACGGGATGCGCTGCGAACGAAGTCGGCATCGATATGCTTTCCCGGCAGGATGAGTCGCACGCGAACGCCGCGCTGCATGGCACTGACAAGTGCTTCGGTGGTGACCTTGTCGGGAACGAAGTACGCCATGGCGAGATCGATCGTCTTGACAGAGGCTGCGATCGACAGCAGATACATCAGATGCATGCTCTCGGAGCCGCCTTCGCTTGAACTCTGGAATACCTGCGCGTGCTGCGTGCCCGCGGCCCGTTGCGGCGGAAAGTACTTGTCGCCGTGCAAAACGGACCCACTCACTTGGGTCCAGTTGTCTACGAACGCGGCTTGCATTTGCGCCACCGCCGGGCCTTCGAGGCGATAGTGGTTGTCGCGCCAGTGCTCCGGATCTTCGGCATCGCCGGACCAGGCATCGGCGATACCCACTCCGCCGGTAAAGCCGACGCGGCCGTCGACCACCAGCAGCTTGCGGTGTGTTCGATTGTTGACGCGGCCCAGGTTGTACCAGCGCAGCGGCCGATATTTTCTGAAGTCGACCCCGGCCTGCTTCATGGTTTCGATCGACTCGTTGTCCATCTTCTGGCTTCCGACCCAGTCAACCAGCACGTTGACCTTGACTCCGGCGCGTGCTCGCTCTGCCAGCGCGTCGGCGAAGCGCTTGCCGATGTCACCAGACCAATAGATGTAGGTCTCGAAATTGATGGTCTCCTTTGCGCCCTCGATTGCCTGCAGCATTGACGGAAAGATCCGATCGCCGTTGAGCAGGGTTTCGACACGATTGGCGTCCATCAACTGCGGTCCCAGCAGCACACTCATGGAGCGCAGGAACTGCGGATCGGATACTGCGTAAAGATGCGTCGGCTTGACGTCGATCTTCTTTTCGGCGCGCAGGTTCAGCACCACCAGAGTGGCGAGCACCGTCAGAAGGACGGCAGCAAGGAGTGGCAGGATGAGTCGCTTGATCGACATTCCGCGGGAGAATAGCGGCTAATCAAGG
>DAINBQ010000377.1:0-1472 GCA_036732825.1 Burkholderiaceae bacterium | reverse complement strand
TGCGGCGTCATGTTGCCGAGGCTCGCGAGATTGACCTTCAACGGCGCGAGCACCTTGCGCAATGCCAGCTCGACCGCGATCACGGCATCCATCAGGTGCTGTCGCTCGCCCGCCTCGAGTTCGCTCATCTCACGCACATGGTCGCGCCAGATCACGCGCGTGAATCCCGGATAGCTGGCGTCGTCGACCAGCACGACGCGCAGCCTGGCGTCGGAGACGATCACCGTTCCGCCGTCGTGATCACACAGTTCGCAGCCTGCCTGCTTCACAAGAGATCCTTCCGGTAGCGGACGTCGATTGCCGTCGGCTTGAAACCGAGTGCTCGGTTCAGCGCCAGTATCGCCGGATTGGTCGCATCGTTGATGGTGCGCAGCTCCGCACTTCCCGCGTCGAGCGCATAGCGAATCGTGTGCAGTTTCAGCCAGCGTGCGAGCCCGCGGCCGCGCCAGTCGCGCACGATCCCCGTCATCGACGCGAGCAAGAAACCCGCCCCGCGGCCCAGTGCCGCGAGGCCCACCCAGCGGTCGCCATCCAGTGCGACCATCGTCCCGGCCGGCACGAAGTTGTTTTCATCGAGCTCCTCGGCCACGAACGCATCGAAGTCCAGATGGGTGCCGGTGATTCCGAACGGAACGTCCTCCCAGAGCGTGCTGAAGATCTCGTACAGGCGGCGCGGCGCGTTGCTGCAGCCGTCGATCATCTGCCGATAGCTGGCGATCACGATCGCGGTGGGGAAAAAGCGGTCCGTGTGTTCGTCGATCGCCTGCGAGATCTGCTGCGCTTCGACCTGCGCGAGCGTGAGCGTGCTGTCGATCCGACGATGGTATTCACGAAAGCCGCGCGCAGCGAGGAAGCGGTGCGCGCGTGGATGGTCGGCGAACGCCTCGGTCACCAACTCGCGCGCGCCGTGCGCAATGGCCTCGGCCTCGATCGCCGCGTACAGGGCCGCGCCGATGCCCTGCCCAAGCAGCGCCGGATCGATGATGACGCGAATGCGCAAACGGCCAGGGGCAGCCGCGACATTCGGCACCTCGAAAAATCCATATCCGGCGAGGCGCCCATCGGCCAGCTCGGCGACGGTCTCGCGGTGCAAGCGGGCCGAGCGCTTGCGGTCGGCGTTGGTCAACTCGTCCACAGAGACGGGCCAGCCCGGAAAGGCGGCGGTGAGGATGCGCGCCAGCGCCGGGTAGTCGCCGGGAATGCGCGGTGGACGCAGCACGACTCGCGGCATCATGCTTGCCGATGATACGCAGCGAACTGCTGAATTCTCCTAAACTCTGCTGCTCGCCAGCCCGGAGCAGGCTATGCACATCTCCATCGCATCACTCTTTGTGGCTGTCCTTCTGTCCGGGTGCGCGGCGGCGACCCCACCTGAGGGTTCGCCGACGACCGACAAGCCGGAACAAGTGGCTCAGCGTTGCAACACTGTCCTGACGGGAAGTCGGATCCCGCAGTGCAATCGCGGCGATGTC
>DAINBQ010000376.1:0-1523 GCA_036732825.1 Burkholderiaceae bacterium | reverse complement strand
GGACTGGTCGTTGAGTGCGAGCCCGGTCACGATGCGATCCCCGAATCCGCCGGCACCGATGAAGGCGGCGATGGTGGCGGTGCCGACGTTGATGACTGCCGAAGTCTTGATGCCGGCCAGCAGCGTCTGCATTGCCAGCGGCAGTTCGATCTTGCGCAGGATCGTGGCGGGTCGCAATCCGAGCGACTTCGCCCCTTCGATCATCTCACGCGGAATCTGCGTCAGGCCGGCATGGGTATTGCGCACGATCGGCAGCAGGGCGTACAGCGTCAGCGCGATGAAGGCAGGCACCGGACCGATGCGGCCCGTCAGCGGAATCAGGATCGCCAGCAGCGCCAGCGAGGGGATCGTCTGGATCACGCCGGTGACGCCGAACACCACCGGCGCCGTCGGCTGGCGGCGCGCCGCGAGCATCCCCAGCGGCACTCCGATCGCGATGCTGGCGGCCAGTGAGACGAAGACCAGCGCCAGATGCTCGACCAGCAGGCGTCCGAAGTCGGGCGCGATCAGCCGTTGCCATAGCGTCGCCCCTGATTCCGGTTTCGTTGTCGTGGCCTGTCCTTTCTGTGCCAGCCACTCGGCGGCCACTGTGGCGAACTCGATCTTGTCGATTTCTGCGCGCGCGTTCATCCGGCGCATCGCCGCATCGTCGATCCGGCCCTCGAGTCCCGCCAGCGACTTCCACGCCTGCGGGAAACGATCCGGCACCTCCGCGCGATACAGGAGAACCGCGTCGTAGCGCGGGAAGAAGCCGAGGTCGTCTGCCAGCACGGTGAGCCCGTACTTGTCCAGCTTGGCGTCGGTCGAATAGATGTCGATCAGGTCGACCTGGCCGCCTGCAATCGCCTCGTACGCGAGTCCGTGATCGAGGCCCTTGGGCGGCGGGAACTCCAGCCCATAGGCGCGTGAAAGATTCGGCCAGCCGTCGGCGCGACCCAGGAACTCCTGCGACAGACCGAGTTTGAGATCCGGATGCCGCTTCAGGTCCGAGATGCGCGCGATGCCGCGCGGCTGCGCATCCTTGGTTCGCATCGCCAGCGCGTAGGTGTTGTTGAATCCGAGCGGCGCGGCGACCGCCAGCCCGCGCGCTGCGAGCAGCATATTCAGCTCGTTCAGCGGGGGGACATGGTCGAGTTTCAGCACTTCGCGTGCGATCGTGCCCGTGTATTCGGGGTACAGATCGATGTTCCCCGACTGCAGCGCCCCGAGCAGGATCGCCGTGTTGCCAAGGCCGCGCTCGTGGCGCGCCGTCGGCGCACCGTTGGCGCGCGCGGTCTGCACGAGGATTTCGCCAAGGATGTAGGACTCGGTAAAGCGCTTCGAGCCGATGCGCAGCTCTTCGGCCATCACCGTCGTGCACGACGTCCCGAACACCAGGGTGACGAAGAACGTGGTGACGAATCTCATGCGCTCAGGTCGCTTTTCGGTCGAGGTGTCGCCTGGATCGCAATTCCGCGGACGACATGGCAGGTCGGTCGCCAGAGCGCTGCAACTGGCGACCTGCTGCGAAAGTCAATCGTAGA
>DAINBQ010000375.1:0-1651 GCA_036732825.1 Burkholderiaceae bacterium | reverse complement strand
GCTTCAGCTTCTGCAGCAGTTCCTTGTCGCCGCCCAGCTGGCTCGAGCCGAACACCACGACCTTCGCTTTGTTGCCGAGCTTGGCGTTCGCGCGTTTCGCGAACTCCTCGGCCGAGGCCGTGAACAGCGAACCCGGTTCGCCGACGTGGCCGAACTTGATTTCGGTCTGCGCGATCGCGGATCCCGTCGCCAGCGCAAATCCGCTGGAAACGGCGGCTGCGACGGCGGTGCGGAAGAAGGTGCGGCGCTTTGCGACGACTGCGAAGTCAGGTGTCATTATTTTCTCCTTGAGTTGTCCGTTGTATCCGGGGCGCGGCGCGTTCGGACTCGCGCGCCGCGTTGTTCGAATCGTTCAGGCCGCCTGCGCCAGTGTCGTCGCGGGAGCTTGCGCAAGATATGCCATCGCGGCGTCAACGCCGCCCTTGCGGTGCGGCACCCCCGCGAGCCCGAGGCCCATCTCAACGCCGGCCAGCGTGCCGCACAGCATCAGGTCGTTGAACCAGCCGAGGTGGCCGATGCGGAAGATCTTGCCGCTGACCTTGCCCAGCCCCTGGCCGAGCGAGAGGTCGAAACGCTCGAGCACGATCTTACGGAAGGCGTCGGCATTGTGGCCCTCGGGCATCACGATCGCGGTCAGCGACGAACTGTATTCGGCCGGGTTCACGCACAGGATCTCGAGGCCCCAGGCGCGCACCGCGCGCCGCGTCGCTTCGGCGAAGCGGTCGTGCCGCGCGAAGACCTGCGCCAGCCCCTCGGCGAACAGCATGTCGAGCGCCTCGTACAGACCGTACAGCAGGTTGGTCGCCGGCGTGTATGGGAAGTAGCCGTTCGCGTTGATTGCGAGCATCTCCTTCCAGTCCCAGTACGAGCGCGGCAGCTTTGCATGTTCGGCAGCAGCAAGCGCCTTCGCGCTGATCGCGTTGAACGAGAGCCCCGGCGGCAGCATCAGGCCTTTCTGCGACCCGCCGACCGTGACGTCGACGCCCCATTCGTCATGCCGGTAGTCGATCGATGCGAGCGAGGAGATCGTGTCGACCATCAGCAGCGCCGGATGGCCGACGCGGTCGATCGCGGCGCGAATCGGCGGGATGCGCGTCGTCACACCAGTCGAAGTCTCGTTGTGCACGACGCACACAGCCTTGATCGAATTGCCGACATCAGCACGCAGGCGTTTCTCGATCTCCGCGGCGTCCGCGCCCTGGCGCCAGTCGCCCGGAATGAACTCGACCTGCAGCGACAGCCGCTCGGCCAGCTTCCGCCACAACGTCGCGAACTGCCCGGTTTCGGCCATCAATACGCGGTCGCCTGGCGACAGCGTGTTCACGAGCGCCGCTTCCCATGCGCCGGTGCCCGAGGCCGGATAGATGACGACGTCGCGCTCCGTCTGGAAGACCTTCTTCATGCCGGCCAGCACCGCCTTGCCCATCACCGCGAACTCCGGCCCGCGGTGGTCGATCGTCGCCTGGTCGATCGCGCGCAGCACGCGGTCCGGCACATTGGTCGGTCCCGGGATCTGCAGGAAGTGGCGACCGGATGGATGACTGTCGAGTACGAGCATCGTGAGACCTGCGGGGTGGGGCGCCTGGGCTGGAGATAGATCCAGCCAGTGCGGCGGGAGCGGGGCATCGTAGCGGTCGCCGCGGGCGGACCG
>DAINBQ010000374.1:0-1761 GCA_036732825.1 Burkholderiaceae bacterium | reverse complement strand
CCGACATGGACAAGGGCACCCTGCTCGAGTGGAGGGTGCAGCCGGGCGATAACGTCAAGAAGGGCGACGTCGTCGCGGTCATCGACACCACCAAGGCGGCCATCGACGTCGAGTGCTGGCACGACGGCAGGGTCGAAGCGCTGCTGATCGAGCCGGGCGACGAGGTCCCGGTCGGCACGGTAATGGCGGTGCTGCGCGAAGCCGGCGAGACCGCAGAACAGCTGAGGGCACGGATCGATGCATTGCGCGCGGTGCCCACCGTGCCGACGTCGCGCGTGACACCAGTGGCCGGGGTGCCTCGCCGAGTGGCTGTTTCTCCCGCCGCGCGCAAGCGCGCCGCGGAGCTTGGGATCGACCCCGCTGAACTGACCGGCACCGGTACCGATGGTGCGATCACGCTCGCCGACGTGGAGGCCGCCGCTACCAAGGTACATACGCCGGGTCGGGCTGAAGTCATGCGGCAGACGATCGCGGCTGCGATGTCGCGCAGCAAGCGCGAGATCCCGCACTACTACCTTGCGGAAGACGTCCCGCTCGCAGCGGCGACGGCGTTTCTCGCCGAACACAACGCAACGCGCAGCGTCACCGAACGGTTGCTGCTGGCGCCTCTGCTGCTGCAGGCAGTGGCGCGCGCGCTGCAGCGCTATCCGGACTTCAACGGCTTCTTCAGGGACGGCGCGTTCATCCGCGGCATCGGCATCCACGTGGGGGTGGCGATCACGCTGCGTAACGGAGGACTGGTCGCACCGGCGCTGCGCGACGTGCCAAACAAGGACCTCGACACGCTCAACCGCGAGCTGCTGGATCTCGTGCAGCGGGCGCGCGCCGGATCGCTGAAGGCGTCCGAACTCTCGGATGCGACCATCACCGTGACCAGCCTCGGCGAGCAGGGTGTGCGCAGCGTCTTCCCCATCATCTATCCGCCGCAGGTGGCAATCGTCGGCTTCGGGCGCGTGCTTGAGCAGCCTTGGGTCATCGATGGCGTCGTGCGGCCGGTGCCGCTCGTCACCGCCAGCCTTGGCGCCGATCATCGGACGAGCGATGGTCATCGTGGCGGCCTTTTCCTCGCCGCGGTGCGCGAACTTCTGCAACGGCCGCAACAACTGGCGCAGGCAAGCCCGTGAACCGCGACGAGCTGCGAAAGGTGCTTCTCGACTGCCTGAGCCACATCGCGCCGGAGACCGACGTCGCAGCGCTACGGCCAGAAGAGCGCCTGCGCGATCAGGTCGACCTCGACTCGGTGGACTGGATGAACTTTCTGGTCGGAGTGCACGCCGCCCTCGGCATTGATATTCCGGATGCCGATGCCGCGAGACTTAGAACGTTGGACCAGCTGATCGATTACTGTGCCTCTCGGCTGCGCTGACGATCGCCAGGGTGGCACGAACGGACGTTGCAGGTCGGCCCCGCCCGGCGAGCAATTCAGATAGCAGGATCGGCGGCTTCAGAGGTGTCCAAACAAGGCTCGCCGCTATGCCGGCGCGGCGCCTCGACAGAAGTCACCAGGCCACGGCGGGCAGGACGCCTGCTTCCAAACACGGACTTCGAGGCCGCTGTGCATTGCATCGATTTTCGGCAAGGGGTCGACCTCGAACGCAACCCTCGATGGTTGCTTCGGGGCGCTCGGAGCTCGTCCGCTTTCGGCGCCTACGATTGTCAGCGCGGGTCGAACTCGGACGAACCCGCCCAGTCAGTATTGCTTCTTCAGAGCTGCGCCAGTCGCAAAGATTGACAGAGTCCGTCTCAGGCGATCGTGCCGCC
>DAINBQ010000373.1:0-1836 GCA_036732825.1 Burkholderiaceae bacterium | reverse complement strand
TGGGCAAGGTGCATCAGCTCTTCGGTGCGGAATTGCCGAAGGTGATTGAAGCGATGAATCGGGAGTTGGCGGCGTGAGCGCAGTAGTAGATGCTGTAGAGCGCTATCAGCTGACCGAAACAACGCTGGGTGCACTGTCTGAGTACATCACGAGCGGGTCGCGCGACTGGTCAAAGTACTACGCCACGTCTGGTGCAATGTTCATCCGCACACAGGACATCAATCAGAACCGCTTGTCGCTCGATGAAGTCGCAGGTCAAGTCCCTTGTCTGCTGTAATTTCGTGAGCGGGATGCGGGTTGAATCGGTGATGCGTGCTGTTGTTCGAACTGCGCGTTCAGTTCGTCGCGCAACGCATCGAGCTGCTTGCGTTCGAACTCTGTAACGGGTACGCCGCGCCAGGTCTGGCTGGCGCGGATCAGTGCCGCGTACATCAGCTTCATCACCGCGCGTTCGCCGAAGGCATGCGGAATCGTCTTCGTTCGCCGCCGCTCCTCGCCGAACAGCCGCTCCAGCAGATTTGTCGTGCGCGTCACGCGCCGGTGCGCGATCGGCAGCTGAAGATGCGCGATGCAGGCCTCGAAGTCGTCGTCGAAGCACGCCATCGCGGTCGGAAACTCCTTGCCCCAGGCCTTACGAAACGCTTCGGCCGCCAGCGTCGCCAGCGCCTGGCTGGGCGCCTGATACACGGCGCGTGCCGCCGGCCCGATCTCGCGCCAGCGCTCCTCCGGCACCTTCACCTGCAGGTTGCGCATCTTGTGCGCCAGACAGCGTTGGCGCAGGCTGCGCGGCAGCACGTCGGCGACGGCCCGAATCAAGCCGGGCGCGCCGTCGGTCACCACCAGCAATGGATCGGCGAGCCCGCGCGCCTTCAGATCGCGCAGGAAGTCGCGGCAACTGGGGGTGTCTTCCTTGGTGCCCGGCAGCAGCCCGAGCAGATGCTTGCCGCCGCGCTCATCGATCCCCCAGGCCACCAGGACCGCTTCCCGCGGTTGCCCCAGATGCAGCCGCTCGGCCACGCCGTCCACGAACAGATACACGATCGCCAACTCCGCCAGACTGCGGCTGGCAAAGGTCTGGTAGTCGTCCCACAATCGCTCCGCGACGCGCGACGCCGCGCTGCGCGTCAGCACACTGCGGCCATGCTCGTCGGTGAAGGCCGCCTCGATATCGCGCATCGACAGCCCGCGGGCGTACATCTCGATGGCCAATCGCTCCAGCTCTTCGGTCTTGCCGCCCACGGCGGCGCGCACTTCGCTTCTCCAGCCCTCCAGGCCACGCACCTGCGGCACGGCGTACTCGATCCGACCTTCAGCGCTGTCGAGTCGCCCCGTCCGATAACCGTTGCGCTGACCTCGGCCGGCGTCTTCGGCACGGTCGTAGTAGCCGCGGCCCACCGCTTCGGTGACCTCGGCTTCGAGTGCTTCTTCGACGATCAGCCGCACCGCTTCGCGCATCAGCGCGCTGCGCTCGACCCCGTTCGCGCCTGCCAGCATGTCCTTCAATCGTTTGCGAGTCGCTTCGCTCGCCGGTACTCTCGCCATGGGATGCTCCTCGTGGTTGCTCAGTTCGAACGCCGCCAAAACGTTCAAACCGCAGGATGCATCCCGCTTCACATTTACAGCAAATCTAAGACTTCACCGGCAGAAGAAGCTGGCTTATCGTCGTCGGAGTTCAACGAGATCATTTCTGGTGTTTTCCTTACGGAACGCGATGTACGCTTCGACGCGACGGTCTTCTCGATTGTGGAGTAGTTACCCTGCTCATAAATTCACTGTATACAGATTGACTTCGCAAATTCCAGGCGACTTCCACTGTTCGTTCGGTCAACGCCATTC
>DAINBQ010000372.1:0-1891 GCA_036732825.1 Burkholderiaceae bacterium | reverse complement strand
ATTGGCGACCTGAACGAGCAGGAACGCATTGTTCCAGCAGCGAGGCGCATGACGCTTTACCGCGCGTCTTCCGGACCTGCTCTGTCGTCCTGAATTGGCGACTTTTTTCCTGGAGTGGAATGCGCCCTGGCGGTTAAAGTTCGATCAGCAGTCGCGCGCTGCGTCCGCTGTCGCCCAATTGATCGGCACCTGGGAGTCGAGTCGACCGCGGTCAGCGCGCAAAGGGAGGGGGCTTGAAGTTCGGATCAACCGCAATTGCGATCGCTGCGGCGCTGGCGCTGGGTTGCGCACCGGCAGCCGGTGCGCCTGTCGATCAAGCGACGCGCTGGGACGCAGCCCTGCAGTCCCGTAGCGATGGCAAGGGCACGACGACCTATTGGGGTGAGGGGGCGAGCTACGAGATTGTCCGCCCCGGGATGACGGTTTTCTTCCTTCGGCGCGACGATGGCGCGGTGGTGCCGCCGATGATCCGCGTCGCCTTCGTGGGCGACGCCTGGATCAACCTGCGCAGCGTGACCTTCACGGTCGGCGAACGTACCTATGGGCCCTTTGCCGACATCTACAACCGTCCGACCCGGACCGAGGTGGGCGCCTCCGTCGTTGTCGAAGCGCTGCTGTTCAACGTCGACACGGACGAGAAATGGGGAATGCTCGAAGGCATTGCAGAGGCCGACGAACTCGGACGTCCTGTGATCGTCGTATTCGAAGGCGAGACACGCTACGGCGTTGAACTGGATCAAGTGAGCAAGCGCGCGACAGGCAACGTCGTCCGCGGATTTCGCGACGTCCGGCCGCACTAGCAGCCGATCCGCTTCCTCCTACTCGCTCGGCCGGCAGGGTTTCCAGCCGAGGAATTGGTGCATCCTTGCCCGTGCCTCTTGCCAGGACTTTGCCTCGACGGTCCACGCGAGTTTCGCGCCTGGCTCCAGCAGACTCCGCGCGCGCTCGTTGTCCTCGGCGAAGAACGTGTAGGCCGCACGGAGACGCCACAGTTGGAATTTGGTTGCCGAAGTCTCGCTCATGCCCCACCTGATTGACTCGCCGCGCGACGGATTGTGCTTCGCGATCCGCTGACGGCGGATCGTCGGAATGTTCGATACACGGCGTCTGAATGCGGGACTCCATGTGGCCTAGCTGAAAGTCATCCGTAGCCAGGCAGCGGGAAACTTTCCCATTCCGCCTGGTCTACGCTCTGTCCCATCCTGACGACGAGACTCCACGATGCTTGAGATGTTTCGCTTGATTGCGCTCGCAGTCGCACTGCTCTGGCTCGCAGGGAGTGCAGCGCAGACGCCGCACACGCATCAGCATGACTTTTCCGGGGCCGAGCACTGGGCCAGGGTCTTCGACGATCCCGCGCGCGACCGTTGGCAGAAGCCGCACGAGGTGATCGTCGCGCTCAACCTGGCGCCCGATGCAACGGTCGCCGATATCGGCGCCGGCACTGGCTACTTCGCGACGCGCCTCGCGCTGATGGTGCCCAGGGGGCGCATTTACGCGGCCGACCTCGAGCCCGACATGGTCAAGCATCTGGAGGAGCGCGCCAGGCGCGCAGGGCTCAGGAACCTGCAGCCCGTGCAGGCCAGCGCCGCCAGCGCCGAGCTGCCCGAGAAAGTGGACCGGGTGCTGATCGTCGACACCTACCACCACATCGACAATCGGACCGCGTACTTCAAGCGACTGCGCGACAGCCTCAAGCCCGGTGCCCAGGTGGCGATCATCGACTTCACCGTCGACTCACCGGTCGGACCGCCGAAGAACACCCGCATTCCGGCCGAGCAGGTCAGCGCCGAGATGAAGCGCGCCGGTTATGCGCAGATCGCGCAGCACGGATTTCTTCCGTACCAGTATTTCCTCGTCTTCGGGCCGCAACCGTAGCGGGACCGGGTTT
>DAINBQ010000371.1:0-1978 GCA_036732825.1 Burkholderiaceae bacterium | reverse complement strand
GGCTGGGCCAAGACGATCCTGCACAACCCCAAGCTGGCTGTGATGTTCGTCGAGTTCTTCACGCGCTCCGACAGCTTCGCCCTCGGCGTCTGCAACGGCTGCCAGATGATGAGCCATCTGCGCCCGATCATTCCGGGCGCGCAGCACTGGCCGCGGTTCGAACGTAATGCGTCCGAGCAGTTCGAGGGCCGGCTGGTAGAGGTGGAGATTCCGCCGTCGCCGTCGCTCTTCTTCGCCGACATGGCCGGCAGCCGCGCACCGATCGCCAATGCGCACGGCGAGGGCAGGGCGGTGTTCGAGAACGAGGAGCAGCGCGCGCAGGCCCTGGTCGCGCTGCGTTACGTCGATCCGCACGGCAAGCCCACCGAGGCCTACCCGTACAACCCGAACGGCTCGCCCGGTGGCGTGACCGGCCTCACGACGGCCGATGGCCGCTTCACGATCCTGATGCCGCATCCGGAGCGGGTCTTCCGTACGGTGCAGATGTCATGGCAGCCGCCCGGGCTGGGCGAAGATTCGCCATGGATGCGAATGTTCAGGAATGCACGGCGCTGGGTCGGATGATGACTAGACTTGACGCATGGGGATGGTGCCGCCATTGCGGCCCTGTTTGAATTCGAGGAGAGAGGCGTGCAACAACTTGTGACAGTCTCGTTCGGCCCGGGGCGCGAGTACGAATTCAGGTTTTCCCCCTCCGGCGTGGCGGGGCAGGACGCGGCGCGCCAGTGGTTCGAGCGCGAATTCGTGGCGCTGGAGTGCGACTTGCCAACGCCGATCGGCAAGGTGCTGCTCGCCGACCGCATCCTGAGCGTCGCGAAGTATGCCGGCGAGCGACGCTTCAAGGAGGATCACACCTGGGCCGAGCAGTTTGCGAAGTACGCGGCCGCCGTACTGGACCGGGACGCGGTTAGCGTAGACGTCGCCAATTACACGCTCGGATACTGATCGACGGTTTCGGCGGGAACTCGGGGCGCCGCGTCTTCGTCCGCCGTCAGGCCGCCGCCCGCTCCAGCCTCACTTCTGCAGCCAGGCTTTCGACATCGCGATGGATCGACGCGACTGCCAGCACGCGTCCGTTTCGCCGGTATCGAACCACACAGTCCCGCGCCGCGATGTCGCCCTCGATCTCCAGCGCATCCCAGGCCTCGGCGTGGCCGACGTAGTTGATCGGTACGTCGTAGTGCTGGCTCCAGAAGAATGGGACGGCCGCGAACTTCTCGCGGCCTTCGAGCATGTTCAGCGCCGCGGTCTGGCCCTGGCGTTGCGCGACGACCCAGTGCTCGACACGAATCGACTCGCCCGTGTGCTGGTCGGGCCAGCGCGCGATATCGCCGGCCGCGAAGACGCCGGGCACGTTCGTCTCCAGGTAGGCATCCACGAGAACGCCGCGATCCAGCGCAAGGCCAGCCGATTCCGCCAGGGCTGTACGCGGCCGCACGCCGACGCCGGCAACGACGAAATCGGCGTCCAGCGCGCCGCCGTTTTTCAGCTTCACTGACCGGGTGTCGATTCCGGTCGCGGAATCCCCGAGGTGGAAGATCACGCCGTGCTCCTCGTGCAGGCGGCGCACGAACTGGCCGATCTCGCTCCCGAGAATGCGTTCCATCGGTATCGCTTCCGGCGCCACGACATGCACCTCGATCCCGCGCGTGCGCAGTGAAGCGGCGACCTCGAGTCCGATGAAGCTCGCTCCCAGCACGACCGCCCGGCGGGCCGTGCTCGCGCGCTCGATGATCGTTCGGCTGTCGGCGAGCGACCGCAGCGTATGCACGTGCGGCAGTTCCATACCTGGCAACGGAAGGCGGATGGGCTCGGCGCCGGTCGCGAGCAGCAGCCGGTCGTAAGGGAGCGCGGTCGCGTCGTCCAGGACGACCTGCCGCGCGGCCACGTCGATGCGGGTGACGTTCGCGCCAAGCCTCAGGTCGATTCCATTGTCGGAATAGAAGCTATCCGGCCGCAGCGGAATCCAGTCTTCAGG
>DAINBQ010000370.1:0-2020 GCA_036732825.1 Burkholderiaceae bacterium | reverse complement strand
GGAACAGATCGATCTCGTAATTGCTGTGCACGTGTTGCAGCACTGCGGCCAGACGCTCGAGACCCATGCCGGTGTCGACGCAGGGCTTGGGCAGTGGCGTCAGCACGCCGGCGGCGTCGCGGTCGAACTGCATGAACACGAGGTTCCAGATCTCGATGTACCGATCCCCGTCGGCGTCCGGCGACCCCGGCGGGCCGCCGGCGACTTCCGGACCGTGGTCGTAGAAGATCTCCGAGCACGGCCCGCACGGGCCGGTATCGGCCATCTGCCAGAAGTTGTCCGAAACGTATTTGGGCTGGCCGGGCTTGTCGCCGATGCGCACGACGCGATCCGCCGGGACGCCGATTTCGCGGGTCCAGATCTCGTAGGCCTCGTCGTCGTCGATGTAGACGGTCGCCCAGAGCTTCTCCTGCGGCAGCCCGTAGACCTGGGTCAGCAACTCCCACGCGTACCTGATCGCGTCGCGCTTGAAGTAATCGCCGAAGCTGAAGTTGCCCAGCATCTCGAAGAACGTGTGATGCCGCGCCGTGTAGCCGACGTTCTCGAGGTCGTTGTGCTTGCCGCCCGCCCGCAGCGACTTCTGCGCGGTCGCCGCCCGCTTGTACGGCCGCTGCTCGCGGCCGGTGAAGACATCCTTGAACTGCACCATGCCGCTGTTGACGAACAGCAGCGTCGGATCATTGGCGGGAACGAGGCTCGAGGCCCGCACGACCGTGTGGCCGTTGGACTCGAAATACTTCAGGAACTTGTCGCGGATTGCTGCGCTTTTCATGACGGCATGGCGGCGCGGGGCTCCGCGCACTAGATCGGTCAACCCGGGATGATACTTGCGCGGATCGGGCCGGCCGCCGCCACCTGCGCGTCGGGTCCTCGCTGTTCGTGAATCGAAGTCCGGGCTTCAGCGATGGCAGATTGATGCGAGCGCGTTGATGACGGGGGACTCGTGGCCGGCGACGCGCGCGGCGTGGGCCAGACCCGACAGCCCGAAGGCGATGACGACGACACCGGCGGCGAGTTTCAGCCAGCTGCGCGAGGCGACGAGCTGGCCGTCGGCCGCGATCCGCGTCGCTGCGAAATCGACGACGACGAGATTGGGCAATGTACCGAGCCCGAAGGCCAGCATGACCACGGCGCCCTGCAACGCCCCGCCGGCCACCAGCGCGAGCGGCAGCACCGCATAGACCATGCCGCAGGGAATCCAGCCCCAGGCGAGCCCCGCCAGATAGGCCTGGCCTGCCGATCGCGGCGGGTAGACCCGGCGTGCGAGCGGCGCGATGCCTCTCCAGATCCAGTGTCCGAAAGTGTCCAGCCCGCGCATCCAGCGGTTCCCGCGCAGCATCGAGACGCCGAGCGCCAGCAGCATCAGCCCACCGAGCACCAGCAGCGCGACCTGCACCGGGAGCAGGTTCTGCGTGAAGAGCGCCCCTCCGAGCAGCCCGACCAGCGCGCCGACCGTCGCATAGCTGGTGATACGCCCGCCGTGATAGCCGATGGCCAGCGTCGCTGCCGGCACTGCGCGCGGCCGATGCAGTTGCAGCGCGCCGACGAATCCGCCGCACATGCCCGCGCAATGCAGCCCACCGACCAGTGCGGTCGTGAACGCGGCGAATACCTGCGCCCACAGGAGATCGAACATAAGCTCTTGTTGCCGGCGCGAAGCGCCGGCGGCCCCACCCTAATTAAACGATCTTAGAGTAGCGCCGCGCGCGCTCGTCTGCACGCAGGTAACGGTCGAAGGTCATCGCGATCGCCCGGATCAGCAACTTGCCGCGCGGCGTCACGCTGACCCACTCGGGCGTGATCTCGACCAGGCCCTCATCCACGAACTGCCTGAGTTCCGCCAGTTCGAGCTTGAAATACTCGTCGAACTTGATCGTGTGCGTGGTCTCGATCGCCTCTTTCGAGACCTCGAAGTGGCACATCAGCGCCATGATCACGTTGCGCCGCAGGATATCGTCGCGGTCAAGCACGACGCCGCGCACCGTCGGCAGCATGCCCTGCCGCAGCAGGTCGTAGTACT
>DAINBQ010000369.1:0-2106 GCA_036732825.1 Burkholderiaceae bacterium | reverse complement strand
ATCGGGAGCAGCCCAGCAATGACCTTCACTTACCAAAGACAGTATCGCGGAAAGATCCAGGCAGTCCTGCTCGACTGGGCGGGCACCACGATGGACTATGGATGCATGGCACCCGCTGTGGTGTTCGTCGAGGTCTACAAACGCCAGGGTGTTCCGATCTCGATGGATGAGGCGCGCGCGCCGATGGGCGCACACAAGCGGGTTCACATCCAGAAGATCGGGCAGCTCGACACCGTTCGCCAACGTTGGCAGCAGGTGCATGGCAGGGTGCCGACCGAAGCCGATGTCGACCGCATGTTCGCTGAATTCGTGCCGCTGCAGCTCGAATGCCTGTCCCAGTACTCCGCGATGATTCCCGGCGCGCTCGAGGCCGTCGCGGCGATGCGCAAGCGCGGCATGAAGATCGGCTCGACCACCGGCTACCTGCGCGAGATGATGGAAATCAACCTGCGTGACGCGAAGAAGCAGGGCTACGAACCGGACTCCACCGTCTGCGCCAGCGATGTGCCGGCAGGGCGGCCCTACCCGTACATGTGCCTGCAGAACGTGATCAACCTCCAGGTGTCGCCGGTCGACTCGTGCGTGAAGATCGACGACACGGTGCCGGGGATCGAGGAAGGGCTCAATGCCGGCATGTGGACGATCGGGCTGGCGGTTTCGGGCAACGAGATCGGACTGCCGCTCGAGGAAGTGAAGAAACTGGACCCCGCTGATTTCGCGCGGCGCCGCGAGCGCGCCTACACGCGGATGCTGCAGGTCGGCGGCCATTATGTCGTCGACAGCATCGCCGACGTGATGCCGTGCCTGGACGCGATCGAGGAGCGCATGGCGCGCGGCGAGCGTCCCTGACCGCCCTCGCGCAGCGACAAGGGGAGATCGGCGCTGGCTCCTCTACGCCGCCGGCGGACTGCGGAGGTAGCGCGGTTCGACGAAGAGTGACGCAATCTCCACGCGCTTCACTTCGGGATGATCCGGCACCGCATACAGGATCGGCGTGATCATCTCCTCGAACAGGCCGCGCAGGCTGCGCGCGCCGGACTTGTATTCGATCGCGAGGTCCGCGATTTCCTCGAAGGCCCGCGGCGCCACCACCAGGTCCACGCCTTCGTTCTTCAGGATCGCCTGGAACTGACGGTAGATGCAGTTGCGCGGCTCGGTCATGATGCGAATCAGCATCTCCCGGCTCAGGTCCTGCAGGCGGGCGACGATCGCGAGCCGCCCCGTGAACTCGGGAATCAGGCCGAACTCGACGAGGTCCGTCGGTTTCACGCGTGCGTTCAGGCGCGACAGGATGCGCTGGTTGTCGTCGTTCGTCGTCGCGACGAAGCCGAACCCGTGGCTGTGCGCCATGATCGCTTCCAGCCCGACGAATGCGCCGCCGCAGATGAAGAGAACATTCGTCGTATCGAGGTACTGCCCGCTGCGTAGGCGCACCGGCGCGCCTTCCATGATCTTCAGCAGCGCGTGCTGAACGCTTTCGCCGGACGTTCCCTGGCCGCGCGCGTCCGCGCCCGACTTCAGCTTGTCGATCTCGTCGATGAACACGATTCCGTGCTGGGTTCGCGCGAGATCGCCTTCCGCCTTGTCGTGCAGGCGCTCCAGGATCGCTTCGATCTCGTCGTTGACGAAGCGCGACTGCGCGAGCGAGGTTGCATCCGCGGTAACGAACGGAACCTTGAGCAGCCGCGCCAGGGACTCGCAGATCAAAGTCTTGCCGGTCCCCGTCGGGCCGACCAGCAAGACGTTGCTTTTCGTGATCTCGAGACCGTCCTCGCGCGAGCGGGCCAGCTTTTTGTAGTGCGCGTAGACGGCGACCGCCAGCTGCTTCTTCGCATCGTCCTGCCCGACCACGTACTGGTCGAGATGCCTGACGATGGCGCCGGGAGTGAGATTGAAATCGGGCGTATCCATGGGCGGGTCCCGGTGTCAGGAGCGCTCTGCATAGCGCCAGCCGAGTTCAGCCAGCGCGCGTGCGTTCTTTCCGGATTGCAGCGAATTGTTCGACGCGGCGAGCCCCTCTGTCGCTCGCTTGTAGACGCCCTGCAGGATTGCGGCGATCCGGAACAGGTTGTAGGCGAGGTAGAAGTTCCAGTTCTCGATCGCGCC
>DAINBQ010000368.1:0-2151 GCA_036732825.1 Burkholderiaceae bacterium | reverse complement strand
GACGCCGACGTCGACGGCGCGCATATCCGCACGCTGCTGCTGACGCTGTTCTACCGGCAGATGCCGCTGCTGGTCGAGCGCGGCCACATCTACATCGCGCAGCCGCCGCTGTACAAGATCAAGCACGGCAAGGAAGAGCGCTACATCAAGGACGACAACGAACTCTCGCAGTACATCGTCGCGCTCGCGCTGAAGGAGGCGCGGTTGATGCCGGCCGAGAGCGCTGCGGTGATCGAGGGCAGCGCGCTCGAAGCTCTCGCGCGCCAGTACCTGCTGGCCGATGCGGTGATCGGGCGGCTCGCGCGCGTGATGGACCGTCCGGCGCTGCAGGCGCTGATGGCCGGCATCGAGCTCAACCTGGACGACGCCGAGAATGCTGCGGCTTCCGCGCATCGGCTGACCGAGGCGCTCGGCAATTCGACCGTGCACGTTCATGCGCAGCATGACGCGTTGACTGACAAGCACCGGCTGCGGATCGAGCGCCGTCACCACGGCAATGTCCGGGCCAGCGTCATCGACGTGGATTTCGTGCACGGCGCCGACTACGCGGCGCTGGCCGATGCGGCCCGCACGTTCAAGGGCCTCATCGGCGCCGGCGCGCGCATCATGCGCGGCAGCGGCGACAAGGAGAAGCAGGCCGCGGTCGCGAGCTTCGCCGAGGCGATGGACTGGCTGATGAAGGAAGCTGAAAGCGCGGTCAGTCGCCAGCGCTACAAAGGGCTGGGCGAGATGAATCCCGCGCAGCTTTGGGAAACGACGATGGACCCGGCCGTGCGCCGCATGCTGAAGGTGCAGATCGAGGATGCGATCGGCGCCGATCAGATCTTCACGACGCTGATGGGCGACGACGTCGAGCCGCGCCGCGCGTTTATCGAGACCAATGCGCTGTACGCGGACAACATCGACGTCTAGCTTTGTAGGTTCTCAAATAACTTGCAAACTTTCTCACTAGTTGCAAACTGCGACGGGTGAGCGCCGAAGGGGCCTGAGACGACAACGTTTCACGCCCACCCTTGCATCAAGCGCCCGCCTTCTGCCAAATCCTGTCATCACGCAGCACAGCACGATCTGCCGGACAGCGGACCAACGCACATGCCCAGCAGCAGTCCTCGGCACTGATCAAGCGTTCACCTGCGACGAACCCGCCGAACGGCGGTCGCCGCAACGCGCGTCATTCCAAGCTGACCTCGAGCGCAGGCAACGCGACGTCGAAACGGGCGAACCACTTCTCCCCGGCGAGCACTGGCCATGCATCGGTCCAGGTACCGGTCGTGACTACGTCACCTGCCGCCACGTCAGGCGCACCGGGGCACGATCGCAATTCAATGAGGAAGTACATCAGCGCGTGCAGCGGGCTGTCCAACACGTAGGCGCCTAAACCTTCTTCCACGAGGTTGTCGTTTTTGTGCAGTTGGACTCGGGCGCTGGCCAGGATCCGGTGGAGCTGGTCGCTGTCGCGCGCCAGTGTGCCGACAGGCACCTTTGGACCGACGAGCAGTCGCCCGTGCAGACCGCCGTCCGCCACGGTTTGCGGTGCGATGAACTTCCAGTCAGGCGAGTGTGACTGGACGATCTCGAAGCCTGGCGCCACCCAATCCAGCGCGCCGAACAAGTCTTCGACGCCGGCACTCTGGCGCGGCGTCTCCTTGAAGCCGAACACGGCCTCGGGTTCGATGCGCGGTTGGCACAGATGGGCCAGCGAGATCGTGCCGGTACCGTCGCAATCGACGATGGTGGTGTTCCACATCGAACCCCAGATCGGCGCGTAGACGTCGTAGCGCGACCAGATCGTGCGGTTCGTGAATCCGACCTTGTATCCCCTCGGAATCTCGCCGCGCGCAGTGCGCAGTCCACGAACCGCCAGAGCCGTGGCGTATGCGGATGGCAAGGCGGCGAACGCGTCCCCACCAGGCGCGGGCCACAGTTCGCCAGTGTCGTTGTACTTGAGTATTTCTCGCGGTGTCATCGCTGGCCCTGCTCATCGCGTTGTCGGACCAAAGTCTATTGAGGGTGGCCGCCGTTCGGGAAGCCTACGCGGCGACTCGGCGGCAGATAGGTTCTGCCTGCTCTTTCCGAGTAGCGCGGCCGGCGCAGTCCGGCCAGTAGCAGCCCTAGGCAATCCAGCCGCGATCGGCTAGAAAGCGGTCGTTG
>DAINBQ010000367.1:0-2175 GCA_036732825.1 Burkholderiaceae bacterium | reverse complement strand
CCCCTGGTATGTCCCCAAACACATTGAAAAGAAACAAAAGGACCATCTCAGCGCTTCTATTGGAGGAATTTGCCCGACCTTCAATCAGGAGACATTCGGATGGTCACCAAAACCAGGAAACGGAAATTTGCGGGCTCGAAAAAACGATTCGTCGGGAAGCCGACGGGCCAGATCCAAGAGCGGGTTCAAGCTGTTGGACCGGAACACTTCGGCATCGTCGCGGTCGACTGCGCCAAACGCCGATCGAAATGGATGCTTTGTAACTTCTATGGCAAGGTCATTGTCGAACCGACCAGCGTTGAGCATACCACAGGCGGATTGCGAGCGATGACCCAATCTATCGCGGAGGCTTGCCAAGCGGAAGGATTGACCGACACCATCGTGGCCGTGGAGATGACCGGCATCTATCACAAGCCGGCTCAGAGAGCGTTCCGCAAAGCGGGATTCGACACGCGCATCGTTCATCCGTTCGCGTCGAACCATTACCGCCAGCCGCTGCATCCTGATGCCAAGACCGACGACCACGATTTGGAAGCGATCTTCCACGCCGCGGTCAAAGGCTACGGCCTGGCCACGTTCCCGGTAGGCGAGGTGTATCTGTCGCTGCAAGCGGTCTCACGTCACCGACATAACCTGGTCAAGCAACGTGCGCGACTCATGGTTCAGATTCGTCGGCTGCTCCATCAAACGATGCCCGGCTTCGCCGATCTGTTCGAAGATGACAAGTTGTTCCACAAGTCAATCGCCTTGCCGATTGCGTTGAAGTTCTCTTCCGCCGCAGCGATTCGCCGCGCCGGAGTCGGCGGCATCGCGAGCCATCTGAGCCAGACGAACGTTCGCTTCCAATTGCGGACCATCGAACGCATCGTCGCTTGGGCCGGCGCCGCGGCCGAGCCGTCGGAACTCGCGGCGATGTACACGCGACAGTGGCAACAGCTCGACGAAGTTCGCCGGTTGTTGGAGGAACAGGTTGCTCGAGCGGAACGAGAAATGGCGGCGTTTCTGGTGAAAACGCCGTATATCCTGCTCCTCAGTGTAACCGGCATCAACGTCGTCTCGGCGGCCAGGCTGGCCGGAGAAGCCGGACCGATCGAGTACTATGCCTCAGCTCGCGCCATCAACGGTCGCGCCGGTCTGTACCCTTCGCGGTATCAAAGTGACGAAGTCGATCGTGCCGACGGCACGCTGGTTCGTCAGTGCAACCGCAAGTTGCGCGGAGCGGCAATGATGGTGGCCGAAAACCTGATCAAGTGCCATCCGTACTACCGCGGCTTGTCGGCGCTGTGGATGCAGCAGAAGGTCGATCCGCGCGACCGCCGGTGCCGGATCGCCAACCGAGCGATGCGGATGGTTTATCAACTTGTGGGCGGACGCCAACTGTGGCGCGGCAAAGGTGTCGATCGCGAATACCTGCTGGCCAAACTGCAAGAGTTTCATCGCGTTCACGAAAGCCCGATCGACCAAGCGATTCGGGACCTGCATGAGGCCTTTGCTTGGCTGCCGAAATCGGCCTACGCCGAAGAAGCCAAACCGCTGGCGGAACTGGCACGCAAGAAGCAACGCGGTCCTCAACGCATTGGCGACCTAATGATCCCACTGCTGATTCGACTTGGAATTCCTATCGTTCCTATCGAAGAGAAAGTACAATCGCCTACGTCCGAAGCTCGGAGTTCTGACTGACTTATCGTGCTGCCAGGCACACTGACAACATCGTCTTGACCCCGAGGGTATCGATGTGGCAATGCCGCATCGAACAAGCCCGTTGAAAAAGCATGGTGCTCTGTCAGCGGTTCGAACGCCGGATGAGACAGTGTGGGGCTTTCGAGCTTCGGATATCTACCAGGGTGGCGAGACCGAACCACTGCAAGCTGATTGAGCCGTGCCGGCAGCCTTCAAGTCGCTGGACAACGAGTCTCAAAAAAACTACCCTCCGGTAGCAGCGCAAAGCGTACGCGCTCGTATCAAAATGCAAATTCTCCCATGACAGTGCTTTTCTTGCCGCCAAACATCCGACACTTCTCCATCCAGCGACGACGGCAAGAAAAGGTGCCTGACCCCCTCCGCCACCACGGGGTCAGGGAAAAAGGTGTCAGACCCCTGGCCCGGATCCGGCCCGCGTGCCGGTTCGCTATCCACGTGGGCTATGTTGATCAAGCGCGTCTTCGAAGTTGATCC
>DAINBQ010000366.1:0-2187 GCA_036732825.1 Burkholderiaceae bacterium | reverse complement strand
CGGGGGTGCTGCTGATCGCCGCCTCGGTGCTGATGGTGCAGGTGTACGTGGACACCAACCCGGATCTGTTTCCCACCTCTGCGCAGCGCGCGGATTTCCGGCTGTTGGCGCTGTGCGCAATCCTCGGCGCGGTGGGCTGGACCGGACTCGCGCGCCTGTTGCGCGGCGAGGCGCTCAAGCTCTCGGAGCTCGAGTACATCCAGGCCGCGCACGCGTTTGGCGTGTCGCATGCCAGGATCCTCGCGCGCCACCTGCTGCCGAACGTGGCGCACATCGTCATCATCAGCCTGGTGCTCGACTTTTCCGGCCTGGTGCTGGCCGAGGCGGTGCTGTCCTACGTCGGCGTGGGCGTGGACCCGTCCACCATCAGCTTCGGCACCATGATCAACGCTGCGCGCCTGGAGATGGCGCGCGAGCCGATGGTGTGGTGGTCGCTCGCCGCCGCGTTCGTCTTCATGTTCACGCTGGTGCTGGCCGCGAATCTGTTTGCCGACGCGGTGCGCGACGGCTTCGATCCGCGGGTGCGCGTATGAGCGCGGCGCTGGAACTCGAGGGCCTGCGCACCGTGCTCGACACGACGGAAGGGCCGCTGGTCGCCGTCGACGGCGTCGACCTCGCGATCGCGAAAGGCGAATGCTTCGCGCTGGTGGGCGAATCCGGCTGCGGCAAGTCGATGACCGCGCTCTCGATCCTGCGCCTGCTGCCCGACAACGGCCGCGTCGACGCCGGGCGGGTCGAGGTCGACGGCACCGACATCGCACAACTGCCCGAGTCCAGGATGCGCGATGTGCGCGGCCGGCGCGTCAGCATCATCTTCCAGGAGCCGGCGACCAGCCTGAATCCGGTACTGCCGGTCGGCGTGCAGATCAGCGAAGTCATCGAGCGCCACACTCCGCTGAAGGGCGAGGCCGCAAAGTCGAAGGCACTCGACTGGCTGCGTCGGGTCGGCCTGCCGGAACCCGAGCGACGCATCGACAGCTACCCGTTCCAGCTCTCGGGCGGCCAGAAGCAGCGCGTGATGATCGCGATCGCGCTCGCGGCCGAGCCCGACGTCGTCATCGCGGACGAACCGACGACCGCGCTCGACGTCACGATCCAGAAGCAGATCCTCGATCTGCTCGTCGAACTGCAGAAGGCGCAGGGCATGGCCCTGCTGCTGATCACGCACGACCTCGGCATCGTCTCCGAGGTCGCGCACCGCATCGCGCTGATGTATGCGGGGCAGATCGTCGAGGTCTGCGAAACCGCCGAGTTCTTCGCCCGGCCGCTGCATCCTTATGCGCAGTTGCTGTTCGGCGCGTTGCCCGCTTCCGCGAAGCGTGGCCAGCGGCTCGCCGCGATCCCGGGCACCGTGCCCGCGTTGAACCGCCCGTTCGGGGGCTGCCGCTTCGCCGATCGCTGCCCGCAGGCGCATGCCGCTTGCCTTGCGGCGCCTCCGCCCTTGTTCGAGCCGCTGCCGCGGCACCAGGTACGGTGTGTTCTCTACAAGGACGGGATCGCACCGCGGGTTCACGTCGCGCGCGGCCCGGAAGCGCCGCAGGCAGCGGACACTGAGCGCGCTGCAACACCTCCGGTACTCGAGCTGCGCAACTATCGGGTCTACTTCCCGATCCGACAGGGACTCCTGAAGCGAACGATCGGCTACGTGAAGGCCGTCGACGGCATCTCGTTCAGTCTCGCGGCGGGCCGCACGCTGGCGCTGGTCGGCGAATCGGGCTGCGGCAAGACGACCACCGGCAAGGCGCTGCTGCAGTTGCTGCGAGGAACCGCCCGCATCGAGGGGGAGGCCCTGCTGGATGGGCAGCCGCTGGTCGCGCTCGAAGGCGACGCACTGCAGGCGGTACGGCGCCGCATCCAGATCATCTTCCAGGATCCGTTTTCGTCGCTGAATCCGCGCATGCGCGTTTCCGAGATCCTTGAAGAGGGCATTGCGTCACTGCGGCCTGAAATCGGCGCGGGCGACCGGCGCGCAAGAGTCGTCGAACTGCTGCAGCGCGTCGGCTTGCGGCCCGACGCGATCAACCGCTATCCGCACGAGTTTTCGGGCGGGCAGCGGCAGCGGCTCGCAATTGCGCGCGCGCTGGCGGTGGAACCCGCGGTCATCGTCTGCGATGAGCCGACATCCGCGCTCGATGTGTCCGTGCAGGCCCAGATCCTCAACCTGCTGAGCGACCTGCAGAGGGAACT
>DAINBQ010000365.1:0-2189 GCA_036732825.1 Burkholderiaceae bacterium | reverse complement strand
GTGATCCAGATGACGAAGGCGCAGGCGCTCGAGTGGGGGCGCTACGGCATCAACACGAACGCGATCTGTCCCGGCTACATCCGGACCGAGATCAACGACGCGTACTGGGAAACAGACGGCGGGCGCAAGCTGATGCAGATACTGCCGCGACGGCGCCTCGGCAGGCCCGAAGATCTCGACGGCGTGCTGCTGCTGCTCGTGGCCGACGAATCTCAGTTCATCAACGGCGCCATCATCACTGCCGACGACGGGCTGTCGGTGTCGTGAAGGAGTTCAACCTCGAGGTGCCGCTGCGCTGGGGCGACATGGATGCCATGGCCCATCTCAATAACGTCATGTACTTCCGGCTGATGGAAGAGGCGCGCATCCAATGGTTCGCCCACCTCGGGTTTCCGACGCTGCCGGTGGGCGAGGCGCCGATCCTCGCGCACGCCGCGTGCGACTTCGTGCGCGCGATGACGTATCCGGGCGTCGCGATCGTGCGGCAGATCGTGACGCGGGTCGGCCGCTCGAGTGTCGAGATGAGCATCGCGATCGAAAAGCAGGGCGAGCCCGGTGTGAC
The DNA here is from genome assembly GCA_036732825.1 of Burkholderiaceae bacterium. GTDB lineage: Bacteria > Pseudomonadota > Gammaproteobacteria > Burkholderiales > Burkholderiaceae_F > DAINBQ01. The sequence goes on along the minus strand of DAINBQ010000365.1, from coordinate 1,627 downwards.
CTACGCCACCGGTCGCACGGTGATCGTCTGGTACGACTACGCGGCGGGAAAGTCCGCACCCTGGCCGGAAGCGGTGCGTGCGGCGATCACTTAAGATCTCGCGGATTCGATAGCGGAGGTTCGCATGAAGAAGGTCTACCCCTCGGCCACGGCAGCGCTGGCCGGCGTGGTGAAGGATGGCCAGACCATTGCGGTCGGCGGTTTTGGACTGTGCGGAATTCCCGAGGCGCTGATCGCGGCGCTGCGCGACAGTGGAGTCAAGAACCTCACCTGCGTCAGCAATAACGCCGGAGTCGACGGATTCGGCCTCGGCATGCTGCTGGCCACGCGCCAGATCCGGAAGATGATCTCGTCGTACGTGGGCGAGAACAAGGAATTCGAGCGCCAGTACCTCGCAGGCGAGCTGGAACTCGAGTTCACGCCGCAAGGGACGCTGGCCGAGCGCATGCGCGCCGGTGGCGCCGGCATTCCAGCCTTCTTCACGCGCACGGGTGTCGGCACGATCGTCGCCGACGGCAAGCCGACACAGGTGTTCGATGGTGTCTGGGGCGGCCACGAATACGTGATGGAGCGTTCGATCCGGTCAGATGTCTCGCTGGTCAAGGCCTGGAAGGCGGACCACCAGGGCAATCTCGTCTATCGGAAGACCGCCCGCAACTTCAATCCGGTGGTCGCGATGTGCGGCAATGTGACGATCGTCGAAGTCGAGGAAATCGTCGAGAACGGCGTCATCGAGCCCGACGCTGTCCACACGCCCGGCATCTTCGTTCAGCGCATCGTGCTGAACAAGGCGCCGGAGAAGCGAATCGAGAACCGTACTGTGCGCGCGAAGTAGGAGACCGACATGCCCTGGAATCGTGAAGAAATGGCTGCGCGCGCCGCGCAGGAACTGCGCGACGGCTTCTATGTCAATCTCGGCATCGGACTGCCGACGCTGGTCGCCAACTACATCCCGGAGGGGATGGACGTGATGCTGCAGTCGGAAAACGGCCTGATGGGGATCGGCCCCTTCCCGCTCGAGGAAGAGGTCGACGCCGACCTGATCAACGCCGGCAAGCAGCTGGTCACCGCGTTGCCGGGATCGAGTTACTTCTCGAGTGCAGACTCGTTCGCGATGATCCGCGGCGGCCACATCAACCTGGCGATCCTCGGCGCGATGCAGGTAACCGACAAGGGCGATCTCGCCAACTGGATGATCCCAGGCAAACTCGTCAAGGGCATGGGCGGCGCGATGGACCTGGTCGCGGGGGTCGAGCGGGTCGTCGTGCTGATGGAGCATTGCGCGAAGAACGGCGAGCACAAGATCCTGCAGGAGTGCACGCTGCCGCTGACCGGCAAGGGCGTCGTCAACCGCATCATCACCGATCTCGGCGTGTTCGACGTCACTGACGATGGCCTGAAGGCGGTCGTGCTCGCGCCTGGCGTGACGCAGGAGGAAGTGCGCCTGAAGAGCGGATGCCACGTCCACATGTCGCACCTCGCTGCGACAGCCTGACGTTCCTCCGCCGTCCCACGGAGGCGCGATGAGCGCCGCGCATCAGCATCCGGAAGAGAACCAGTTCGGCGAGCACGAACGCGGCGACAGCGCTTACACGCACCAGTCGCGCCCGCATGGTGCGCGACTGCT
>DAINBQ010000364.1:0-2197 GCA_036732825.1 Burkholderiaceae bacterium | reverse complement strand
GTTCGCGGTACGGCACGTATTACCCGCGCTCGCCGAGTTCTATCAGAAGTATCCGAAGATCCAGGTCAAGCTCTCCTGTAGCAATCGTGCGCTGGACCTGGGCGATGAGCGATTCGACCTTGGCATCCGGGTGTCATTCGATCCGGACCCGAACCTGGTGGCGCGAAAGCTCGCCGGCAACCGGGCCGTGCTCTGTGCATCGCCGGCGTACCTCAAGCGGCATGGAACCCCGCGCCGGATCGAGGACCTCCGCAAGCATGAGTGCGTGCTGTTTTCGCCGGTTGCTCCCAAGGGGGTCTGGACGCTGCGGCGGGACCGGCGCAAATATTCGGTGCAAGTTGCAGGTGCGTTCGAAACCGACGAAATGGACGTCGTGCGCGAGGCCGTCGCGGCCGGCATGGGGATCGGCATCCTGCCGCTCTATCTGGCGGCGGACGCCTTGCGGAAGGGGCAACTGGTGCCGCTCTTGCGCCAGTTTCGGGTGGTGCCGGAGAGCGCCATCTACCTGGTCTACTTGCCCAACCGCACGCTCTCGTCGCGCGTGCGCGCGCTGATCGACTTTCTCGCGACGCGGTTCGAGCCAGTCCCTTCGTGGGAAGTGGGCTGGTGAGAGATCCGTCTTCGCTCCCTAGCAATCCGCCACGCACGGCGCTGAACCGCGCACCTGGGCCTGCGCCCGTCCGCTGATCCTTGCCGGCAGGCGCGCCAGCCACGCCGCTGCAGCGTCGAGCATTTCACTGATCGCCTGGCGGCGCAGCGCATGCGCGCGCTCCCGGGTGGCGTCGTAGTCGATGTGCCGAGTGTCGTTCGTGTTCATCGGGTGCCCTCTGCGCAATGCGCTGCAGGTGTTGTGAACGAAATCTAATTACGGAACTCAAGCCGTACAATCCATCAGTCAGGAACAATATTGCTGCCATCATGGCAAAGATCGGAAGTGATCGGACTGCCGAACTGAACGCGCTCGTGATGACGATCGAATACGGGGGATTTTCGGCGGCCGCTCGCCGTCTCGGCGTCACCGCGTCGGCGGTTTCCAAGACCGTGACGCGGCTCGAGTCGCGTCTCGGAGTGCAGCTGCTGAATCGCACGACGCGGCGTCTGACGCCGACACCGGAAGGCGAGGCCTTCTTCGCGCGCGGCCGTCGCATCCTGGCCGAACTCGACGAGGCCGAGCAGGACGTCACGCGCTTCCGCAGCAAACCGCGCGGCCTGTTGCGCATGCACTCGCTGGTCGCGTTCGGGCTGCACCAGTTGCCGCCGGTGCTGCCCGAGTTCCTGCGCCGCTATCCGGAGATCGAACTCGACCTGACCGTCAGCGACCAGTTGATCGATATCGTCGAGGAGGGCGCCGACCTGGTCGTGCGCAGTGGCGTGCAGCCCGACTCATCGCTGGTCGCGCGCAAGATCTGCGACGTCGAACGCATGATCTGCGCGGCGCCGTCCTACCTGCGCCAACACGGTGTGCCGCGCAGTCCGGACGAGCTTCTGCAGCACAACTGCCTGCATATCGGCGGTTACCCGATGCTGCGGCGCTGGCCGTTCGATGATCCGGCGGCCCCTGGCCAGGTGCGCTTCATCGAACCGCGCGGCAACGCGGTCGCAAACAATGCGGAGTCGGTGCTACAGATGGGGTTGACAGGCATCGGCATCATCCGTCTCGTCGACATGCTTGTCGGCGAGCATATGCGTGCCGGCCGGCTAGTCCCGATCCTCGCGGACGTGCACCACGTCGAGCCGGTGCCGTTGCTCGCGATGTACCCGCATGCGCGGTTGCGCTCGCCCAAGGTCGCCGCGATGATCGACTTCCTGCTCGAGCACTTCGCGCACGCGCCTTGGCGCCAGCCCGCCGCTTCTGCGCGCCGGCCTGCGCGGCCGAGGCAGACAACGCCGGCGCGCCGCAAGCGCTAACCGGGAGGCTTCTCGTCCTTGCGCGCGAGCAGCGGCTGGATCAGGTCCATCGGCAATGGAAAGATGACGGTCGAAGCGCGGTCGCCGGCCACCTGCGTCATCGTCTGCAGGTAGCGCAGCTGCATCGCCTCGGGTTGCTGCGCGAGCATCTGTGCGGCTTCGAGCAGCGCAGCGGCAGCCTGCTTCTCACCTTCGGCATGGATCACCTTCGCGCGCCGCTCGCGTTCGGCCTCAGCCTGGCGTGCGATCGCGCGCACCATCGACTCGTTGAGGTCGATGTGCTTGATTT
>DAINBQ010000363.1:0-2275 GCA_036732825.1 Burkholderiaceae bacterium | reverse complement strand
ACCGCGTCGTGGCAGGCGGCGAATGCCTGCCTGCAGTTCCACGGCGGGTTCGGCTTTGCCGACGAATACGACGTCGAGCGCAAGTTCCGCGAAACCCGGCTCTACCAGGTCGCTCCGATCTCGACCAACCTGGTGCTGGCATATGTCGCAGAGCATCTGCTCGGGCTGCCGCGTTCGTATTGAGTTTGAAATGTTCGCGCCGCAGCCAAGGCGGGCGGCGTGCCGATTGAAGTGACTGGAGGAATGCGATGGACCGTGAACTGCGCGACCAAGGCCTGCAAATGCGCAAGAGCGTGCTCGGCGCCGAATACGTCGAGAACTCGTTCAAGACTGCGGACGATTTCAACCGGCCGTTCCAGGAATTCCTGACCGAATACTGCTGGGGCGCGATCTGGACGCGTCCCGGGCTGACCCCGAAGATGCGTTCCATGCTGCTGCTGGCGATGATGCCGGCACTCAACCGCTCGCACGAGCTGAAACTGCACATCCGCGGCGCGCTGACGAACGGCGTCACCCGCGACGAGATGCGGGAAATCTTCATGCAGGTCGCGGCCTATTGCGGGGCGCCCGCCGGAGTCGACGCATTCCGGGTCGCGCGCGAAGTGTTTTCCGAGATCGATGGAAAGAAGTAGCCGGTGATGATGAGAGCAGCCTGGTATGAGCGGACGGGCCCCGCGCGGGAAGTGCTGCAGGTTGGAGAGCTGCCGACGCCCGATCCCGGAGACGGGGAAGTCCGAGTGCGACTCGCCACCTCGGGCGTCAATCCGTCGGATGTGAAGACGCGCGCTGGATTGCGTTCGGCGGCATTGCCGTACCCGCGCATCGTTCCACACAGTGATGGCGCCGGCGTGATCGATGCGGTCGGCAAAGGCGTCTCGTCGTCCCGCATCGGCGAACGCGTTTGGATATGGAATGCGGCGTGGAAGCGCCCGAGCGGCACGGCCGCTCAATATGTTGCTCTGCCGGCCGAGCAGGCGGTCCGGCTGCCGGACGCCGTACCTTTCGATGTCGGCGCATGCCTCGGCATCCCTGCGCTCACCGCATTGCATGCAGTGCGGGTCGACGGTGGAGTGACGGGCAAGAGCGTGCTGGTCACCGGCGGCGCTGGCGCGGTCGGGCACTACGCGATCCAGATGGCAAGGCTCGCCGGTGCGCGGCGCGTGCTCGCCACGGTCAGCAGCCCGGACAAGGCCGCACTCGCGCGCAAGGCAGGCGCGGATCTCGCGATCGACTATCGCCGCGATGATGTCGCAGCGCGCGTGCTCGAGGCGACGGATGGCGAAGGGGTCGATCGCGTGATCGAGGTCGACTTCGGCGCCAACGTCGCCACATCCCTCGCGTCAGTGAAGGCCGAGGGCGAAATCGTCGTCTACGGCAGTGGCAAGCCAGAGATCGCGGTGCCGTTCTTCCCGGCGCTCGTCAAGAGCGTGCGGATGCGCTTCTTCATCGTCTACAACCTGAATGCGGTCGATCGCGCGGCCGCTCTTGGCCAGCTGACGGCCTGGCTCGAGCAGGGCCGTCTGCGGCACGCGATCGATTCTCGCTTTCCCCTCGACGCGATCGTCGAGGCCCACGAACAAGTCGAAAGCGGGCGCGCGATCGGCAACGTTGTCCTCGAGATCCCCTGATCGGCTGCTGTTCCGGTCCGGTCGACATGTGGGTGCTTCCAGGCCCGCGAATATTCACTGCGATCCGGCGGAAAACGCCGGCGACGCGGGCGTCTTCTGTTGCCATCCTGCCTTCATGCGGCCGGGTCCAGGAAGTGACTTGACGGCGGCACCACAGGAGGCACGATGAACTCCCTGATATGGTCTGAAAGCCGTGGCACTGAAGCGGGTCGCTTGATCGCGGAACTCGCCAGGCTCGCTTCATTGGTGTTAGTCGGCGCGGCGCTTGGATGGCACGGCATCGATGTGGCTGCGACTGAACGCACTCTGACGATTGCGGCACCGGAAGCTCGGATGACGAATGTCAAGCTCGCCGAGCTCGAGAAAACGTTCTGGCTTTGTGATCACGCCGCGACCAGGCGCGGAGTCGATCCGGAACTTGGAATGATGTGCGTCGGCGCGACCGAGGAACTGAAGCGGGAGAAGTTCGGTGGCGATGCAGAGAAGATGCTGGCCTGGTGGCAGCGGAACAAGGTCGCGCAGCACCGGAAACTGGATCAGGCCGGGGAGATGAAGTAGTTCCGGTCAACCGGACGCGCCGCGAGGCCCCATCCGGGCGTGAACGGTCTGCCGGCGCGACGAAGTGCTGGAATTCCGGGATGAACTGC
>DAINBQ010000362.1:0-2284 GCA_036732825.1 Burkholderiaceae bacterium | reverse complement strand
AATGCGTGCGTTCTCGCGCGAAGAGATGAACGGAGTGCTCGCGAAGCTCGGCTAGTACACACAGCCACGGCTTTCACGATGAACGGGCCCGGCGGCGCGGTTTCCGTCGGGATGACCGCGCGCGAACCAGATGTCACGCATATTCATCAGCTATCGGCGTGAAGGCGGCGCCGGATTCTCGGGGCGGCTGGCGGACGATCTCGGGCGGCGTTTCGGCGCCCACGAGGTGTTCCGCGACGTCGAGGACATCGCGTCGGGAGAGGACTTCGTCGCGCGGCTCGACAAGGCGCTGCGCGACTGTCGCGTGTTGCTCGCCGTCATCGGCAAGACATGGCTGACTGCGTCCGCGAACGGGCGGCGGCGACTCGACGATCCGAACGACTTCGTTCGGCTCGAGATCAGTCATGCGCTCGCGGCGGGAGTGCGAGTCATCCCGGTGCTGGTGGAAGGTGCCCGTATCCCGCCGGAGCGCGACCTGCCGGAACCGCTGAAGCCGCTCGCGCGTCGCCAGGCGCACGAATTGTCGGAATCGCGCTGGGACTATGACGTCGAGCGGCTCTCGGGCGTCGTCGAGCAGGAACTCGCGGCGTCGGGCCCGCCGTTGGGGTCGAAGCCCAAGCGACGGCGATGGCTGGTCGCGCTTGCACTCGCGGGAGCGGCGGGCCTGGTCGCCGCTGCGGCGACCTGGTACGGGCAGACGCGATTACCCGACCTCGGCGGCAACTGGCGGCTGCAGGACGGCAGCACCTGGATCATCGAGCAGTCGGGACCCGAACTGGAGATCAAGGTCGTGCACTACCAGTCGCGCGAGGTCTGGCAGCGCGGGCGCGGCACGATCGTCGGCCAGGAACTCGAGTTCAAGCTGGATCAGGTTTTCGATCCCGGATATGGTCTTGGCGGAAAGCTCAGGATCAGCGGCGATGCCCGGCGCCTGGACGGTGTTGCGCAGCGGACGCCGTCCGGCATCCGGGTCGAGATCCTGCTCGAACGCAGCTGACCCACAGCACACCGACGCTGACCCACCCCCATGAAGTCATTCATCCGAAGCGTTCTCGCCATCGTCGCCGGCGTCATTGTCGCGGGCCTGTTCATCGTGGGCATCGAAACGATCGGGCACCGCCTCTATCCACCACCGCCGGGGCTGGACCTCAAGAACCCGGAGGCTTTGCGCGAGATGGTGCGGGCGATGCCTCTCGCCGCGATCGGGTCGGTTCTGCTCGCGTGGGTCGTCGGCGCGCTGGCGGGCGCGTGGGTCGGAGCCCGGATCGCGATGCAGTGGCGAATCGGCCATGCGGGGGTCATCGGCGCAGTCGTGCTCGCCGGTGCCGTCGCCAGTATGCTGATGATTCCGCATCCGGCCTGGATGTGGGCGGGCGCGCTCGTGTTGATTCCGCTGGCCGCCTATGCCGGCGGTCGCTGGGCCTCACGGGTACGATCCGCGTCCTGAATCCCACACCACGATCGGTCAAGCCATGGGCATTTCCGTGTTCCTCAGCTACCCGAAGCCCTGCTTCGGCCGGCAGAAGGCCTTTGTTGACTTCATTTCCACGTATCTGTCGCAGCGCGGGTTCAATCCACGGACGCTGGGAGTGACCGACTACGACATGGACGCGCCGCTCACCGCGATCCGCCGGCTGATGCTCGAGTCCAACGGACTGTTGACGATCGCGTTCCGCCGTACCTTCGTGGAAAAGGGCACTGCGCGCCTCCGCACCGACATCTCGACGCTGAAGGAAGAGACGATCGACGGGCAATGGCTGACAACGCCCTGGGCCCAGATCGAGCCCTCGATGGCCTATCAACTCGGGCTGCCCGTAATGATCCTGCGCGAGAAGGGGGTGCTGGCCGATGGCATCCTCGAGCGTGGCGTGATCGGCCTCTACATGCCTGAGTTCGACCTCGATCAGCCGCTCGCCGACTACTTCTCGACGGCCGAGTGGAACGGAATCATCGGCAAGTGGGAGGGCTACGTCAGGGCGGTCGTCGAGCGCAAGGGAAGACCACCGCAGCTTTTCTGATTGGCGCGATGGCGGCGCCGGATCTGCCGCCTGGGCGTCCCCGAGATTGGCGGCGGTATTGATCGAATGAATCGACCGATCGACATACCGACGCGTGCGACCGCCGACTTCCTGGCGGCCCATCTGCCGGGCGGCGCGGAGCTGCTCGAGGTCGGTTGTGGCGAAGGAGATGTCGCTGCTGAACTCGCACGGCTCGGCCATCGGGTAACCGCCGTCGACGCGGACCCGGAGACCACGGCCCGCGCCCGGCTGCGCGGCATCGTTGC
>DAINBQ010000361.1:0-2334 GCA_036732825.1 Burkholderiaceae bacterium | reverse complement strand
GCGCCAACCAGGCCGGCGAGGACAACCGCAACGTGGCGCGCATGGCGCTGCTGCTGGCAGGCCTGCCGACCGACATTCCCGCGGCGACGATCAACCGGCTCTGTGGCTCCAGCATGGATGCGGTCGGCATCTGCGCCCGCGCGATCCGGGCCGGCGAGGCAGAGATCATGGTGGCAGGCGGCGTCGAGAGCATGAGCCGCGCGCCCTTCGTGATGCCGAAGGCGGAGTCGGCCTATTCGCGCGCGAACGCGGTGTTCGACACGACGATCGGCTGGCGCTTCGTGAACCCACGGCTCAAGGCCCGGTACGGCATCGACTCGATGCCGGAAACCGCCGAGAACGTCGCGGCCGACTATGGCGTCGCGCGCGCCGACCAGGACGCCTTTGCGCTGCGTTCGCAGCAGCGCTGTGCGGCCGCGAGGCAGCGCGGGTACTTCGCCGGCGAAATCGTCCCGGTCACGATTGCCGGCCGCAAGGGCGAAACGATCGTCAGTGAGGACGAGCATCCGCGCGAGACGACGCTCGAGGCGCTCGCGCAGCTGAAGGGCGTCGTGCGGCCGGACGGCACCGTCACGGCCGGCAACGCATCGGGTGTCAACGACGGCGCGGTCGCGCTCTTGATCGCCAGTGAGCGCGCGGCCACCAGATACGGCCTTGAGCCGATGGCTCGCGTGCTCGGTGTCGCCACCGCCGGCGTGCCACCGCGCGTGATGGGTATCGGCCCGGCTCCCGCTTCGAAGAAATTGCTCGCCAGACATGGGCTCGGCATCGACAGCATCGATGTTGTCGAACTCAACGAGGCTTTTGCAGCGCAGGCGCTGGCGGTCACGCGGCAGCTCGGACTTGCGGACGACGCGCCCCACGTCAATCCGAATGGCGGCGCGATCGCACTCGGCCATCCGCTGGGCGCTTCCGGCGCGCGCATCGTGCTGACCGCGGCGCGACAGCTGGCGGCCACCGAGGGTCGTTACGCGCTGGCCACGATGTGCATCGGGGTCGGGCAGGGAATCGCATTGCTTGTTGAAAGGGTCTGAATTTGTTCTGATTCGCGTTCCAACCGGGTTCCGGCATTGCCGTTGCCATCATTCCTAGACTGAGGAGACCTATGAAATTCGTGACAAAACTCATTGCGACGGCGGCCGCCGTGGCCTGCACCGGCGCAGTGCTTGCGCAGGACATCAAGGTTGGCGTCACGCTGTCGGCGACCGGGCCTGCGGCGTCGCTCGGCATTCCGGAACGCAACACTTTCCCGCTGCTGCCGCAGACGATCGCCGGCCGCAAGGTCCAGTACATCGTGCTCGACGACGCGTCGGACACGACGACCGCGGTCCGCAACTCGCGCAAGCTGATCACCGAGGACAAGGTCGACGTGCTGGTCGGCTCGACGATCACGCCCAACTCGCTGGCGATGATCGACGTCGCCGCCGAGAGCGAGACGCCGATGGTCTCGATGGCGGCATCAAGCCGAATCGTCGACCCGGTCGATGCGAAGCGCCGCTGGGTCTTCAAGACGCCGCAGAACGACCAGCAGATGGCGCTGGTCATCATCGGACACATGCTGAGCCAGGGCGTGAAGTCGGTCGGCTTCATCGGCTTTGCCGACGCGTACGGCGAAGGTTGGTGGAACGAGTTCTCCAAGATCGCCGAAACGCGCGGGCTGAAGGTCGTCGCGAATGAGCGCTACCAGCGTAGCGACACGTCGGTCACCGGCCAGGTGCTGAAGCTGATCGCTGCCCGGCCCGACTCGGTACTGATCGCGGGCGCCGGCACGCCGGCGGCGCTGCCGCAGAAGACGCTGAAGGAGCGCGGCTATGCAGGCAAGATCTACCAGACGCATGGCGTCGCCAACAACGACTTCCTGCGGGTGTGCGGCAAGGACTGCGAAGGCACGTTCCTGCCCGCCGGTCCCGTGCTCGTCGCAGACCAGCTGCCGAACGATCACCCGGTGAAGAAAAGCGCGCTGGCATATGTGACTGCGTACGAAGCGGCGCAGGGCAAGGGCAGCGTGTCGACGTTCGGCGCGCACGCATGGGACGTTGGCGCACTGTTGCAGGCGGCGGTCCCGGTTGCGCTGAAGAAGGGCCAGCCCGGAACCAAGGAATTCCGCGCCGCGCTGCGCGACGCGCTCGAAGGCCTGAAGAACGTCGCCGGCGCGCACGGCATCTTCAACATGACCCCAAACGATCACCTCGGCCTCGATCAACGCGCCGCGGTCATGATTCAGATCCGCGACGGCAAGTGGGTGATGCAGAAGTAGAAGGCGCGGGGCGATTGAGCCGGGGGTTGCCCGGCGGCAAGTGACTTCTCTTGTCTCGCCAAGAGAAGTCACCAAGA
>DAINBQ010000360.1:0-2378 GCA_036732825.1 Burkholderiaceae bacterium | reverse complement strand
CGCGGCCGGCACCGAGACGCAGCGAACGCTCGATCGCGTCGACGACGCGCGAGCGGTCGACGTCGACGATCCGGAAGCGGTCGGCGATCACGTCGAGCACCTTGGCGCCGGCGACCGTGCGTTCTGCGTGCACGCGCGTGTAACCCTGTGCTTCGAGGTTCGCGCGCACTTCCTCGGCACTGAAGTTCTGCGGCACCTTGACCGGGAAAGTGATCATCAGCCGCGGGTCGCCATTTGCACGCGATCGGTCGAGCAGGCTGGCGAAGATTCCCTCCGCGCTGTCGCGCCGCACCGGGCGCGCGCAGCCGCGGCAATGGAGCGTGGCAGCGCGCGCAAACAAGAGCTTCAGGTGATCGTTCAGCTCGGTCATCGTGCCGACCGTGCTGCGCGACGTGCGCACCGGGTTGGTCTGGTCGATCGCGATCGCCGGCGGCACGCCGTCGATGCGGTCGACCGCCGGCCGGTCCATCCGGTCGAGGAACTGCCGCGCGTACGGCGAAAAAGTCTCGACGTAACGCCGCTGCCCCTCTGCGTACAGCGTGTCGAACACGAGCGAACTCTTGCCCGAACCCGACACGCCGGTCACGACGACAAGCTCGCCGGTCGGGATGTCGAGATCGAGATTGCGCAGATTGTTCTGGCGCGCGCCGCGAATGCGGATCGCGCGCCGCGTGTCGCTGGACACGGGCTTGGAGTCGTCGGGCATCGTGGAATGCAGGCGCGGTAGGGTTCGTGCGCCGCGGTTGCGATCTTACCCGCCTACTGCGGCAGGGATTTTGGAGGGCCGCCAGCGGTTGCCAGCTTGTGATGGACGCTCGTCATTCCGGTGATTAGTCTGATACGGGTGACAGTCGAAAGCAGGTGAGCGCGCCCCACTCATACTGAATATTCATACAGTATGCGATCAAAAGTCAAGGCCCGGCGAGGATTAGGCTGTTCTGATGTTCGAGGTCGTCCGTCACGCACCCTATCCGGCGAACGGATGGCGACTGGATCGACTTGCGCTTCAGCCTACGCAGGCTTGGGCAAATTGCCGTGACGGCTGCGCGCGCCCTCTCTACCTTCGTTCGAGTGCTAGGCGCGTCGATCGCGGCCGTGGTGCTGTTCCTTGGCTGCGTCTATGCCGTTTCCGAATGGAAGCTGCGTCGCAGCTACGACGCTCCGCTGGTGCCCCTGCGCGCCGCGGACCCGGCCGACCCGGTCGCAGGCATGCACATGGCAAAGGTCGTGGGCTGCTGGGCCGGCTGCCACGGCAATGTAGGCGAAGGCGGATTCGAGGAGATCAAGGGCATCCACAGGAGCGCCGCGCCGACGCTGTCCCAAGTCCTGCCTCAATATAGCGACGAGGAGCTGGTGCGCTTGATCCGCTACGGCGTGAAGCGGGACGGCGGGAGCGTGATCGGGATGATCTCCTACGCCACCTGGTCGCTTGGCGATCAGGACCTCATCAATATCATCGCGCACCTGCGCGCACAACCGCTCCTGCCGCCCGTGCCGCGCTCGCACGAGTTCACGTTGCGGGGTCGCTGGCTGATGGCGACCGGAAAGTGGGGCGTCGACGCCGAGCTGGTCGACCGGTCATTGCCGCGATGGGGTGCGTTGCCGCGAAACACACCATTCGAGCGCGGCCGTTACCTGGCGAGCATTGTCTGCACTGCGTGTCATGGCCTGGATTTCCGCGGCAGCGAGCTTGAAGGAAGCCCTCCTCTTGCCATCGTGGCCGGGTATTCGCGGGAGCAGTTCCGTCAGCTCCTGCGCACCGCTAGGTCCGCTGGCGGACGCGACCTGTCGGCCATGAGCTGGGTGCGCAGTGTCGATTTCACGGACCAGGAAGTCGACGATCTGTACGTGTTTCTGCGGTCGCATCACGGCCTCGACACTGGAGCTGACAAGACCGATGCTCAACCAACGGTTGCACGAGACGCGGCGTCGCCGCGCCCGTGAGCCGCGGAGTTGGGCATCACAACAAGTTGGAGAATGAACCGTGGCGCTAAAAGCAAAGGCGAAGCCGAAGGCCAAGGGCACGTCGCGTGCGAGCAAGCCAAGCAAGTCGACCGCCAAGTCCAAGTCTCAGCCGAAGGCAGGCGCGACCGGCAAAGCCGCTTCCCAGCTCATCGACCAGCGGATTCGCGACCTGGGGGGATGGCGCGGGGAGACCTTGGCCCGCATGCGCGCGCTGATCCTGGCAGCCGACCCCGAGATCATCGAGGAGTGGAAGTGGGGCGGTCCGGTCTGGTCGCACCACGGGATTGTCTGCACCGGCGAGGCGTACACGAAAGTCGTGAAGCTCACGTTCGCCCGGGGGGCCAGCGTCCCAGACCCCTCGCGCCTCTTCAATTCCAGCCTGGAAGGCAACACGCGAAGGGCGATCGACATCC
>DAINBQ010000359.1:0-2402 GCA_036732825.1 Burkholderiaceae bacterium | reverse complement strand
AGCAGCATGGCCGATCTGCCGCCCTCAGGCCGGCGCAGCGCAAGCTGGATCGAGAAGCCGCCGAACACCAACGCGGCGATCCCGTACGACCACACGCCAGGATTGGTGATCCAGCCTGAGTTCAAGTCAGTCACTCGATGTCGATCAGTTGGCCCAGGCGGGGTCGATCAGCTGCATCCGGGACCGTTCGAGCATCGAACAGGGTCCTCGCTGGCGCGTCGATGAGCGCGTACCTGGCTGTTTCTGCCCCCGCCTACCGAGGCAGCATAACGAGAAAGGCGAAAAGGTTGGCTATCGAGTGGCAGTACTACGGGCGGCTTTTCACCGTATCCGGCCCAGCCCTCTGGAGCACTCAAGCAACCGGCTTGCGCAGGAGACCGCGAAAGTACTTGTTGATCGAGTGATACAGAACGAGCCACGGCGGCATGCGCAGCCAGAACGCGCGTGCCTCCATCAAGCGACTGGCGATGCGGTTCTTCGCGGATCCGACGGAATCCGGGGCCACGGGAAAGAGCGCCAGCGGAACGAGCGTCTTCACCAGCCACCGAGCCAGAACAGGGGGCTCGGCCCATCGGTCGGACTTCAAAAAGCCGACCGGAACTGGCGTGGCCAGCCAGTCGCGACCGAAAGTTAGCGCGTACCAGAGCGGCCTGCCGAGCTGATGCAATTTCGCGCGGTTCTCAAGGATCTCCCAGAACGACGCATCCCTTTCCGCGAAGCAACGCACCAGACCATCGATGTCAACGAGATCCCGCAATCGACCGGTGCAATCGGAGTCCTGAAAAAGATGCGCCGCGGCATGCAGCACCTGGTCTGGCCGACTCAGGACCCGAAATGGCGTGCCTTCGACCGGACTCGTTGCTGCGAACAATGCCTCGGTGTCAGGTCTCAGCCGCCCGAGCGGAGGAAGGATTCCATGGTGCAGGTCGAGTTCGAGCGCCTGCCCCGCGCACTTCATCGGCGGCAGTTCATGCGACCAGGCCCGGTAATAGTGCTGGTCGTAGGGATCCGTCTTCTCGAATTCCCAGCCCGCGTCCAGCAGTGCCCGTTCAACCGCACCGAGGGCAAGGCGCGGCACCATGACATCGACATCGGCTGGAAGGCGACCTTCCGCCATCGCGAGGCCCTGCGCGATGTATGCGGCACCCTTCAGCAAGACGGGAGTTGATCCCTCGACGCAGAGCTGCGACTCGATCGTTCGCAGAAGAAGCAATGCTTTCTGCCGCCGGAAACGAGCTTCGATGCTCCCCGCGAGCAGTTGTCGATTCACTGGCTCCGGCAGGTTGCCCGCGGGCATCAATTGGCCGACTCGAGCCGAAAGCACGCCAAGCAGGCGGGCGCTGCGCGCGCTTCGAGCCAGGATGTCCCATTCCGATTCACGCAGCGAAAGACAGCGACGCGGTTCAGCAAGGCACTCGAGCAACAGGCGAGCGTGCGCGGGAAGGTCGGACTTCGTAAGCTGCATTCGCGACTGATTCTATCGATCATCTCGCGTTGCAGTCGCCAACGCGTCGGCCAATGGCGGACCACTGGCTTTAGTGCAAGACAGCTCTTTCGAGGAGTTCAGTGATCGCCTCGACCGCTCGATCGAGATCGCGATACCGAAGCTGGTAACAGGTGCTGGCCTGGACGACTTTGCCCAGTGCATCGAACCCGTCCGGACCCAGGATCTCGTAGTTGAACGAGTTCACCGCAAGTCGGGCGAAGGCGCGCGCCCGTGGGACGGGTTCCATCTCCAGCGCGATCGAAGGGTCATGGCGCGGGAAGATGATCAGCGCCGGCGCCGCCGTTTCATGGCACGCATCGACGTGGGCCAACTGCGGCGCCAGGTGGGCGACCGTGCCCTTGTGCGTCTTGTCATACCGCGGTCCGATCACTGCCTGCGGCGCAAAGCGCGCGATGACATCGATCGATTCATTCTTCAGCGCAATGGGACGCAGCATCGGCAGCAGTTGGCTGTCTGACAGCCGCACTACTCCGAACTCGTCCGAGAGGAGCCGGAATCCGCGCAGCGCAAGCGCAGCCGTCAGCGTGCTCTTGCCGGACCCTGGCATCGCCGGCAGCAGCACCGCCCGGCCATAACGTTCAACCACGCCGGAGTGCAGAAGAAGGTAGCAGCACAGGCGCGACGCGAGCGCGTAGTTCAGTCCCCACTCAAGGAGCGGGACAGGCGTATCCAGCGGGAATGGCTCGAACTCGATCGCGGCGTCGACCACCAACTCCACCTGGGGGCGAAACAGTCGCCTCAGACCGCCAGCACGGCGCAGTTTTGCAGTGACATCGAACAGCTCGAGCCCCTCTTCGACTCGAAAATTGCCGTACAGGGTTTGAAGCTGCTCTGCCAGGTCAGGAACGTCGCTTCTTATCCGAACCGTTGCCGCCCCGAGATCGAGCCCGAGCCC
>DAINBQ010000358.1:0-2438 GCA_036732825.1 Burkholderiaceae bacterium | reverse complement strand
GTCGAAGGCCTCGGCGACGGGTCGGACAAGCTGGTGACGATCGACGTCAACCCCAAGTCGAAGACCTACGGCAAGGTCGTGCACAGCGTTTCGGTCAAAGCGCGCGGCGAAGCCCATCACATGGGTTTCACCGACGACCGCCGCTACCTGTGGGCCGGCGGCCTGTCGAACAACCAGATCTTCGTGTTCGACGTGGGCACCAATCCGGCGCAGCCCAAGCTGGTCAAGACGATCGTCGACCTGACCGCGAAGAGCGGTTTTGTCGGTCCGCACACTTTCTACGCGATGCCGGGCCGCATGCTGATCGGCGCGTTGTCGAATGCGAAGGACAAGGGCGGCGCCACCGGCATGGCGGTGTACAACAACAAAGGCGACTTCGTCGCCAAATACGACATGCCGAAGGAAGAGATCGGCGGCGTCAAGGGCGATGGCTACGGCTACGACCTTGCGATCAATCCGGCGAAGAATGCGCTGCTGACCTCCAGCTTCACCGGCATCGACAACTACCGGCGCGACATCGGCGACCTCCTGAAGGACGGTGAGGCGATGAAACGCTTTGGCAACACGATGGTGCTGTGGGACCTGAAGGCGATGAAGCCGCAGCAGATCTTCAGCGTCCCGGGTGCGCCGCTGGAAATCCGCTGGTCGCTCAAGCCGGGCGACAACTGGGCAATCACCGCGACGGCGCTGACATCGAAACTCTGGCTGGTTAAACAGGACGCTTCGGGCAAGTGGCAGGCCAAGGAGGTCGGCACGATCGGCGATCCGGCCAAGGTGCCGCTGCCCGTGGACATCTCGATCACCGCCGACGGCAAGGGGCTGTGGGTCAATACCTTCTCGGATGGCATGACGCGCTACTTCGACCTGAGCAATCCCGAGCAGCCGCAGCAGACGTATGCGCGACAGACCGGCAAGCAGGTCAACATGATCTCGCAGAGCTGGGACGGCAAACGCGTCTACGTCACGTCGAGCCTGCTCGAGAAATGGGACAAGGGCGGCGCCGACAATGAACAGTTCCTGCGCGCATTCAGCTGGAACGGCAAGGAACTGCAGCCGGCCTTCGAGGTGGACTTCACGAAGGAAAAGCTCGGCCGCGCCCACCACATGAAGTTCAGCGCGCGCTGACGTGTTCACTAGAAGTCGGCAGCTGGGGGTGATGATGGCGCTTGCCGTCATCGCCGGCACTGCGCATCCAGCGGCCGATCCGACGCAGCCGCTGGCGCCGCAGATGCAGTTCGTGCCGCCTGCGGCCGGCAGCTATCAGCTGCAGCGCATCCAGCGCGCGCCGGACGCGCTGCTGCTGGATGCGGACGGTCGCAAGCGACCACTGCGTGAGGTCACGCGCGGCAGGGTCACGCTGCTGACATTCTTCTACACCTACTGCACCGACCCGTGGGGCTGCCCTTTTGCCTACACGCTGATGACGCAGCTGCGCGATCGCCTGCTAGCGCAGCCGCTTGCAACTGGCCGGGTGCGGTTCGTCAGCATCAGTTTCGATCCGACGCACGACACGCCCGAGACGCTGCGCCTGTATTCGGGCTCGCTGCGCGCGGATCCGCGACTGCCCTGGGAATTCCTGACGGCGCGCAGCATCGGCGAGCTGCTGCCGCTGCTGGATGACTTCGGCCAGGACGTTCGTGTCGAATACGACCCGCAGGGCCGGCCACTGCGCACGATCAATCACATGCTGAAGCTGTTCCTGATCGATCGCTCGGGCGTCGTGCGCGAAATCTACGCGCTCGATTATCTGCATCCGGACATGATGGTGAACGACATCGAGACGCTGCTGCTCGAGGAACGGGCTGCGGCGGCTCGCTAGCGCCGATCCGATCGCCCGGCCGAAATGAACAGCGGCGGCGCACGGCGTTTGCGTGAGCAGCGCCGCTGCCGACATCAGTTCATCAGCACATTGACGATCGCGTTGCCGATTCCCATCAGCGCGGATCCGGAGATCAGTCCGGCACAGATCGGTTCCATGCCTTCGACCCAGAACTCGTTGCCGCGGGTGCCCTTCGTCGGATAGCGCCGCCCCATGACCCAGAACAGCATCGCGCCGACCCACATTGCGAAAGTCGCTTCGGGTGGCAGCACCACACCGAGGCCGATCGACACCGCGGACAGCGGAAAGCGGCCCTTGGTCACGATCTTCGCAATCTCGATGGCGGCCGCGCTGAGCGCCGCCACGACCATCGACACGATCGCCGAGTACGGCAACGCGCTCACTCCCTTCGCGATGATTTCCGCCACGCCCTTCCACTGCAACGCCGCGGGGAACGCGAACTGGTCCGACACGATCGACGCGGCGGAGCGCACACCGCTCGCGTCGGGCGGCAGGAACAACAGAAAGAACAGTGGCACGCAGGCGATCGCCCCCGCGAAGATTCCGATCACGTGGCCGATCGCCTGCTGGCGCGGCTTGCCGCCCAGCATGTAGCCGG
>DAINBQ010000357.1:0-2439 GCA_036732825.1 Burkholderiaceae bacterium | reverse complement strand
CCTCGAACGCGATACCTGCGCACGCTGCTCGCAGAGTATTCGCGCATCGCCGATCACCTGACCTGCATCGCGGCCTCGCTGATGGAGCTGGGCGCGATGACGGCCTTCCTGTACCTGGTGATGATCCGCGACTACATCTACGAACACATCGCGGACCTGACCGGAGCCCGCGTCACCTACTCGTTCGGCCGCATCGGCGGCCTCGCGCGCGACCTGCCCGACGGCTGGCTCAAGCGGCTCGAGGAGATCCTCGTGCAGTACGACGATTTCGTCGGCCGCGTGCACGGGCTGGTCGACCGCAACCGGATCTTCATCGACCGCACGCGCGATGTCGGCGTCATCAGCACCGCGGAGGCGATCAACTGGGGCTACACGGGCCCGATCCTGCGTTCGACCGGCGCGCCGCGCGATCTGCGCAAGGACACGCCGTATCTGGCCTACGCCGAGCTCGATTTCCAGGTGCCGGTCGGCATCAAGGGCGACAACTACGACCGCTACTACGTCCGCATGCGCGAGATGGACGAGTCGGTGCACATGATCCGCCAGCTCGTCGACCTGCTGGCTGCGACCCCGGGACCGATCAACGTCGACGACCGCCGCTGCACGTTCCCGGAGAAGGCGCACGTCTACACCGAAATCGAATCGCTGATCAACCATTTCAAGCTGGTGATGGACGGCCCGCGCGTGCCGGCCGGCGAGATCTACGTCGCGCACGAAGGCGCGAACGGCGAACTCGGCTTCTTCCTCGTCAGCGACGGCAGCGGAACGCCATACAAGGTGCACGTGCGATCGCCGAGCTTTGTGCACATGGGCGGCGCGCACCGCATGCTCGACGGCTACCAGTTGGCGGACCTGATCCCGACTTTCGGCTCGATCAACATGATCGGCGGGGAGTGCGACCGATGACGGAAATGTCGGTGGTCGCCGCGCTGATTCCGCAGTTCGAGAAGCTGAAGAAGCGCTTCCCGCCGGGCTTCGACGCCTCGCTGGTGCTGCCCTGCCTGCGCCGGATCCAGGAGGAGCGCGGCTACGTCGCCGATGCCGACATCGCGGCACTGGTCGAATACCTCGGCGTGCCGCGCATGCAGGTCGAGCAGGTGCTGTCGTATTACACGCAGTTCCGCCGCCGCCCGATCGGGCGCTGGCACCTGCAGGCCTGCCGCAACGTGACCTGCTCGATGCGCGGCTCGGAGCGCCTGATCGAGCATCTCGCGCGCAAGCTCGGCGTGCAGCCGGGAGGCACGACGCCCGACGGGCGCTTCACGCTGACCGAAGTGGAGTGCCTGGGTTCGTGCGGAACGGCGCCGGTCGTCATGGTGAACGACGCCTATCACGAGAACATGAGCGGCGAGCGTCTCGACGCGCTGCTCGACAGCCTGCGCTGAGGACGACGATGCCCGGACGCCAGCTGCTGATGAATTTCCCGGTGACGGCGACGTCGCACACGCTGGCCGACTATCGCGCGCGCGGCGGCTACGCGACGCTCGAGCGCGTGCTGAAGACGATGAAGCCGGAGGACGTGACGAAGGAGGTCACTGCGTCCGGACTGCTCGGCCACGGAGGCGCGGCGTTCCCGGTGGGACGCAAGTGGGCGGTCATCAAGCTGAACGACGGCCAGCCGCACTTCCTGTGCTGCAACGCGGACGAAGGCGAACCCGGAACGTTCAAGGACCGCTGGATCCTCGAGAACGCGCCGCACCTGCTGCTCGAATCGATGCTGATCGCGAGCTACGCGCTGCAGGTGCGCAACGCGTTCGTCTACATGCGCGGCGAATTCGACCTGCCGAACCGCCGGCTTCAGGCCGCGATCGAGGAGGCCTACGACGCCGGCTATTTCGGCGCGACGATTCCTGGCACCGATTTCATCTGCGACATCTTTCTATACCGCGGCGCCGGCTCTTACGTCTGCGGCGAGGCGTCCGGACTGCTGACTTCGATCGAGGGCAAGAAGGGCTATCCGCGCAACCGTCCGCCGCGGCTGACTGTGCGCGGTCTGTACCAGAAGCCCACCGTCGTCAACAACGTCGAGACGCTCGCCAACATCACCGGCATCATCCGCGACGGCGCCGAGGCGTTCCGCAAGGTCGGTCTGCCGAAGAGCCCGGGAACGCAGCTGGTGTCGATCTCGGGGCATGTCGTGCGGCCGGGCGTCTACGAAGTCGAGCACGGCTATCCGCTGATGAAGCTCCTGAACGAGGACTGCGGCGGAATGCTCGGCGGGCGCGCGCTCAAGGCGCTGATTCCGGGCGGCATCTCGACCAAGGTGCTGACCGGCGCCGATTGCGCCGAGCTTACCTACGACCACGCGACCTTCGACAAGGCCGGCTCATCGCTCGGTTCCGGCGGAATGATCGCGATCGCCGACGGCACCTGCATGGTGCGCCTGCTGCAGGTGATGCTGCGGTTCTGGCACCACGAGTCGTGCGGCCAGTGCACGCC
>DAINBQ010000356.1:0-2450 GCA_036732825.1 Burkholderiaceae bacterium | reverse complement strand
GTGGCGGAGGCGGTGAGATTCGAACTCACGAAGGACTTGCGCCCTTGCCGGTTTTCAAGACCGGTGCCTTAAACCGCTCGGCCACGCCTCCAAGGGGCGGATTCTGCCGGTTTTGTCGCGCGCGCCCAACCGGCGCGGCGAGGCATCCACGAGCATCTGCGGGATGCGGGAAAAAGCACGCGCTTTCGCCCGCTCGCTCTCGCGTCGCGCCGGCGATGATGGGTCTAAAACCTCATCAGTCTCATCACTCGCCCGTGTATCGATCAGAGATCGAATGTCCCGGTCATCGTCACACCGAAGATCCGCGTCTGGAAAGAAGCCGCCGTCGAAGCCGGCCATCGGGCATTGGAGAATCACGACCATCGACGACAAGGGGCTCAGGGTGGTCCGGACGATTCCGTTGCCCTGCACATTCGCACAGGTGAAGGCGACGCTTCGACGCCTTGCCTTCAAGGACCTGACGGACCAGGAGCGTGCTGCGGCGCTCGCGACGTCCGACGGCGGTGCGCTGCTCGCGATCTCGCAGCACGAGCGCGGTCTCAGTTGCGGCGTCGGTCCGACCTACTTTGCAACCTTCATGCTCGAACCGCCCCCGGTCACGTCCACCACGGCCAGCGCCGGCTGAGTTCGATCAGCGGCGGGGCGTGACTACTTTGCCCCGCCCGATGCCTTAGATACGTATTGCGCGAGTGCCTGAACCTGCTGGTCGGTGAGTTGCGCATACGCCGGCATCGCGCCGAGGCCGCTACGAATCACGCGAGCGACGCGCTCGGCATCCGGCTTCATCTCGTCCAGCGACGGGCCGATCGTGCCCGCGGTTCCGGCTGCGTTAAGTGCGTGGCAAACGCCGCACGGGGGCGTTGCGTCCTGCATGAACAGTCGCTTGCCGACAGAGTCGTCGGCCGCGGACACCGAAGAAGCAGCCGCCAGCACAAGGCCTGCGGCCAGACCTGCCAATTTCTTCATGATAGAACTCCGGTCGCTCCGGGCGTCGGTTCGGCCGACGCCCGGCCTTCGCTTCAGGCGACCGTAACCTGCACCATGTGTGCCCGCCAGCCGGCATTGAGGTAGCCACTGGCGTTGAACGGCGTCCTTTCCTCCTGCACGTTGCCCTGCGTATCAGTCGCGCGCGAGGCAAGTTGGTGGGTCCCGGGGCGCAATTGTGCTTGCAGCACGAACTGGCGCCATGCGTACCGACCCAGGTTCGGGCCGAAGAACGCCGCGTCGCGCCAGGTCTTCCCGCCGTCGATCGACACCTCGACCCGGCGCGCTGCGTTCATTCCGCCCATCGCGACGCCGTGAATCTGCACCCAGCCAGGACGCAGCGGGCCCTGCCCGGGCGCCGGCGAGTTGATCCACGACTTGGTGCCCATCGTCCATACCGCCGGCATGCTGGGGTGGCCCTTGCCACCGGGAGGCACAATCCGGTAGCGAGTCTGCTGGATCCTCGCGTCGGTCTCGTCGCGCGTGAATGCGAGCCGCTTGATGTACTTGACGTTGTTGACCCCGCTGTAGCCCGGGAAGATCAGTCGCAGCGGTCCCCCGTGCGCATGCGGGATGGGCTCGCCATTCATCTCCCACGCGAGCATCGCGTCCTCGAGGGCGCTGATCGGGACCGAACGCTCGACAATCACACTCTTCGGATCAATTCCGGCCGGAATGGCCTCGCCGCCGGTGCCGGTGACAAATCGCATTCCAGGTGCGACGCCGCCCAGGGCTTCTGCGACAGCGCGCAGTGGCACTCCGCCCCAGATGACAAGCCCCGCCGCCCCCACTTTCCACTGCGTGCCGCTCGCCTTGTCACTGAACAGGCCGCGCCCATTGCCCGAACACTGCAGGACCATCGGCAGCGCGTCGACGCCCAGCGACTTCAGATCGGCCACGGTCAACGTGCGCGGCTGCTTGACGCCCTCGACCGCCAGCTGCCAGGCGTCGCGGTTGGCGACGATCGATACATCGGGGGGGGCCAGGTTGTTACGGATATACAGGCGGTCCGCGGGCGTGATCAGGCTCGACCCAAATGCTGACCACCTGGTTTCAACTGTGTTCGGCGAATGGACAATCATGCTGTCCGCATCTTTCCAGCTTACATACGCTGGAAGCGGCTTGGCCTGCGCGGCGGCGGCTGGAGGCGCTGCCTGAGCGACAGCACGCGTCGCGCCTCCGATGCCCGCTGCCGCGATCGCAGCAGTGCCGCTGGCGAGCAGCCGGCGACGGCCCAAGTCGGTGGGTGTACTCATTAAGATCTCCCTGGAATCGAAGCGGAAGCCTGCCCGTCCTGCGGACGGAAACGGAATCGTCAGGACACTCCGCTGAGGGCTCGAAGATACCTCAGACCCTTGGGGCTGTCTGCCGCACGAACTAAGTGATTCCGCTAACCCGCGGCGCCCTGGCTGGGCATGGGGCTAGCGCGCTTTCGCCTCGAGTGTCGACTGCAGTGCGTCAAGCCG
>DAINBQ010000355.1:0-2453 GCA_036732825.1 Burkholderiaceae bacterium | reverse complement strand
CCGTCCTCGGCGAAGAGCTGCGTCATGCCGACTTTTTTTCCGATGATGCCAGTAACCATATGCTCTCGCTCGATAGCTATTTCGCGTGTTCCTTGCCAAACGCTTTGATCTCGACGTCGACACCGGCCGGCAGATCGAGCTTCATCAGGGCATCGACCGTCTGCGGCGTCGGCTCGAAGATGTCGATCAGGCGCTTGTGCGTCCTGATTTCGAACTGCTCGCGCGATTTCTTGTCGACGTGCGGCGAGCGCAGCACCGTCCACTTGTTGATCGCCGTGGGAAGCGGAATCGGGCCCGCAAGGCGAGCCCCCGTGCGCTTGGCCGTGTCGACGATTTCCGTCGTCGACTGGTCGAGCACGCGCGAGTCATACGCCTTCAGGCGAATCCGAATCTTGTCACTGAACATCGCACTCATTTGTTCCTCAGTTCCTAATCCCTATGCCCTGATCCCTATGCCCTACGCCCTCAGGATCACTTCCCCTGAGCCTTGGCAACCACCTCTTCGCTGACGTTCGACGGTGCCTGCTCGTACCGATCGAAGTGCATCGAGTAGGTGGCGCGCCCCTGCGTGCGCGAACGCAGGTCGGTCGCGTAGCCGAACATCTCCGAGAGCGGAACCCGGGCCTGGATGATCTGCGTGCCGCCGCGATCTTCCTGCGACTGGATGTGGCCCCGCCGGCTCGACAGGTTGCCCATGACATCGCCCAGGTGCTCTTTCGGTACCACGACCTCGACACGCATCACCGGCTCGAGCAGCACGGGCTTGGCCTTCTTGGCTGCATCCTGGAACGCCATGGAACCGGCAATCTTGAACGCCATTTCCGACGAATCGACGTCGTGGTACGAGCCGTCGTACAGCTCGATGCGCACGTCGTCTACCGGATAACCGGCGAGCACGCCGCGCGTGAGGGCTTCCTTGATGCCCTGATCGATCGGCTTGATGAATTCCTTCGGAATCGCGCCACCGACGATCTTGTTCTGGAACACGTAGCCGGTGCCGGGCTCGCCGGGATAGACGTGGATCTTCGCGTGGCCGTACTGGCCGCGGCCGCCCGTCTGCTTGGCGTACTTCATCTCGCCATCGGCCGGACGCGTGAGCGTTTCCTTGTAGGCCACCTGCGGCTTGCCGACCGTCGCTTCTACGCTGAACTCGCGCTTCAGCCGATCGACGATGATCTCGAGATGCAGCTCGCCCATTCCGCGAATGATGGTCTGTGCGGTCTGCTCGTCTGTGTTCACCTGGAAGGTGGGGTCTTCGGCCATCAGTTTCTGAAGGCCGACGCCCAGCTTTTCCTGGTCGGCCTTTGTCTTCGGCTCGATGGCCAGCGAAATGACCGGCTCCGGAAAGTCCATCGACTCGAGCACAACAGGGGTCTTCTCGTCGCACAGCGTGTCGCCCGTCGAGACGCTCTTGAGGCCCACGGCCGCCGCGATATCGCCCGAGTAGACCTCTTTGATCTCCTCGCGCTTGTTCGCGTGCATCTTCAGCAAGCGTCCGATGCGCTCCGATTTCTGCTTTGTCGCGTTGTAGACGGTCGATCCCGCGGTCAGCACCCCCGAATAGACGCGGAAGAACGTCAGCTGACCCACGAACGGGTCGGTCATGATCTTGAAGGCCAGCGCCGCAAACGGTGCGTTGTCCTTGGCGGGGCGCTCGACGAGGTTGGCGTCAGGGTGCTCGTCGTCGACCTTCTTGTCGGGATCGATGCCCTTGATTGCCGGCACGTCGACGGGCGACGGGAGAAAATCGACAACCGCGTCGAGCAGGGGCTGGACGCCTTTGTTCTTGAACGCCGAGCCGCAGATGACCGGCACAAACGGCGCCTCGCTCTTGCCGTGCACCGACGTCAGCACCCGCTTGCGGATGGCGGCCTTGATTTCTTCTTCTGTCGGCTCCTGCCCGTGGAGGTATTTCTCGAGGATCTTGTCGTCGGCCTCGCTGACCTTCTCAATCAGCTGCTCGCGATAGTGCTTGGCCTCGTCCAACATGTCGGCAGGAATCTCGCCGACGATGTAGTCCGCGCCCATCGTCTCGTCCTTGTAGGTAATCGCCTTCATCCTGACGAGGTCGATGACGCCCTTGAAGTGCTCTTCAGATCCGATAGGCAGCTGAATCGCGACGGGGTTGGCTTCGAGCTTGGAGATGATCTGATCGAAGGTGCGCTTGAAGTCCGCGCCGATGCGATCCATCTTGTTGACGAAGCAGATGCGCGGCACGCGGTACTTGTCGGCCTGGCGCCACACGGTCTCGGACTGGGGTTCGACGCCGGCGACCGAGTCGAACACCGCGACCGCGCCGTCGAGCACGCGCAGCGAGCGCTCGACCTCGGCCGTGAAGTCGACGTGGCCGGGCGTATCGATGATGTTGATGCGGTGATCGCGCCAGAAGCAGGTGGTCGCGGCCGAGGTGATCGTGATGCCGCGCTCCTGTTCCTGCTCCATCCAGTCCATGA
>DAINBQ010000354.1:0-2519 GCA_036732825.1 Burkholderiaceae bacterium | reverse complement strand
ACGAAGACCTTGCCGTCGCGTATCTCGGTCGACCAGCATGCGACCGGACTGAAGGCCGGCGCGCGCAGGGCCTCACCGGTGCGGAGACTGAAGCAGGCGTGGTGCCATGGACAACGCACGGTGTCGTCGACGATGAGACCCTCCGCGAGCGGGCCGTGGTAATGGGTGCACTCCGCGCCGATCGCAAAGAACTCGTCGCCGCGACGCGCGAGAAGCACGGATTCGCCGCCCACGTGCCCCACCCGCATGGCGCCGTCGGCGAGTTCGTCGGCGACTGTGCCAAGCGCCAGGTCAGGTCCCGACTTGGTTGATGGGGTCTCGCTCACGGTGGTTTCCGATATTGGTATTAGCCGATGCCGCTCCCTGCACAACTCGACGTGTGCGGCCCGGATATGGCCGCGCGAAGTGCGGCGACATCATGATGCACCTTCTTGCTGTGCTGGTCGCGGATACCCCGGCCGTCGAAGCAGGAACTCAGCGGAGTCGCAGGGCGCACCGCGTGACTCTCAGACCGCACGCAGACCGCACGCCGCCCGGGTTCGCAGTCCCGGGCGGCGGCGCGATTCAGTCGATAGGTGCCAGCAACGTTGCAAACGCATGTCGACCGACCTGATCGCCGAGCTTCAGTCCGGCGTCCGTGGCAAATCGGAAGTGCAGTCCGGCCATGACCCGTGAGTCCGCGTTCTCGCGTGCGGCTTCGCTGAAGCTCGTGAAGCGACGGATCGGATTCGCCGGATCGGCCGACGCCGAAGCAAAACTGAACGCGATCTCGTCGCGGCCGAGGACACTTGCGAGCACGGTGGCGGCAGCTGCGCCCAGCGCACTGTGAGTCGACGGGTGATCCTGGATCGGCGGCGTTCCGAGGAACGACTCCCAGGCGGCATCGGGCCGAGTCGCCGCACTGCCATCGCTGTCGGCGAGGCGAATCGCCGAAACGGGTCGCCAGAAGTTGTAGTGCACCTTCGAATCCCAGCCGGCGATGTAGGCATCGGCCAGCGCGACGTTCAGCAACGCGAACAGGCGCGCGCTATCGGCCAGGTCGAGAGACCGCTGGCGCGAGACCACCCGGCCGACGCGATTCCAGCCGATGTCGGAGAGTTCGTACCAGAACGCCGCATAGTGGCTCTGGTCCTGCGAACGCGTCGCGCCTTTCTTCGCTCCCAGCTGCCGGACTTCTTCGAATGCGCGCGTGTACTCGGCACTTTGCAGAGCAGGCGGCGGCGCGACCCGAAACTGCTCCGGGCTGCGCAGCGCAAACGGCTGCACCTTGCGCCAGTGCGCCATCACGATGAAGTCGGTGCCGGGGACATAGCGGTACTCGCCCGCCTTCGTGCCGGGGACATAGCGCTCATTCGCGTTGCTCCCATCATTGACCCGCCGGTTGAGGATCGCCGCCGCAGCGCGACTGCCCAGCGATCTGCCCTGCGCGACCTCGGCACCCACGCCGGCCTCCAGGAGGGACTTGGACAAGGCGGCCTGCAGCAGGGCCTTCTGCGATGGATAGAGCGCCAGCAGCACCTCGTGCGCAGCGGAGACTGCGGCCACTGCAGGGTCTGCCCCGGAGTCGCGCTCGCGCAGCGCATAAGGCGCAAAGCGGGGAGTTGCCGCGTTGATCGCGTCATGCATAGCCAGGTGCGTCATGGCCAGGGCACGCGTCGCCGGCAGTGGATTCTGGTAGCCGTTGTCGGCGCTGATGACCTGGTGCGCCGTCAGGTTCCAGTCGAGGATGAGGTCGGCACAGCGCGACTCGCACCAGGCCGCCGGTCTGGGCCGCTCTGGCGTACCGGCTAAAGCGGCGGCGCTTCCGGCCAGCGCCAGTGCCAGGACGAAGCGTGCAGATGCACGCAGAAAACGGGAACGGGATTTCAGATGACTCACGACACGACTCCTTCTCACAGTTGGTTTGACCTCCGCGCCGCGCTGCGAGCCGCCACAGGACCGAAGGCGATTCGCAAGTGACGTCGACATACCGTGACTTACGGTGCGCGGCGCCGAATGGATGCATCGGCCAGTGCGGAGTTGACTGTTCAGCGCGGGCGGCCTGAGGAGCGAAAGTTAGAGATTGGCGGCCGCGTTGCTAAGAGGCGAATCGGTCAAAACCGGGTCGAAGATGCCAGGCCGCGCAGGAGGCTTACGCCGCGCGGTGCAGGCGCTGCGTTCGCGCGGCAGTGCGCAGCCGGAGTTGCTCAGCCGCTGACCCGCGCGCCGCGCACTGCCAATAGATAGGCCAGCAGGGACAACAGGCCCAGCACCCATAGCGCCGTGACGGCGCTGAAATAGCCCGCTGAAGTTGCAACCAGCGCGAACGCCACCGGCGCCGCAGCCTTGCCGATGAACGCCGGAGCGGCGAGCTTGCCGAGCAGCGCGCCGTAGCCTTCGCGACCGAAGAGCTCGGCCGGCACCGTCCCGCGCACGATCGTCAGAACACCATTGCTCGCTCCGTAGAGGGCAGCGTAGGCGAACGCGATCCAGCCTGCTTCGCGCACCGCGAGCAGCAGCCCAAGCGCGATCAGCATGAC
>DAINBQ010000353.1:0-2523 GCA_036732825.1 Burkholderiaceae bacterium | reverse complement strand
ACCAGGCGGCTGAACGGCAGCAGCAGGAAGATCGTCATGCCGAGCACCATGTGGACCTTGAACGGCCACGCGATCTCGGTCAGCAGGTTCGCGTCCGGGCGGAACGTGGCGACGCCCTGCAGGTAGCTGGACAGGATCAGCATCGCGTGTGCATCGGCCCGATGCGCGTAGGAGAACGGCAGCGTGATCAGGCCCAGCATGAGCTGCACCCACAGGATGATCAGGATCGCGAGATCGGTGCGGTGGCTGGTGAGCCGGATGCGCGGGTCGAACAGGCGCCGGTGCAGCAGCATCGTCAACCCGACGAAGCAGATCAATCCGGCGACGCCTCCCGAGAGGATCGCAAAGATCTGCTTGGTCGGCGCAGTGATGAAGGGCTCGTACACCCAGTGCGGCGTCAGCAGCCCGACCGTGTGGCCGAACAACAGGAACAGAATGCCGATGTGAAACAGGTTGCTGCCCCAGCGCAGCTGCCGGGCGCGCAGAAACTGCGACGAGTCGCTCTTCCACGTGTACTGGTCGCGGTCGAAGCGCGCCAGGCTTCCCATGAAGAAGAACGCCAGGCAGATGTAGGGATAGACGTTGAAGAAGAAGTTATTGATTAGGGTCATGGCGTTCTCCTCAGGCGGCCGCGCGCTGCGGTTTGGCGGGGCGGACGATATGGACCGGCTGCGCCTCGTTCGGACGCGACTGGCCCTGCGAACTGCAACCGCCGAAGGCCTCGGGCTCGGCCCAGCTTTCGTCGAGCAGCGGCTCGGCCGGCAGGTCGACTCTTTCGGCGCGCTCGCCGGCGAGATCGAGCACCGCAGCCAGCACGCTGGCGTAAGGACTCTGTCGCTCCAGCAGGGCGCTGAAGATCGTGCGCACGATGTGCGCGATCTCGCGCAGGAATTCGCGGGCCTGCCCGGGAGGCTGCGTACTCGCGAACTCGAGCACGGCGGGCAGATAGTCGGGCAGTTCGCTCGGGGCAAACAGCAGGCCTGCACGCTCGTAGGTCTGAGCCAGATCGACCATCGCCGGGCCGCGGTCGCGGCTGTCGCCATGCACGTGCTCGAACAGGTGCAGCGCCGTGCGGCGGCCGCGGTCGAAAAGCTCGACGTATTCGGCTTCGGTGCGCATTGCGCCGGCACCTCCCAGCCGGTCCATCAATGCGTCGAGCTCGGCGCGCCGGCCACTCTCGAGCGCGGCGTCGTCATGCAGCGCGCGACGCAACTCGGGCAACGCGGCTCGCACCTCGGCGTCGGGATACCGCAGCAGCCAAGCCAGTGCCCGCAGCGTGTAGGCCATGGTCACGGGTTTCGACGTGAATGGGTTCATGGTCAGGCCTCCGGCCGGGCCGCCCCAAGGGAGGCCTGCGCCCCCGCGGGGGGCAGCGAACAAAGTGAGCGTGGGGGCCGATTCATACCGTGGCCTTGATCGGGATCGTGCGCTTCTTCTCGCTGCCGAAGAGACTCGTCTCGGAGACGCCTTCGCTGCAGCCGTTGCCGAACGAGAATCCGCAGCCACCACGCACGTTGAACGCGTTTTCCGCGTATTCGCGATGGGTGGTCGGGATCACGAAGCGGTCCTCGTAGTTCGCGATCGCCATCACGCGGTACATGTCCTCGACCTCGGCGCGCGTGAGGCCGACGCGCTCGAGCACGGCGGGCTTGTCGACGCCGTCGACGTGCCGGCTGCGCATGAACACCCGCATCGCCATCATTCGTTCCAGCGCGCGCGCGACCGGTTCCTCGTCACCGGCCGTCAGCATGTTCGCGAGGTACTTCAGCGGAATGCGCAGGCTGCGCACGTCGGGCAGTTCGCCGTTCATGCCGATCTCGCCCGCCTGCGCGCGGGAAGTCACCGGCGACAGAGGCGGGATGTACCAGACCATCGGCAGCGTGCGGTACTCCGGGTGCAGCGGCAGCGCGACGCGCCAGTCGACCGCCATCCGGTACACGGGCGAAGTCTTCGCGGCCGCCAACCATGCCTCAGGCACGCCGTCGGCGCGCGCCTGCGCGATCACGCGCGGGTCGTTCGGGTCGAGGAAGATGCCGAGTTGGGCCGAATACAGGTTCTTGTCGTGTTCGGTGCTGGCGGCTTCGGCGATGCGGTCGGCGTCATAGAGCAGCACGCCGAGGTAGCGGATGCGGCCGACGCAGGTCTCGCTGCACACGGTCGGCTGGCCAGCCTCGATGCGGGGATAGCAGAAGATGCACTTCTCGGCCTTGCCGCTTTTCCAGTTGTAGTAGATCTTCTTGTATGGGCAACCCGACACGCACATGCGCCAGCCGCGGCACTTGTCCTGGTCGATCAGCACGATCCCGTCTTCCTCGCGCTTGTAGATCGATCCCGACGGGCAGCTCGCGACGCATGAAGGATTCAGGCAGTGCTCGCACAGCCGCGGCAGATACATCATGAAGGTGTTCTCGAACTGGCCGTAGATGTCCTTCTGGATATCGTCGAAGTTGCGGTCCTTGCTGCGCTTGGCGAACTCGCCGCCGAGGATCTCCTCCCAGTTCGGACCCCACACGATCTTCTCCA
>DAINBQ010000352.1:1355-2532 GCA_036732825.1 Burkholderiaceae bacterium | reverse complement strand
TGCTTTCGCATATCGCCCGCGCGCGTGATTTCGGCCTCGCGCGGGCCGATGTCGAGTTCAGCTTCGCGGAGGTGATGGAGCGCGTGCAGCGCGTCGTGCAGGCGATCGAACCGCACGACTCGGCGGAGCGATATCGGGCGCTGGGCGTCGAGTGCATCGAGGGCAGCGCAAGGATCACGACACCGTGGACAGTAGAGGTCAAAATGCCCACGGGGCGAACAACGCTCGCGACGAAATCGATCGTGATCGCCGCCGGCGCGCGACCCTTCGTGCCACCGATTCCCGGAATAGAAAGCGTCGGCTATCTGACTTCGGACACCGTCTGGTCACTGCGCGAACTTCCGCGGCGACTCGTGGTTCTCGGCGGCGGGCCGATCGGCTGTGAACTGACGCAGGCGTTCGCGCGCCTCGGCAGCCGGGTCACCCAGGTCGAAATGCTGCCGCGCCTGATGCTGCGCGAGGACCCCGAAGTCTCGCAGCATGTACTCGAGCGCTTCCGCCGCGAGGGAATCGACGTGAGGCTCGGCCACAAGGCGGTGCGCTTCGAAAATTCCAACGGAACGCGGAGACTGATCGCCGAGCGTGAGGGCGAGACGGTCGAGATCGAGTTCGATCAGGTGCTGGTTGCGGTCGGGCGCATCGCGAACACCAGCGGCTACGGGCTCGAGGAACTCGGAATCGGGATCACGCAACAGCGCACGGTCGAGACCGATGATTACCTGCAGACGCTCTACCCGAACATCTTCGCCTGCGGCGACGTGGCCGGACCGTACCAGTTCACGCACACGGCCGCGCACCAGGCCTGGTATGCGGCGGTGAATGCTCTGTTCGGCAGGTTCCGCCGCTTCAAGGCTGATTACCGGGTGATTCCGTGGGCAACGTTCACTGATCCGGAAGTCGCCCGCGTCGGTCTCAACGAGCAGGAAGCCCGCGAGAAACAGATTCCGCATGTGGTCACCGTTTACGGCATCGACGACCTTGACCGGGCGATCACCGACAGCGAGGCCGACGGCTTCGTGAAGGTCCTGACGGTACCGGGCAGCGATCGCGTGCTCGGAGCGACGATCGTCGGCGACCATGCAGGTGACCTGATCGCCGAATACGTGCTGGCGATGAAACATGGCCTGGGGCTGAACAAGATCCTCGGAACGATTCACATCTATCCGACGCTGGCCGA
>DAINBQ010000352.1:0-1255 GCA_036732825.1 Burkholderiaceae bacterium | reverse complement strand
GGCTCGGCCGACTATCGTGTCGTTCATGTCGGAGTGAAGCAGCCGATCGGAACCGCAACGGCCCGCTTCCGTCCCTGGATCGTCGGCGGCAGCGGCATTGCTGCCGACGACGCGTTCGTGTGCCTGACGGAGGATGTGGCGTCGGCGCCCTCGCCGTTCGTGCGCTACAGGCCCGACCAGGTGCTCGAAGCAGCGCGCATCGCTCGCGAGTGCGGCGCGCGCCGACTGGTAATCGTATCGCCGTTGTCAGCGCTGCTGCAGCTGAACGCAGCGGCGCGCACGCTGTCGAGCACGGGCGAGGTGGAACTGATCGAAGCCGGATTCGATACCGTGCTGATCGTGCGGCCAACGGCCGACGCCCAGCGGCCCGGCGCCGGACTGCGCGGGGTCGCGCGCGCCGTCGCGCGCATGGTCCTCGAGATCATGCTTCCGCCCCAGGTGCAGCCATTGCGCGCACGCACGGTCGCGGCGGCCATCCTCGAAGTGGTGCGGCGGGCGAAGCCCGGCATATCCGTCATCGGCGCGCGCGAGTTGTCGGAAATCGTCGAGCAGACGATGCCGCAAGCGCTGCCGCGTCGGCCCCGCATCCGCTGACGGCAGCAAGGCGGCCGTGTCTCTGGGAGTCGTCATTCCTGTCCTTGAAGAGTCGGCGACAATCGAATCGACACTCGCGCGCCTCGCCCCGCTGCGCGCGCGCGGTGCCCGCATCACCGTCGTCGACGGCGGCAGCACCGATGATTCGGTCTCTCGGGCACGCCCGCACGCGGACCGCGTGCTGACGGCGCCGCGCGGGCGTGCCCTGCAGATGAATGCAGGGGCAAACGCAGCACTGGAGGATCGCGAAGTTGACACACTGCTCTTCCTGCATGCGGATTCGATACTGCCCGCCGAGGCCGACCTGCTGATTGCGCGCGAACTGCGCCGCTCAGGCCGATGCTGGGGTCGTTTCGACGTCGATATCGCCGGTCGACCGCGGCTGTTGCGCATCGTTGCCGCCTCGATGAACTGGCGTTCGCGCCTGACCGGAATCTGTACCGGCGACCAGGCGATCTTCATCACGCGCAGCGCCTTTGAGCAGCTGGGCGGGTTCGCGCCGATCGCGCTGATGGAGGACATCGAGTTTTCCCGCCGGGCCAAGCAACTCTCCCGCCCTTCGGTGATCGCGCAGCGCGTGACGACTTCGGGACGCCGCTGGGAGCGTCTCGGAGTGTTGCGTACGATCGTGCTGATGTGGCGACTGCGTTTCGCCTTTTTC
>DAINBQ010000351.1:0-2588 GCA_036732825.1 Burkholderiaceae bacterium | reverse complement strand
TGGCTGTTTGGGTGCTGCGCGCGGGGCAGGTCGTCGCGCGTGAAATTCACCGCCTTGTGATCGCGTTCTTTGGAGAGTAGCAGACGCCACAAACGAAACCGTCCCGCCAAGGTGGAGCTTGGGTGGGGCGGCAGCGACATAGGCCTGAATCGGCACGGCTGTGTCCCGTGCCGTGTCCCTTGAACGAAATCGAGCAGGAGTCCGGCTGGAGCAATCAGAGCTCGGTGATTGTTTTGATTTGGTCGGAGCGACAGGATTTGAACCTGCGACCCCTTGACCCCCAGTCACTACGAAGCGCGGTTACGCGCTATCGAACGTCAGATCTCGGCCCCTCGCGAATGACCGCATTCGATCGACGCCTGGCGAGGGTTGAGGAAGGCACCGGGCGAGCAGGCCAACAGCGGTGGGCTCGTCTGGTACGCTTGGCAACCGACGCGGAATTGCAGGAACTCGAGACCATCACACGCCAGGCTAAGGGGCCAAACGCTTCTGACTTGCCGCGCGAGGTGTTCCGCCGATACCACGCTATCGTTGCGCAACTCGTGGCACGCGACAGCGACAGCCATGAGCGAGGTCCGTCGCGTGCCGCGTGATGTCTGTTGTTGGGGGAGAAACCGTCATCAATGACGCCGTCGCAAACTTCGTATTTTGACCGATTCCGTTGAAAAAGTCGGCGTTGCTGGCGGTCGAAGGTGCTGATTCACTCCTCTTGGAAGCGGGAGGATTCGGCGATGATGGGCGAGCGGACGGTGATGCAGGAGGCGCTGTTCTACGAGTTCAGCATCGAGAGTCACGTGCCATCGGACCACCTGCTGCGCTCGATCGACCGCTTCGTCGATCTGTCAGATCTGCGCACGCACCTGAAGCCGTTCTACAGCGAGATCGGCCGACCCTCGATTGATCCGGAGCTGATGATCCGGATGCTGATGGTGGGCTACTGCTTCGGAATCCGTTCCGAGCGCCGACTGTGCGAGGAGGTCCACCTGAACCTCGCCTATCGCTGGTTCTGCCGGCTGGGGCTGGAAGGCGAAGTGCCCGACCACTCCACCTTCTCCAAGAACCGCCACGGCCGCTTCCGCGACAGCGATCTCCTGCGTGAGTTGTTCGAGACGACGGTGCGCCGTTGCATCGAGGAAGGGCTGGTCGGCGGTGAAGGCTTTGCGGTCGATGCGAGCCTGATCCGCGCCGACGCCAACAGGCAGCGCTCGGCGGAAGGATCGGAGCCCGTCGACTGGGAGGCGATGGCCGAGACCCGACGGTCGGTGCAGGAATATCTCGACACACTCGACGATGCCGCCTGGGGCGCCGCGAGCGAGGTGAAGCCGAAGTTCGTCTCTCGCTCCGATCCGGCCGCGCAGTGGACGGGAGCAATGAAGGGGCATGCCTTCTTCGCCTACGCGACCAACTACCTGATCGACATGGATCATGCCGTCATCGTCGATGTCGAGGCGAGCCGCGCCATTCGCCAGGCGGAGGTCGGTGCAGCACGCACGATGATCGAGCGCACCCAGGATCGCTTCGGCCTCTGGCCCGAGCGGCTGGCTGCCGACAGTGCCTATGGCTCGGCCGAGAACCTCGCTTGGCTTGTCCACGACCGGGGGATCGAGCCGCACATCCCGGTGTTCGACAAGTCCGAGCGGAAGGACGGCACCTTCGAACGGGCCGACTTCGCCTATGACCACGAGCGCGATCTCTATACTTGCCCGGGCGGGAAGGAGCTGCGACAGCGCCAGAAGACCTACCGGATGCCTCGCCCTCTCGTCGATGAAAACGGCTTGATGCGCTACCGGGCCAGCAAGCTCGACTGCGATGCCTGCGGCTTGAAGCCCCGCTGCTGCCCGAACGCACCCGCCCGCAAGATCCTGCGGTCAGTGCACGAGGGCGCCCGCGACATGGCCCGCGATATCGCGACCACCGACGCCTACGTCACCTCACGACGGCAGCGGAAGAAGGTCGAGATGTTGTTCGCGCACCTCAAGCGCATCCTGAGGCTCGATCGACTGCGACTACGAGGACCGAACGGCGCCCGCGACGAGTTCCACCTCGCAGCCGCCGCCCAGAACCTCCGCAAACTCGCAAAGCTGATCCCGATGCAAATGCCCATCCCGGCGTGAAGGACGCTGCAGCTTGTCAGGTCCGAAAGATCGCGCGCCAAGACTCGACGCCACGAACCGACTTCTTCAACGGTATCGGAGGATAGCGTTCACGCGCTCGGCGTCTCCTGATCGCGCAGGGGTACGGCGACGGAGAACTGACGCGGTCAGGTCCTCTGTAGAGAACGTGGGATTGCGACGAGATAAATCCTTCGCCGCAGCGAGGATCTTTGCCTCGCGGTTCTTGGTCTCCAGATAGTCCGCATCGGCCATCGGCTTCGCCAAAAGCGCGGAACGCGCCTGGCGAACGCGGATGAGGTCGAGCTCGGCCTCCGCCACCTGCCGTGCGCGCTCAAGACGCTGGCCGCTGGCCTCGCCACCGGCCAGGAGCGTAGTCAACCTGGCTATCGTCGGGTCGAACTCAGGCGATGCGGCGATTGGCACTGCAAGGCCGTGGCGAAGCGCATTCCGGGCGACGCGACTTTTCCCCGCCGC
>DAINBQ010000350.1:0-2607 GCA_036732825.1 Burkholderiaceae bacterium | reverse complement strand
GACGCTGTGTCGCCGCGCGAGGCGCACCTGTTGCTCGACGAACTGCAGCGGATGACGAAGCCGGCGCCTCAGTGAAGCGTGGGCTCGGGCGGCTCCCCGACTCGGAGGAAGTCAGGTGGACGCGGTGAGTCCGCCTCGGCCAGTTCGTCGGCGGTCGCGGGCCGGACATCCACGACCTTGATATCGAAGCGCAGCGCCAGGCCGGCCAGCGGATGATTGCCGTCCAGCACAGCCATCCCCTCGGCAATGTCGGTGATGGTGAAGATCCGCCCGGATGACCCTGCGCTTTCGCCGTCGACGCGCATGCCGGTCGCCACGCCTTCACCGAGTTCCTCGGCCGGCACCAGAAGCACGAGTTCCGGGTCGTAGTCTCCGAACGCCTCCTCGGGCTCCAGTTGCAGCATCACTTTGTCGCCAGCCTGCTTTCCCACGAGTGCCGCTTCGATGGCGGGAAGGATGTCGTCGTGACCCGCCAGATAGACCAGCGGCTCATCGGACTGCTCGAGCAGGTTGCCCTGTGCGTCGTACAACGACACATCGAGACTGACCAGCGAGCCCTCGTCGATCTTCATCGCTACCTCCCTTCGGGGAATTATGCGACGCGACGCGTTCCTATAATCGCGTCGTGATCGCCCCTTCCGTTCTTACTCGCCTCGGTCCCGTTTCCGTTGCACGCTTCATGCGCGAGGTCTGGCAGCGCAGGCCATTCCTGATGCGCGGGGCTTTTCACAATTTCGATGTTCCGGTCGGCCGTGATCGATTGTTCGCAATGGCGCGCGATCCGCTCATCGAGTCGCGCCTCGTCGACACGTCCGGCGGTCACTGGTCGTTGCGCCACGGACCGTTCGCGCGACTGCCGTCGCCGCGTCGCCGCGGCTGGACCGTACTGGTGCAGGGTGTCAACCTTCACGATGAAGCAGCACACCGGTTGCTCGGGCGCTTCCGATTCGTGCCGGAAGCGCGGCTCGACGACCTGATGGTCAGCTTCGCGAGCGACGGCGGCGGCGTCGGGCCGCATGTCGACTCGTATGACGTGTTTCTGCTTCAGGCTGAGGGTCGGCGGCGCTGGCGCATCAGCCGCCAGCGCGACCTGCGATTCAGGGATGACGTTCCCCTTCAGCTTCTGACGGATTTCCGCGCGAAGCGGGAGTGGGAACTCGAGCCCGGCGACATGCTCTACCTGCCGCCCGGGGTTGCACACGAGGGTGTTGCGGTCGGCGAATCTCTGACCTACTCGATCGGCTTCCGCGCCCCGACTTATCAGGAGCTGCTCGAACCCTGGCTGGCGGACTTCGCGGAAAACGCGACGGTCGGCGGTCGTTACGCGGATCCCGGTATCGCGGCCACATCGACGCCCGGCGTGCTGCCGGCGAGGATGACATCGCGCATCCATGCCATGCTGTCGCGGACCCGGCCGCGCCGCGCCGATACCGAGCGATTCCTGCTGCGCCGGCTGACCGAACCGAAAGCGAACATCGTCTTCGAGCGTCCGCACCGCCCGCTGTCGCTTGCGAGTTTTTCCGCGCACGCCTGCCGGCGAGGCGTCGGCCTCGACCGGCGCACGCGCCTCATGCGGTCCGCCCGCGCGGTCGGCATCAACGGCGAATGGCTCGAGCCCGGCGCAAGCATGACGGCACTGCAACGATTGTCCGATGCACGCGAACTTGCACCGTCCGAGGTGGCGGGCGCTCCGGACGAACTCTGGCCGCTGCTGCATGACTGGTACCGCGCCGGATGGTTGCACTTTCTTGATCGATGAGTCGCAACGATGAGACCCGCAGACCTCAGCCTCGAAGACCCGGCGCCGCAGCGCGCGTTGGTGACCTCCCGCGCCGAAACGCATGAAGCCGTGTTGGTCGCGATCCGCTCCGCAGCGCGGGTGGTGCGATGTCTGCACCTCGACCTGTCTCTGTTCGACCTGGCAAGTCCCGAAGCGGTCGAACGCCTGGCAGCGCTGCTTCTGGCACATCGCAGCGCGCGCGTCAGGCTGCTGGTCGATGATGCGACCTGGCTCGATATGCGGGCTGCACGCCTGCGGGCGCTGCAACAGCGCTTTCCGCACGCGCTCGAGTTGCGCATCGCGTCGCACGACGACCCGGTCGGCGACGACGCTTATCTGGTCGCCGACGATGGCGTTGCGCTCAACATGAAACCGACTGCGCACGCGCGAGGTGATCTCTGGCTCAACAACAAGCCGCATGCGCAGCCGCTGATCGCGGCGTTCGACCGCCGTTGGGAAGCAGCCGCGCACAATCTGCCAGTGGTGCCGCTCGGACTGGGCTGAATGCGAGCGGGCCGCCGAGCAATCGACATCGCTAAAAGCTATACTTACTGGCTGGGTAGATTGAGGCGTAGCGCTGCTGCGCCTTGATGCCATCCGGCGGCCCGCGGGGGCTGACACACGCCAATCAATCTGGATCGCTCAATAGAAGGGTTCATCAAGATGAACAAGTCGCTACTTCTCGCCTCGATGATGGTCGTCGCGCTTGCCGCGTGCGGCAAGAAGGAAACGCCCGCCCCAGAGCCAGCGCCGGCTCCAGCCGCCACACCTGCCCCGGCTCCGATGCCTGCCCCGGCTCCGGCTCCGATGCCTGCCCCGGCCGACGC
>DAINBQ010000349.1:0-2617 GCA_036732825.1 Burkholderiaceae bacterium | reverse complement strand
CGATGAAGTCCTGGCGCGTGTAAGACCCCTGGCGGTAGATCGCGATCTGCTCGTAATCGATCCAGAAGTATGCGAACGCATAGACGCAGATCGCGATGTACGCGGCGACGATGACGTGGTTCGCGGCCGTCGGAAGGAACTCGTAGAGTTTCCCGTCCCGATAGCGGAACAGGATCTGCAGGATCAGCGCGATCGGCAGCAGGTAACAGGTGAGCTCGCTGGGCCCGCCGCGGCCGGTGTAGAAGTACCACACCAGCCAGACGAACAGGACCAGCGAGAAGCCGAAGATCAGGTTCGTGAGGTTCGCGAACCTTTTGAGCCGCGCGAGCACGGCAAGGCTGCGCTAGGCCGCTACTTCGCGATCTTCCACTTGTCGTTCCAGGCCTTGTGCTCCTTCAGGAACTTCGCGAGCCCTGCGTGCACCGGGATGTCGGGATTTGCGTTGATGCCGGCGACCTGCATGCCGACGAAGTCCTTCGCCATCGGGCCGAAGCCAGGGTCGGCCTTGGCGAGTTCTTCGCGGTGCTTGTAGAACGCCGTGAGCATCTTGTAAACGACATCCTCGGGCATGTCCGGGCGCATGTTGTAGCCGAAGAGGATGGGCACACCGAGGATCTGCTTGACGCCGACGGGCTTGCTGAACGCCTTGGCGGGATCGACCTCAGTGATAGTCAGACCCGCGGCCTTGAGCTTCGCGATCTCGTCCGGACACGGGTTGACCATTGCGACGTCGGTCCGGATGTCCGTCTCGCGCCAGTACGAGGCGAGCGAGGCGCCCGAGGTCGTGTACGCGACGGCGCCGACGATCGTGCCCGAACTCAGCGCGTCGGCCTGCGTGGCGGGATCGATCTGCACGTGCTTGAACTCGTAGCCGAGCGCCTTGAAGATGCGCTGGAAGTTGAGCCAGTTCATGAAGCCGGCCGTGGTGAAGAAGACCGGCTTGCCGCTGAAGTCCTTCAGGCACTTGAACTCGCTGGCCTTCGCAGCCGGCGCCGCCATGAAGGACTCCATCGGGTACGAGTACCACGTGTGCACCATCTTCGACTTCGCGGGCTGGTAGCCCTTGAATCCGCCCTCGCCCGCGTAGAGTTGCGTCATGCCGACGTCGGCCGTGTAGCCGATCTCGGCCGTGCCGTCCATCGCCGCCTTCATCGCGCCGGTCGTGGATGGATACGGATTGACGGTCACCGTGTATTGCCCGCCGAGCGCGTCCTCGAGGATCTTGGTCATCGACGCCGCTACCTTGTAGCCATACGAGCCCGTATTGGACGTAGCCCAGCGGATCGACTTGCGTTCCTGCGAATGGGCCGGCGCAATGGCCGCGATTGCGAACACGGCGACAACGGTCGCAGCCCACGCCGACAACATGTGAGCGGGTCTGGTCCTTTCCATGGTGGTCTCCTCGCAGTGTGTAATCGGAACAGTGGTGCCCCTTCGGCACCTGATGTCCGATTTTTCGCCGCGGGCCCTGGGGTGTCAACGCCGGCGGCCGCGGGTATTCACTGAGACGACTCGCAAAAAGGTCGAGCCGCAATGCGGGCCCTCCGCGTTCAGCGGATCACCAGCACGGGCAGGGTCGAGTGCGTCAGGACCCGCTGCGTTTCGCTGCCCAGCACGAGCGCACGCATGCCGCTGCGGCCATGCGATGCCATCACGATCAGTCCGCATCCATGCCGCTCGGCGGATCCGATGATCGCGCGATAGGGCTCGTCGTCTTCGAGCATCGAGGTGTGACACTCGACACCGGCAGCGCGCGCCTGGCGCTCGACCACCGCCAGTCGCGCGCTCGCGTCCGCACCGATCCGCGCCTGATGATCGGCAGCCGCCACTCCGCTCGATTCGCCAATGCCCGCGTAGCGATAGGGCGACACCGCAGTGAAACCGACCAGCTTGGAACCGGTCGCGCGCGCCAGTTCCACCGCGACTGCGATGGCCTTCTCCGAAAGCGCAGTGCCGTCGGTTGCGACGAGGATGCTGCCGTTGAACATTGTTCCTCCGCTCGATTCGCCGCGAGCATAGTGCTGCGATGCCAGGAAACAAAAGGGGCGGCCGCGGCCGCCCCTTGCCATAGCACTGAAAGGCCTACTTGCGGCGCAGTTTGCTGATCGCCTTCAGTTGCTCGGCCAGCATCGAATATTCGGCTTCGAGCTTTGCGATCTCGAGATCGCTGGTCGCATTGCGTCGCGCTTCCTCGGCCTTCGCCAGCGCGTCGCGCGCCTTGGCTTCGTCCAGGTCGCGGCCGCGGATCGCCGTGTCCGCCAGCACCGTCACGACATTCGGCTGCACCTCGAGGATGCCGCCGGCGACGAACACCTGCTCCTCGTCGCTGCGACCCGACACCTTGATCCGGACCACACCCGGCTTGATGCGGGTGATCAGCGGCGTGTGGCGCGGGTAGATGCCGAGTTCGCCCGCCTCGCCGGGCAATACGACGAACTCCGCCTCGCCGGCGAAGATCGATTCCTCGGCGCTGACGACGTCGACGTGAATGGTGTTCATTGCACCTTCTTCGCCTTCTCGAACGCCTCGTCGATCGTGCCGACCATGTAGAAGGCCTGTTCAGGCAGCGCGTCGCACTCGCCGTCGACGATCATCTTGAAGCCGCGGATCGTCTCCT
>DAINBQ010000348.1:0-2622 GCA_036732825.1 Burkholderiaceae bacterium | reverse complement strand
ACCGCCTGTTCGGGCAGAAGATCTTCATCACCTACGGCGAGCACGACCTGGCCGAGAACATCGTTCACCTGGTGCTTGCTCGCACTCCGGATGCGCCCGAAGGAGTGAAGGGGATTTCGCTCTTCATCGTTCCCAAGTTCATGTTCGATGCGGCGGGCAAGCTCGGCAAGCGCAACGACGTCTACTGCGCGTCGATCGAACACAAGCTGGGCATCAAGGCGAGCCCGACCTGTGTGCTGATCTTCGGCGACGACAAGGGCGAAGTCGGACCCGGCGCGACCGGCTACCTGATCGGCGAGGAGAACCGAGGGATCGAATACATGTTCATCATGATGAACGCGGCCCGCTTCCAGGTCGGCATGCAGGGCATCGCCATTTCCGAGCGTGCGTACCAAAAGGCAGCGGAGTACGCGAAGGAACGCGTGCAGAGCCGTGCGGTCGAGGGATCGAAAGGGCCGGTGACGATCATCCATCACCCGGACGTGCGACGCATGCTGATGCACATGCGAGCCAATACCGAGGCAGCGCGCGCGATGGCCTATGTCGCCGCCGGCTACAACGACCTTGCTCATCATCTTCCGGACCCGGCGGCGCGGGCGGAGGCCAAGGCCGCATACGACTACCTGGTCCCGCTGGTCAAAGGCTGGTCGACCGAGATGTCGATCGATGTCGCATCCACCGGCGTGCAGGTGCACGGCGGCATGGGCTTCATCGAGGAAACCGGCGCCGCGCAGTACTACCGCGATGCGCGCATCCTCACGATCTACGAAGGAACGACCGCGATCCAGGCAAACGACCTGGTTGGCCGCAAGACCGCTCGCGACGGTGGAGCGACTGCGAAGCGCTTCATCGGCGAGATGCGGGCAACCGAAGCCGAGCTGGCGCGGGGCGACGCCGATCTCGTCGCGATCGGCCGGCGCCTGGTGGCCGCCGTCGACGCGTATGAAACGGTGATCGGCTATGTCGTGAAGCACTACCAGAGCGAGATACGGGAAGTTTTCGCCGGGTCGGTTCCCTACCTGAAGCTCGCAGGAATCACGCACGGGGGTTGGCAGACGGCGCGCGCGGCGCTGGCCGCAACGAAGCGACTGGCGGCTGGCGACGATCCGGAGTTTCATCGGGCCAAGATCGGCACGGCCCGTTTCTACGCTGACCACATGCTGGTCAGCGTGCCCGCGCTGGCCGAAAGCGTCACCAGCGGGAGCCGGGGAACGCTTGCGCTGGCCGAGTCGCAGTTCTGACCCGGCCCCGGGTTATCGTATCATAGTCGACACCTATCGAGACAATAACGATAATTGATTTGTTCTAATGAGTTCGCGCGCGTAGATTGAGTTTGCCTGCTGCCGCGGAATTCGCGCGGGCAGGGTTTTTTTCGTTTGGAACAGATCAGGAGACGCAAATGCAACTGAAGGGCTCGAAGACCGAACAGAACTTGAAAGACGCGTTCGCAGGCGAATCGCAGGCCAATCGACGTTATCTGTATTTCGCAGCGAAGGCCGATGTCGAGGGTTACAACGAGGTCTCCGCCGTGTTCCGTTCGACCGCCGAAGGCGAAACGGGGCATGCACATGGGCACCTTGAGTACCTGGAAGCGGTTGGCGACCCCGCCACCGGCCTGCCGATCGGCCCGACACGCTCGAACCTGAAAGCCGCGATCGCCGGCGAGACTCACGAGTACACCGACATGTACCCGGGCATGGCCAAGGCAGCGCGCGACGAGGGGTTCGAGGAAATCGCCGACTGGTTCGAGACGCTGGCGAAGGCCGAGCGCTCGCACGCCAACAAGTTCCAGAAGACGCTCGACGCCATCGTCGACTGACCCAAGGCGAGTGCCGTTGCACTTGCCGACTGCGTGCCGCGAGCGCGGCGCGCAGGTATCGGGCCCCGTCTGCGCAGTGCGCAGCGGGCTCCCGCGATCCTTTGCCGTTACCCGAGATCGGAATCCCCAATGAGCGTGCGCGAAGGCAGCCTCGAAGCGCCGACCCGCCATCCGCTGGCCTGGAAGAGTCCGGAGTTCTGGGATTCGGAGGCCCTGCACAAGGAAATGGAACGCGTGTTCGACATCTGCCATGGATGTCGTCGCTGCGTCAGCCTGTGCGGTGCGTTCCCGACGCTGTTCGACCTGGTCGACAACGGGCCGACCGGGGAACTCGACGGAGTTCCGAAGGAGCAATACAAGAGCGTCGTCGACCAGTGCTATCTGTGCGACGTCTGCTACATGACAAAGTGCCCGTACGTGCCGCCGCATCCATGGAACCTGGATTTCCCGCACCTGATGTTGCGGGCCAAGGCGGTGCAGTTCCGGCAGAGCGGCGCGAGCGCGACCGACCGTTTCCTGACATCGACCGACAAGCTGGGCTTCCTCGCCGGAATCCCGGTCGTCACCCAGACTGTCAACGCAGTGAACCGGACCGCGCCAGCGCGCGCGGCGATGGAAAAGCTGATGGGGATCGATCGCGATGCGTGGCGCCCTGATTTCGCGGCGCGGAAGTTCCG
Source organism: Burkholderiaceae bacterium (assembly GCA_036732825.1). GTDB lineage: Bacteria > Pseudomonadota > Gammaproteobacteria > Burkholderiales > Burkholderiaceae_F > DAINBQ01. The sequence continues at coordinate 126 of DAINBQ010000348.1, read as the reverse complement.
GTCCGCCGCGCGGCCCAGCGCTGCAGTGCCTGTGCGCGATGGTGCGCGGACACCCGGCAAGGTCGCCGTGTATTCGACCTGCTACGTCAACTACAACGAGCCCGGCATCGGTCACGACCTGCTGGC
>DAINBQ010000347.1:0-2632 GCA_036732825.1 Burkholderiaceae bacterium | reverse complement strand
GCGAATCCCGCCCCCATGTTCAGGTTGCCGTAAGCCTCCCGATCGTCGATCGCGGCCTGCTCCTGAACGAAGCGCAGAACAGCGGGCACCGGCGGCAGCGCGTTGATTCGATAACTGAAGGAGCCCGTGTGTCGCATCAGCTTGCGCCAGCCGTGACCGGTGACGTTGACGCAGTAATGCGGAACGATGTCGGCGGCGGCAAGGGCCTCCATCAGCGGCGGGTAGAGCAGCGTCGGCACCAGCAGGGCCTCTCCGTAGAGTGAACCATCGGGGAGCCGCGACGCGAAGCCTTCCGGCAGTCGTTCCGCGACCTTGCGCGCGAGTGAAACGCCGTTGGCGTGGATGCCGCTCGATTCGACCAGCACGATCGCGTCGCCAACGGCGAGCTTCTCGCCGAGCGTAAGCCGCGATTTCGGCCGCACCAGGCCCACACACGACGCAGCCAGATCAATGCGGTCCGGTGCCACGACGCCCGCCAGCGCCGGCGTCTCGCCACCGCCCCAGGAGACGCCGCAGCGGTTGCACGCCTCCTGCCAGCCAGCGACCAGATCACGCGCGCGCTCTCCGTCGGCAAACCAGTCGCTGCGGCCGGCCGCCCAATACGCGTGTACCGAAACCGGCGTCGCGCCGACCGTGATGATGTCGTTGAGCGCCATTGCCAGCGTGTCCTGCGCGATCAGGTCGTAATACGTCCTGCCGGTCACCTTGCGCATTTCATCCGCGACCAGCGCCTTCGTGCCGAGGCATTCCGTGATCGACGCGATGTAGAACTCGCCGCAATCGACGACATAGGCCGATTCGCCGCGCGAGGCGGCGACTTCATGCAGCCCGTGGCGCGCGAGGTTGCCGGCGGTCGCGGCCGCAGCCTGCTGCGCCAGGATCTTCAGCGGATCGATACGGGAGTAATCGACGCCGGACTGCCTGTAGTCGAGAGGGTTCATCGTCTGTGAACTGGGAGTGCAGCCGGTAAACTGCGTGATTCCGCGCTCCGAACGTCGGATCTGCATTGTAGTTTGCCGCCTGCTGCTCCGATTTCAGCGCGGCCGGCGCGGATCCGCTCTCTGATGACTCTCCCCCACCAGCTGACGCTCGACCTGGTCCAGCCGCTCAGGCCATCGCTCGACAACTTTGTCGTCGGCCGCAATGCCGAGGCCGTCGCGGCCCTGCGCGCCTCGATCGAGGGCCGCGGTGAGCGCTTCATCTACCTGTGGGGCGAAATCGGCGCCGGGCGCTCGCATCTGCTGCAGGCAGTCGCGTTGCAGGCCGGCGACGGCCTCGAAATTGCGGATGTTCCGTGTTTCGACCCCGCTGTTCTCTTCTACATCGCGGACGATGTCGATCGCTACGACGAATCGCGGCAGAAACGGCTGTTCGTGCTGTTGAACGAGATCCGGGCTCATCGCGCCGCCCGTTTGGTTGCGGCGGGCAACGCGCCACCGGGCCAGCTCGCATTGCGTGAAGACATCCGGACCCGGCTCGCGTGGGGTCTCGTCTACCAGATCCACTCACTGAGCGACGAGGAAAAGTCGGAGGCGCTGATCGCACATGGCGCATCGCGCGGCCTCAGCCTGACGCCCGATGTGCTCGCTTACCTGCTGACCCACATGCCGCGCGACATGCGGACCCTGGTCGCAATCCTCGACGCGCTCGATGCCTATGCGCTGTCCCGCAAGCGCGCGATCACCGTGCCGCTGGTCCGGGAATGGGCCCAGGAGGCGGGCGGCCCCGCCGCGTAAGATCCGCGCGATGCGCCTGGCGCTCTTCGACCTCGACCACACGCTGCTTCCGATCGACAGCGCCGACACCTGGTCGCACTTCATCGTGCGCCGGGGCGGGCTGGACCCGGTCACCTATGGCGCGCGCATCGAGCGTTTCGCACGCGACTATCACGCGGGCAGCTTCGATATCGAAGGCTACGTCCGGTTCCAGATGGAACTGCTGGCGCGTTTCCCGCGCGTCACGCTCGACGCCTGGCATGCCGAGTTCATGGACCGGTACGTGCGGCCGAACATCCGGAGCGAGGCCCTCGCGCTGGTCGACGCCCATCGCAGGTGCGGCGACGAACTCGCGATCGTGACCGGCACGAATGCCTACGTCGTGACGCCGATCGCACACGCATTCGGCATCGTCTCGGTACTCGCGGTCGAGCCTGAAGCCAAGGGCGGCGAATTCACCGGCGGCCGTGTCGGTACCCACACCTACCAGGCCGGCAAGGTGCGCAAGGTCGAGGAATGGCTAGCGCTGCGGGGCCGCGGCTGGACCGACACGGCGACCGTTTTCTACAGCGACTCGATCAACGACCTGCCCCTGCTCGAGCGCGTGACGCGTCCGGTCGTCACCAATGGCGACCCGCGCCTGCTCGCGATTGCGCGCGAGCGCGGCTGGGAGACGCTGCAGCTCTTCGAGCGTGCCGCCGCATGATCAAGAGGGTCATCGAAAGGGTCCAGACGCTGTTCGCGCGCAAGCCGAAGCGCCTGTCGCGGGAACCCAAGCGGATTGCCGCGAGCGAACACAGGATCAACCGCGAACTGGTCGCGCGCCAGGCGCTGCGTGTCTGCGAGACATTGCAGAAAGCGGGCCACCGCGCGTACCTCGTCGGCGGCGCCGTGCGCGACCTGCTGCTCGACATCGC
>DAINBQ010000346.1:0-2675 GCA_036732825.1 Burkholderiaceae bacterium | reverse complement strand
TCTTCAGCGCGTGGAAGACCTCGGCACCGTAGCGGACCGCCTCCGAAAAAGTCGGCGCCCCGATAGGGACCAGCATGAACTCCTGCAGGTCGAGGCTGTTGTTCGCGTGTGCTCCGCCGTTGATGACGTTCATCATCGGCACCGGCATCTGCATCGCGCCGCTGCCGCCGAAATAACGGTACAGCGGCAGACCTGCCTCTTCGGCCGCGGCCTTGGCCACAGCCATCGACACGGCCAGCGTCGCGTTGGCGCCGATCCGCGCCTTGTTCTCGGTGCCGTCGAGCTCGATCAGCGCCCGGTCGAGGAATGCCTGCTCGCTCGCCTCGAGACCCATGATGGCCTCGGACACTTCGGTGTTGATGTTTTCGACGGCTCTCAGCACGCCCTTGCCGAGGAAGCGGCCCGAGTCGCCGTCGCGCAGTTCGATCGCCTCGCGGGTGCCGGTGGAGGCACCGGACGGTACGGCGGCGCGGCCCATGACGCCGCTTTCGAGCAGGACGTCGCACTCGACCGTGGGGTTGCCGCGCGAGTCGAGGATCTCGCGGCCGATGATGTCTACGATGGCACTCATTGCGCTTTCTTCGTGTTGTCCGGACTATCCGTCAGGCGAAACTCGCCTCGATGAACCCCTGCTTCTTCACTGCGCGGTCGAGCTCGACCAGCGTTCCCAGCAGCTCCTTCATGCGATCGAGCGGAACGGCATTCGGGCCGTCGGATTTCGCCTCGGCCGGGTTCGGATGCGTCTCCATGAAGAGCCCCGCCACGCCGACCGCGACCGCCGCGCGTGCCAGCACGGGCACGAACTCGCGCTGCCCTCCGCTCGACGTGCCCTGCCCTCCCGGCAGCTGCACCGAATGGGTGGCGTCAAACACGACCGGCGCGCCAGTCTCGCGCATGATCGCGAGCGACCGCATGTCCGACACCAGGTTGTTGTAGCCGAACGAGACACCCCGCTCGCAGGCCATGAAGCTGTCTTCGGGCAACCCCGCTTCGCGTGCCGCTTCGCGCGCCTTGTCGATGACGTTCTTCATGTCACCCGGCGCGAGGAACTGGCCCTTCTTGATATTGACCGGCTTGCCGCTGACCGCACAGGCGCGGATGAAGTCCGTCTGCCGGCACAGGAATGCCGGCGTCTGCAGGACGTCGACGACTCCGGCGGCCGGCTTGATCTCGTCCTCGTCGTGCACGTCGGTCAGCACCGGCACCCCGACCTGCTTCTTCACTTCGCTGAGTATGCGCAGCCCTTCCTCGATGCCGAGCCCGCGGAAGCTCTTGCCGGAGCTGCGGTTGGCCTTGTCGAACGATGATTTGTAGATGAATGGCACGCCAAGCGCGCCGGTGATCTCCTTCAGCCTGCCCGCGGTGTCGATCGCAAGCTGCTCGGTTTCGATCACGCACGGCCCTGCGATCAGAAACACCGGGCGGTCGAGTCCTACCTCGAACCCGGCGAGCTTCATGCCGCCGCCTTCTGCGCGATCGGCGGCTCGCCATGGCGCACATTGCGCGCCGCGAGCGCAGCCTCCACGAAGGCCTTGAACAGCGGGTGTCCGTTGCGCGGCGTCGAAGTGAACTCGGGGTGGAACTGCACGCCGATGAAGAACGGGTGCGCCGGCAGCTCCATGATCTCCGGCAGGTTCTCGCTCGGAGTGCGGGCCGAGACCTTGTAGCCCTGTGCCTCGAGTTGCGGCACGTAGACATTGTTCACTTCATAGCGGTGCCGGTGACGTTCGTTCACTTCGGCGCCGTAGATGCGGTGCGCGAGCGTGCCGCGCTCGACCGGACACTTCTGCGAGCCAAGGCGCATCGTGCCGCCGAGATCGGACTTCTCGTCGCGCCGCTCGATGCGCCCGGTACGGTCCATCCATTCAGTGATCAGCGCGACGACCGGATGCGGCGTGTCCGGATCGAACTCCGTCGAGTTGGCGCCCTCGAGCCCGCAAACGTTGCGCGCGAACTCGATCGTGGCGAGCTGCATGCCGAGACAGATGCCGAGGTACGGCAGGGCCTGCTCGCGCGCATGCCGGATCGCGGCGATCTTGCCCTCCGTGCCCCGCTTGCCGAAGCCGCCCGGAACCAGCACCGCGTCGACGCGCGCCAGCGAGCCGACGCCTTCGCGCTCGATCTGCTCGGAATCGAGGTACTCGATCGTCACCTTGGAGCGCGTGTGAATGCCCGCGTGCATCAGCGCTTCGTTCAGCGACTTGTACGAATCCGACAAGTCGACGTACTTGCCGACCATGCCGATCCGGATCTCGTGCTGCGGGTGCTCGAGCGCCTCGACCAGCCGGTCCCAGGCCGACAAGTCGGCCGGCTTGGCGACGATGCCGAGCTTGAAGCAGACGATCTCGTCGAGTCCCTGCTTGTGCAGCATCGACGGGATCTTGTAGATCGAGGTGGCATCCCAGGCCGAGATGACGGCATCGATCGGCACGTTCGAGAAGAGCGAGATCTTGGCGCGCTCCTCCTCCGGGATCGGGCGGTCTGCACGGCACAGCAGCACGTCGGGCGAGATGCCGATCTCGCGCAGCTTCTGCACGCTGTGCTGGGTAGGCTTGGTCTTCAGCTCGCCCGCCATCGGGATGAACGGCACCAGCGTCAGATGCACGAAGCAGGCGCCATTTCGACCGAGGCGCAGGCTCATCTGCCGCGCCGCCTCGACGAACGGCAGCGACTCG
>DAINBQ010000345.1:0-2687 GCA_036732825.1 Burkholderiaceae bacterium | reverse complement strand
AGCGCATTGCGGACCGACCCGGTGCGGATCAACGCGGTCGCAGTCGACAGTCCGTACAGGAAGCTGGTGCAGGCGGTGTTCACATCCATCGACGCCGCTTGGTTCGCCCCGATCAGAAACTGCACGCCGGACGCGCTGTTCGGCACCGTCTCGTCGTTGCTGCAACTGCCGTAGACGATCAGGTCGAGGTCCGCCGCGTCGAGCCCCGCGCAGGCGAGTGCGCGCTGACTGGCCACGGTCGCCATCTCGATCGCCGACACGTGCGATACGCGTCGTTCATGCATGCCGGTGCGGCTCGTGATCCACGCGTCGTCGGTCTCGAGAAACGTCGCCAGATCGGCGTTTGTCAGCACGGACGGAGGCATGCACTTGCCCCAGCCGGTAATGGCTGCGTGTTTCATGGTTGTCCCTGTGTCCCCTGATCCGGGCATTGTCCCAAAATCAGCACGCCCGGGGCGGGTTGAAATCAATAACCGGCCGCCAGGCCGTCGCGCCGTGAATCGCTGGCCGCGACGTACCCCTCGATCGCCGGATCGCCGAGCCGCCAGATGAACTGGCCGGAACCGAAATCCATGTACGAGTCGTTGGCGCGGGTGATGCGGTGGCCGCGCGCCGACAACTCGTCGGCGACTTCGGCGGGCATCGCATTCTCGATCTCGATATCCAGCCCGTGCATCACTTTCCAGCGCGGCGCATCGCAGGCGGCCTGCGGCTGCTGGCCGGCGAGCAGCATGCGGATCAGCGTCTGCACATGGCCCTGCGGCTGCATGTTGCCGCCCATCACCCCGAAACTCATCTGTGGCTGCCCATCCTTCGTCAGAAAGGCCGGAATGATCGTGTGGAAGGGCCGCTTGCCAGGTGCCACACAGTTCGGGCTCGCCGGATCGAGCACGAATCCGGCGCCACGATTCTGCAGCGAGATCCCGTAGCCGGGCACGACGACGCCGGAACCGAACCCCATGTAGTTCGACTGGATCAGTGAAACCATCATGCCGCTGGAGTCCGCGGCGCTCAGGTACACGGTTCCGCCGCGCGGCGGCGCGCCAGCGCCGAAGACCTGCGCGCGGCGCGGATCGATCAGGCGCGCACGGTCGGCGAGGTAGCCATCGTCCAGCATCGCCTCGGTGCTCACCGTCATGCTGCGCGGGTCCGCGACCAGCGCATAGGTATCCGCAAACGCGAGCTTCATCGCCTCGATCGCGACGTGCTGCCAGTCGGCGCTGTCGACCTCGTATTCGGCGATCGCGGTGTGCCGCAGGATGCCGAGGCAAGACAAGGCGGCGATTCCCTGACCGTTGGGCGGGATCTCGTGCAGCTCGTGGCCGTGGAAATGGGTGCTGATCGTTCCGACCCAGCTTGCTGACTGTGCGAAGCCCCAGTAGTCGGCCAGATCGGTTGCGGTGATTGCGCCGCCGGTTTCTTTGGCATGGCGCCCGATCGCGTCGGCGATCTCGCCCAGGTAGAACGCTTCGGCGCCGCCTTCCGCGACCAGCTTAAGCGTGCGCGCTGCACCGGCCAGCACGAAGTGCTCGCCGACCGCCGGCGGACGTCCTTTCGGCAGGAAGTGCTGCGCAAATCCCGGATGGTCTCGCAGCACGGGCGTGGCCATTCGCCACTTGTCCTGCACGATCGGGCTCACCGCATAGCCACGCTCCGCGTAGTCGATCGCAGGCGCGAGCACGGCGCCGAACGCGAGCCTGCCGAGCGCGCGATGCAGCAGCGACCAGCCGGCAACCGCGCCCGGAACCGTGACCGAATCCCAGCCGCGGGCCGGACGCTGCTTCTCCTCGCCGTACTTGTGGCGGAAGTACTCGAACGTCCAGGCGGCCGGCGCGGTGCCGCTCGAGTTCAGCCCGTGAAGCCGCTGGCTCGCCGGATCCCAGACGATCGCGAAATTATCGGAGCCGAGCCCGTTGCTGCAGGGTTCGGTGATCGTCAGCACTGCGGCGGCGGCGATAGCTGCATCGACCGCATTTCCACCCTGCTGCAGGATGCGCAGCCCGGCCTGGGCCCCGAGCGGCTGCGACGTCGCAACGATGTTGCGCGCAAGGACAGGAGTGCGGACGGTGCGGTACGGATTGGTCCAGTTGAAGGTCACTGATCAGAGTCCTGATGCTGTTGCTGTGAGTACACGGTCAACGCGCGCGGCCAGGTGGCGGCCACTCCCGCCCTTTGCAGAAGCGCCAGGCTGCGTGCAACGGAAGACTCACCGTTGCACGTGCACCTCCAATGCACGTGCGAGTAGTCCGTGGTCAGTCGACTTCGTGGAAAGCTTCCTCGCGCTTCTTGCTGATCTGCGGCAGTGCGACGATAACGATCAGGGCGGCAGCAAGAATCAGCAGACCCAACGACAGGGGTCGCGTGAAAAACACGGTCGCGTCACCGCGCGAAAGCAGCATCGCCCGCCGCAGGTTCTCTTCCATCATCGGGCCGAGGATGAAGCCGAGGATCAGCGGTGCCGGCTCGCACCGCAGCTTGTAGAACAGATACCCGACGACTCCGAACACTGCGGTCATCGTGACGTCGAACGAGTTGTTGTTGATCGAGTACACGCCGATGCAGCAGAACACGAGGATCGCCGGATACAACAGGCGGTAGGGGACCTTCAGCAGCTGGACCCAGATGCCGATCAGCGGCAGGTTGAGGATCACCAGCATCAGGTTGCCGATCCACATCGACGCGATCAG
>DAINBQ010000344.1:0-2726 GCA_036732825.1 Burkholderiaceae bacterium | reverse complement strand
GGACGACGATTGTGCCCCTCTGACAGCGAAGCGGCGCGGGCGGCCGACGGGACCGCCGGTTTCTGCCACGGGTGCCGGTCAGCGCGGATGGTTGCGGAAGCAGGGCGGCCGCCGTCCCCGTCCCGGCGGTCTCAACCTAGCGAGAGCGCTTCACTCGTGCACGTTCGGACGCACCGCGAGTAAAGCCGTCATCTACTTCCTGCGCCTTTCTCGTATCCCGATGCAGACAATCGTTCGCGCAGAACGTGGACTCGTTCAGAAAGCCTTGAGGCGGAAGCCCGCATTGATCCGCGGTCTCCTCCCCCTTGCAGACGTGCAGACCGGGTCAGTGTTCACGCCTCGCCGTCCAACCACTGCTGCAGTTCGAGCATGGCGGCCTCGAACTCCAGCGCGCGACCGGCCGCCTCGGCGGCCCCGAACGCGGCATCACCGAGCGCTCGGCGAGAGTTCGCGATCAACGGCGCGGTGTGCTCGATGTCCACCGGTTGGTGCCGGTAGCCCCAGGCCTTCAGTGTCTGGTCCGCGGCCCCCCAGAAACGCGCCGCCCGCGCGTGCTCGCCGAGGCACGAAGCTAGCCCCACCGACGCTTCCAGCAGATCGACGCCGACCTTCTGACCGCGCGACAGCGACAGGCACTCGACGGCCGTGCTGCGCGCCTGAGCGAGTCGGCCCCGAGTGACCAACACGCGAATCAGGTTGTTCAGGGGAACGACCATGCCGAGCCGGCCGCCTTGGCCGCGCGCCGCGTCGAGCGCCTCGCCGTAGCAGCGCTCCGCTTCATCCAGCTGCCCCGCACTGCGTAGGGACTCCGCGACGCTGTTCAGTATGTAAGGGAGCAAGCTCGGGTCGCCCAGCGATCGCGCCAGCGCGAGGGCCTCTTCATGCAGTGGCAACGCCTCGTCGACGCGCCCCACGGTATTGAGCGCCGAGCCGAGTTCGTCGAGCGCCATCAACGTGGACCGCACCTCGCCCACGCGCCGCGCCACATCAAGCGCCTGCTGCGCGAACGACAGCGCTTCTGGATAGTGCCCGCGGAAGAGGCTCAACTTGGAGATCGCACGCAGCGTGCCCACGCGCGCCTGCGTGTCCGCCGCCGTGCGATCGTGTTCGAGGACGGAACACGCGAGCCGGTGCCCCAGCTCGACGCCGTTCCAGACCCAGTAGAAGGTCGTCGCCGCCATCAGGCGCAGCCCTGCCTGCGGATCGACTTGTCCCTCGCTGCACCAGGTGAGCGCTGCAATCAGGTTCTCATGTTCCTGCCGGAATCGGCCGATCCAGGCGTCCTGATCAGGCCCGCGCACATGCGGCTCGGCTCCCTCCGCCCAATCAACGTAATGGGCCGCATGCCGGCCCCGCGCGGTTTCGCCTTCGCCGCACTCGTTCAGGCGTTCCATTGCGTACTGGCGCACGGTCTCGAGCATCCGGTACCGCGGCGCAGCACCGGTATCGGAACGCTCGACCACGAGCAGCGACTTGTCGTGCAGCGCCGTCAATAGCGCGAGCGCCTCGTACTCGTCGGCTGTCTGCGCGACCTCGGCCGCCGCCGGCAACGTCCAGCCGTCGGCGAAGACCGACATCTGACGCAGCAAATGCTGCTCGGGCGGCGCCAGCTGCTCGTAACTCCATTGCATCGCCGCGTGCAGCGTCTGGTGCCGCGGCAGTGCGCGGCTGCCGCCGGTGAGCAGACGGAAGCGGTCATCCAGCCGCGCGGCGATCTCGTTCACCGGGAGCATCGTCACGCGCGCTGCCGCCAACTCGATCGCCAATGCAATGCCATCCAGGCGGCGGCAGATCTCCGCGATCGACGCGGCGTTGTCGGGCCCGACCTCGAAATCGGGCAGGGCCAGCCGCGCGCGGTCGACAAAGACGCGCACCGACTCGGCACCCTGCACCGCGAGCAGATCCACGGTTGCTGGCAGCGACAGCGAGCGCACCGGATAGATCTGCTCGCCGGTCACGCCCAGGCCCTCGCGGCTGGTCGCGAGGATCTTCGTGCCGGCTGTGCCCGTGAGGCCCGTGCTGCCAGCCAGCACCGCGTCCACCACAGCGGCCACGCCGTCGATCACATGCTCGCAGTTGTCCAGCACCAGCAGCGCAGGTTGAGCGGCCAGGTGTTCGAGCAGCCGTTGCATCAACGGCCTGTCGCCCTCTTCGCGCAGGCCGAGCACGGCTGAGCAGGTCGCGGCCACGCGCTCGGCGTCCTTCAGCGGTGCCAGGTCGACGAACCATACCCCGTCCGCGAATTCGGCCAGCTGTTGCTGCGCGAACTGCAGCGCCAGGCGCGTCTTGCCGCAGCCGCCGATGCCGGTCAGCGTCAGCAGCCGTGTCGAAGGCAGCAGGCGCGCGAGATCTTCGAGCGCCCCCTCGCGGCCAATGAAGCGCGTGCGCTGACCGGGCAGGTTGTGGCGCAGCCGCTGCGGGGTCAAGCCCACCGTCGCTTCAGCCGGCGCCGCCTGCGGCAGCGCCGTCAACCGGTACCCGTAACCTGGAAGCGTCGCGATGGCGCTCGCGCCTAGCAGCTTGCGCAGCGTACTGATCTGGGTCGCGATGTTGTGCTCTTCGACAACCAGGCCGGGCCAGACGAGGTCGAGCAACTCTTGCTTGGTGACCAGCCGCTCATGGCGCTGGGCCAGCGCGAGCAGCAGATCGAAGGCGCGGCTGCCCACGGCCACCGGCTCGCCACGGACCCGCAGCACGCGTTCGGCCGGCTGCAGCTCGAAGTGGCC
>DAINBQ010000343.1:0-2751 GCA_036732825.1 Burkholderiaceae bacterium | reverse complement strand
GCGGTCGCGAGGTGCTGCCGCCGATGCCGGTCCAGGTGTATCGCAACTGGACCGATGCGGACTTCGAAGCGGTGTTCACCTATCTGCAGACAGTGCCGGCGATCCGGAACCGCGTGCCGGAGCCGCTGCCGCCCGCTGAATCTGTCGCAGCGCGTTAGCGCGGTGACGATGTCTGCGTGCGGGAGGTTTCGGCCTCCTGCGCGCAGGCGTCGGCGCGTCCGAGCAGCAGCGCGCGTTCGCGCGCATTGCGCGTCAGCGCCGCAGCGCGCTCGAACTCGGCGCGAGCCTCGACGCACCGCCCAAGCTTGTGCAGCAGATCGCCCCGCACCGCAGGCAGCAGGTGATAGTCCTTGAGTTGCCGCTCATCGCGCAGCGAATCGGCGAGTTCGAGTCCGGCGGCCGGACCGAACGCCATCGCAACTGCAACCGCGCGGTTCAGTTCGACGACGGGCGACGGCGCAAGCTGCGCCAGCGCGTCATACAGCGCCGCGATGCGTGGCCAGTCGGTTTCGTCGGCTGTCTTCGCGCGCGCGTGGCAGGCGGCGATCGCGGCCTGCACTGCGTATGGACCGAGACCGCCGTGCGCAGTGCCGATCGCATCCGCGCGTTCCAGTGCGGCGAGCCCGCGGCGAATCAGCAGCTGGTCCCAGCGCGCGCGATCCTGGTCGAGTAGCAGGATCGGCTCGCCGTTGGGGCCGACACGCGCGCGCATGCGTGACGCCTGGATTTCCATCAGCGCGACCAGACCGTGAACCTCGGGCTCCTCTGGAGCGAGCTCGGCAAGGATGCGTCCGAGGCGCAGCGCATCCTCGGCGAGCGAAGGACGCATCCAGTCGTCGCCGGCCGTCGCCGAATAACCTTCATTGAAAACGAGGTAGATCACTTCGAGCACCGATCCCAACCGCGCCGCGAGCTCGGCCGGAGCGGGCACTTCGAACGGCACGCGCGATTCGGCAAGCGTGCGCTTCGCGCGCACGATGCGCTGCGCGACGGTAGGCTCTGGCACGAGGAAGGCGCGCGCGATCTCGTCGGTCGTCAATCCGCCGAGCAGCCGCAGTGTCAGCGCCACGCGTGCCTCGCGCGCCAGCACCGGATGGCAGGCGATGAAAATCAGCCGCAGCAGGTCGTCGCCGATCGGATCGTCGAACGCCCGGTCGATCGCCGCCTCGAGATTCGGCGCAGCGTCCTTCAGTTGCGACTCGATTTCCCACGCCAGCTCGCCCTCCTTGCGCTGGTGCAGTGACCAGCGGCGCATGAGATCGATCGCGCGGTGCTTGGCGGCGGCAGTCAGCCATGCCGCTGGATTGTCCGGCACGCCGCTCTTCGGCCATTGCTCGAGCGCAGCGACGAGCGCGTCCTGCGCCAGTTCCTCCGCCAGGCCGACATCGCGCAGCAGGCGCGCCAGGGTCGCGATGATCTTCGCGGATTCCATCCGCCACACCGCCTCGACGGTGCGGTGCACGGCCGATGTCGTCACGGTGAGAGCGGGCCGATCAGGTGAAGCACGGGCCGAACTCGCGCACCTCCACGGTCGCCCACTCGGCCGCCGGACACTCGGCGGCGATCGCAACGGCCTCGGCCTTGCTCTCACATTGCAGCAGGAAATAGCCGCCGACCATCTCCTTTGATTCGGAAAATGGCCCGTCGACCAGCGTGCGCTTGCCGCCGCGTACCTGCACCCGGACGCCTTCGGCGTCGGACCGCAGCGACTGGGTCGCGATCAGCAGCCCGCGTGACTGGAGGTCGCCTGCGAATCTCAGCATGCGGTCGTACAGCGCGCGTCCCTCTTCCTCGGTGCGTTCGCGCCGCTGCCCGACCGGCTCGATGATCAGCAGCATGTACGGCAACTCAGACTCCCTGCTCCTCGACGTTGATCATCCAGCCGACGCCGAAGCGGTCGACCAGCATTCCGAAGCGCGGCGACCAGAAGGTCTTGCCGAGCGGCATCTGCACCTGACCGCCGTCGGCGAGCGCATTGAAGAACTTGTCGGACTGCGCGGCATCCTTCAACGCAATCGAAAGCGAGAAGCCGTTGAAGACCGGTTTCCCCGCGCAGTTTCCGTCGGACACCATCACGGTCGTGTCGCCGATGCGCAGCTCCGCGTGCATGACCTTTTCCTCGGACCCGGGCGGCACCATGCCCGGCGGCGGAGCTTCGGGACTTTCCTTGTAGCGCATCATGAAGACGACCTCGGCGCCGAGCGCGCGCTGGTAGAACTTGATTGCCTCTTCGCAGCGGCCGTTGAAGAACAGATAGGGCTGGATCTGCATCGTCTTTCCTCCTCAGCGGCGTGCCGCCTGTGCGAGTTGCTCGGCCCGGGCGCGTTGGCGTTCCTCCTGTTCACGCAGCTCGGGAGTGAACTCTGCCCCGAAGTCGTCGGCCTCGAACACCGGCCGAATCTCGATTTCGGATTCGCTCGGCATCGGGTTCGGGCAGCGCTTGACCCATTCGACCGCCTCTTCCATCGACTTGACCTGCCATAGCCAGAAGCCGGCGACCAGTTCCTTGGTCTCGGTGAACGGCCCGTCGATGACGGTCCGCTTGCTGCCGGTGAAGCGGACCCGCTTGGCCTTCGACGTCGGATGCAACCCTTCGCCGGCAAGCATGATGCCGGCCTTCACGAGTTCCTCGTTGAAACTGCCCATTGCGGCCAGCAATTCCTGGCTCGGCATTTCACCCGCCTCGGACTCACGGGTCGCCTTCACAATAACCATGACGCGCATGACGTCTCTCCGTTTGATTGAGGGTTC
>DAINBQ010000342.1:0-2759 GCA_036732825.1 Burkholderiaceae bacterium | reverse complement strand
GCGATGCGAGTGCCGCATGAAGCGATTCATTGAAGGGGAAGATCGAAGCCAGGCGGTTTTGCTTCCGGCGTGCCTCGATGACTACATCGCCGAGGACAATCCGGTGCGAGCCGTCGATGCCTTCGTCGAGGAACTGGATCTGCAGGCCTTGGGTTTTGCCGGCGTCGAGCCGGCCGAGACGGGCCGGCCGGCGTATCACCCGGCGGTGCTGCTCAAGCTCTACATCTACGGGTATCTCAATCGCATTCCTTCGAGCCGGCGGCTCGAGCGCGAAGCCCAGCGCAACGTCGAGCTGATGTGGCTCACCGGGCGATTGGCCCCCGACTTCAAGACCATCGCCGACTTCCGCCGCGCCAACGGCGACGGCATTCGTAATGTCTGTCGTCGCTTCGTGCAGCTGTGCCGGGAGCTGAAGCTCTTCACCCAGGCCATCGTCGCCATCGACAGCAGCAAGTTCAAGGCGGTCAACAGTCGCGACCGCAACTTCACGCCGAACAAGGTCGACCGCCGTCAGCAGCAGATCGAGGAGAGCATCCGCCGTTACCTGGAGGCCCTGGAGACTGCCGACCGCACCCAGCCGGCGGAGGTCGAAGCCAAGACCGAGCGGCTGCGCGAGAAGATCGAGACCCTGCGTGGCCAGATGCGACGGATGGACCGGATCCGGGAGGAGTTGAAGAACACCCCGGACGAGCAGATCTCGGAGACCGACCCGGATGCGCGCTCGATGATCTCCCAAGCCAAGGGCACGGGCGTCGTCGGCTACAACGTGCAGGCCGCGGTCGATGCCAAGCACCACCTGATCGTGACCCACGAGGTGACCAACGAGGGCAACGACCGCGCGCAGCTGACCAAGATGGCCACCGCCGCGCGCGACGAGATGGGCAAGACCAAGATGCAGGCCGTCGCCGACCGCGGTTACTTCAATAGCAATGAGATCAAGGCGACCCTGGAAGCCGGCATCACGCCGCTGGTGCCCAAGCCGATGACCTCCGGTGCCCGGGCCGAGGGTCGCTTCAGCAAGCTCGACTTCATCTACATCGCCCGCGATGACGAGTACCAGTGTCCGGCGGGCGAGCGGGCCATCTTCCGCTTCGCCACGATCGAGAACGGCCTGGCGATCCGCAAGTACTGGTCGTCGTCTTGTCCGCGCTGTCCACTGAAGTCCCAATGCACGACCAGCAGCTATCGCCGCGTCACGCGCTGGGAACACGAACACCTGCTCGAAGCGATGCAGCGGCGGCTGGACCGCACACCGGAGGCGATGACGCTGCGCCGGCGCACGATCGAGCACGTGTTCGGCACGCTGAAGCACTGGATGGGCGCGACCCACTTCCTGACCCGTGGGCTGGCCCACGTCAACACGGAAATGAGCCTGTACGTGCTGGCCTACAACCTGAAGCGGGTAATCAAGCTGCTCGGCATGCCGAAAACGCTGCAGGCGATGCGGCTGCTGGGCGCCTGAGGGCGCCTTACTTCGTCAAAAGCGGTTCAATCACAGCGCTCGACACGCCACTCCGAGCGAGGCTATCTCACCACGACGTCGTCAACGCGTCATCGCTCGCCCGCCGACGGCGCAAGAACGCGTTTCCACACACTCTCGGCCGCTTGCGACCTACTCCTCAAAGCGACTCGTGGCGCCACGATTGCGGTCGTACCGTCTCGTGAGCGGAAACGGCGGCAACCAGGACTCGCGACGGATGGTCCAGAGCTCGTACGTTGGCTTTAGCTGATCAGGGGCATCCAGGGATCCCAGGTTCACTTCGATCTCGTCCGCGCTGCGTCCGAAAACCGACGAGCCGCATCGGGGACAGAAGAACCGTCCGGCGTAGTCGCGCGTCTCGCCCTCGATCGACACCGCATCATGAGGGAACACCGCGGAAGCGTGAAACAGGGCCCCATGATGCTTGCGGCAGTCAAGGCAGTGACAAAGGCCAACCCGGTATGGAAGTCCCGACGCCACAAACCGAACGTTGCCGCACAGGCAACCGCCCGCGAATCGATCCATTCTGCAGCTCCTCGAGATCCGCTTTTGGGGCGATTCTCAAGGAGTTGGCCGACGGCCGCTACTGGCCGACTAGAGAAACAAGCGGTACCGCAAGCCATCGATCCCGCCGTATATGGCCGGCTTCTGAAAGCGCCCCACCAGAACCGCGCCGCTGGCCAGCATCACACGCTGGGAGGCGGTGTTGTCTGGGTCCGTCGTCATTTCGATGTATTCCAGTCCCAACCCCTTGGCCTCGGCCAGTATTGCTCTGAGGGCCTGCTTGGCGTAGCCGCGCCCTTGCTTCCACGGTACGACAGCGTAGCCAACGTGCCCGAGGACGTGCTCAGGCAGCTCCTGCGTGCCAGGCATCCAACGTAATCCGATCGAGCCGCAGAACTCGCCGTCCCACATCCACTTCCGGTAACCGGGAATGCGGCGCACTTTGGACCCATCGGGCAACGTGACCAGCGGCCCCCGGGCCTCCGGGTCGCAAAGGCTCGCAAGAAAGGCATCGGGATCAGCTTCAATGCGCAGAAGCTCCTCCTGCGCTGCAGCAGCGCCTCTGACGTTGTCGGCCGACCATCCCGCGCGCAATGCGGCAACGTAGCTCGCCAGGTGATCGCGGGTGCCTTGAACCAATTCCATGTCCCGGATGCTACCGAGCGACGCGTCCGCTTCGAGCGAACTGGTCGGTGGAGCTCTGGTCTCTGAAGAGTCTTGTTCCTCGCGGATCGAGTTCCTGAATTCGAACCCAGCCGACTGCGTACGCCGCACA
>DAINBQ010000341.1:0-2767 GCA_036732825.1 Burkholderiaceae bacterium | reverse complement strand
AGTCAAGCCGAGGAGGACCAGATGCTTCGTCGCCCAAGTGCGGCCGCCGTCGCGGATCGAACGCAAGAACCCGTGACCCACAGTGAGCCGACGTCGAGCCTCGCCTGGCATGCACAACCTGCGGAGGCCGTCGTTCGAACGTTGGCCACGACGAGGTTGGGGCTTAGTCGAGACGAGGCTGCTCGCCGACTGGACTCGTACGGTCCGAACGCCCTCCCGGAACAGAAGCCGCCATCCCTCCTGACACTCTTCCTCCGGCAGTTCCGGAGCCCGTTGATCTACCTACTGCTCGCGGTGGCCACGGTCGCGTTTCTACTCGGCGAGCAGTCCGACGCGCTGGTCATCCTCGCCGTCGTCATCGTCAACTCGATCATTGGCTCGTTCCAGGAGGGGCGGGCGGCACGATCGATCGAGGCCCTTCGAAAGCTCGCGTCGGTGAAAGCGCGCATCAGGCGCGACGGCGAGGAGCGAATCCTTGAGGCGAGAGAACTGGTGCCGGGCGACGTGCTGCTGCTCGCGGCGGGCGACGCGATCACGGCCGATGCCCGCGTGTTCGATGCGGCGGCGTTCGAGGTCGCCGAGGCCGCGCTAACGGGCGAATCGGTGCCGGTGTCGAAGACGACCGCGCCGGTCGCCGACACCGCGCTGCTCGCCGATCGGCGAAGCATGGTGTATTCGGGGACCCACGTGACGGCCGGCCGCGCGACCGCCGTGGTCGTGGCGACGGGACTCAACACCGAGGTCGGCAAGATCGCCCGCCTGACCGCCGAGGCAGAAGAGCCGCCGACACCGCTGGAGCGGCGCATCGCGCAGTTCGGGCACTACCTGGTGTTCGCGGCCCTCGCGGTCTTCGCCCTGATCGTCGCGATCGGCTCCCTGCAAGGCATCCCCTTGTCGGAGATCTTCATGATCGGCATCAGCCAGATCGTGTCGATGATCCCCGAGGGGCTGCCGGTGGCTGTCACCGTGGCGCTCGCGGTCGGCGTCCAGCGGATGGCGTCGCAGCGCGCGATCGTCCGGAAGCTCGCAGCGGTCGAGTCGCTCGGCTCCACCAGCGTGATCTGTACGGACAAGACCGGCACGCTGACTCGGAACGAAATGACGGTCCGGGAGATCCAGCTGCCTGGGGAGGAGCCGATCCAGGTGACCGGCAGCGGCTATGCGCCCGAGGGCGGGCTGCAGATGGTGGCGGGCCCGACCGACGCCTCGCAGCACGAGGGGCTCGCCCGTCTGCTGACCGCGGCGGTCCTCTGCAACGATGCGCAGCTGGTGCCCCCGGCCGACGAGACACGCGGGGGCTGGACCATCGTCGGTGATCCCACGGAAGGGGCGCTGCTGACGGCGGCGGCCAAAGCCGGACTGGATGTGCCAGCCGTTCGAGCCAACTGGCCGCGCATCGGCGAGATCCCCTTCGACGGCGGGGCGAAGATGATGGCGACGACACATCGGAGCCGCGAGCGCGCCGTGACGTTCATCAAAGGCGCACCTGAATCCGTCATCGCGCTGCTCCCAGTCGCCGACCGCACGCAGGCCGATATGCTGCATCGCGCGGCCGACGCCATGGCGGCACAGGCCCTCCGGGTACTGGCGTTCGCCGAAGTGCAGGATGCCGCCGGCGAACCTGCGCAGCGCTTCGACGCGTTCGCCGGCCAGGTCACCTTCCTCGGCCTCGTCGGTCAGCTCGATCCGCCGCGCGACGAGGCCTATGAGGCGGTGGAGCAATGCCGGGCAGCGGGTATACGTCCGGTGATGGTGACGGGCGATCACAAAGCCACGGGGCAGGCGATCGGCGCGATGCTCGGCATCGTCGCGTCCGGTGACGAGTCGGTGGACGGCCGCGAGCTCGATCAGATGTCGGAGGCGGAGCTGCGCTCGCGGCTGCCGCGGATATCGGTGTTCGCGCGCGTGCATCCGGCGCAGAAGCTGCGAATCGTCGAAGCGTTCCAGGCCGAGGGCCGGGTGGTCGCTATGACAGGCGACGGCGTGAACGACGCCCCGGCGCTCGCGCGTGCGGATGTCGGCGTCGCGATGGGGATCACCGGAACTGACGTCGCCAAGGAGGCGGCCAAGATCATCATCACCGACGACAACTTCGCCACCATCGTCCGGGCGGTCGCCGAAGGCCGCCTCATCTACCGCAACATCAAGAAACTGATCCTCTACCTCTTCTCGACGGGCACGTCAGAAATCCTCATCCTGTTCACCGCCTTGCTGCTTGGCTATCCGCCGCCGCTCGCAGCCGTCATGATCCTGTGGGTGAACCTGGTCACCGACGGTGCCCTGAGCGTGACGCTCATCATGGAAGGCCCGGAAGGCGACGAGATGCGCCATCCGCCGACGCCCGCCTCCGAGCCGATCCTGACGGCGCCGATGCTCCGGCGGATGATCGTGATGGCGTCGGCGATCGCCGCCTCGACGCTCGGCTACTTCTTCATCCGCTTCAATGAGGGGATGACGTTCGAAGAAGTCCGCACCGGCACGTTCACCACGCTTGTGGTGTGCCAGTGGTTCAACGCGCTCAACTGCCGGTCGGCGACCCAATCGGTCTTCTCGATGAACGTGCTCCGCAACTACTGGTTCCTCGGCGGGCTGCTCGTCGCCAACCTCCTGCAAGCCTCCGTGATTTTCGTCCCGTTCATGAACGAGATCTTCCACACCACCCCGATTCCATGGGCAGAGGCGATCCTCATCGGGGCGGTGGCAAGCCTCGTTCTGTGGGTCGAAGAAATTCGCAAGTGGTTCGCGCGGCGGCGCCTCAGAACAAACC
>DAINBQ010000340.1:0-2777 GCA_036732825.1 Burkholderiaceae bacterium | reverse complement strand
GCTCGCGGACTAAGCGGTGCCCGTCACGTGCGCCGCGTCGAAATCGATGTCGTCCGGCGGCGCGACGCGCGTCACGACGCGATCGCGGCCTCCCGCCTTGGCAACGTAAAGCGCCTCGTCGGCGCGTCGCAGCATCTGCGTGACCGTGTCGCCGGACCCGCAGACGGTCAGCCCGATGCTGACCGTCAGCCGGCGTCCGGGCGGGAGACGGTTCAGGTCGAGCGCGCGCACCCGCGCCAGCAGGCGCTCCGCGAGCAGCCGTCCCGAAACCTCGTCGGCATCCGGCTCGATCACGACGAACTCCTCGCCCCCGAGCCGGCCCAGCGCGACGGGGTCGCGTGCGACGTCATGCAGCGCATCGGCCACCGCGCGCAGGATTTCGTCGCCGACAAGATGACCGTGTTCGTCGTTGATCGACTTGAAGTGATCAATGTCGACGATCAGCAGCGCACAGCCCCGGCCCGGCGTCGCCAGGAGCGTTTCGAGCCGCGCCAGCACGTCGCGCCGGTTCGGCAGGCCCGTCAGCTCATCCGTCATTGCGAGCGTGTGCATGGCCTGGCTGGTCCGCCTCTGCCGCCAGGCGAGCATCGCCAGCACGACGGCCAGCAGCACGACCAGTGCGAGCACCGCGGCCTGCAGCCGGTTCGCGCGCTTTTCCTGCGCCAGCGCTCGCACGGACGCGTCCTTCTCGCGTTGCAGGAGTGCGTACTCCTTGTCCTTGGCAGCGGTGTCGAACTCGACCCGCAACGTCGCGAAACGCTGGTCGAGCTGCTTCTGCAGCAGCGTGTCGCGCGTCGACTGGAACTTCACCTGGTGCTCGTAGGCGCCCTTCCAGTCGCCGAGCACGGTCAGTGACCGCGCGAGTTCGTCATGCGTCGCACCGAGTTCCGCCATCGAATCGGCCTTCACGAAGACCTGCAGCGCCTGCTGAAGCGCATAGACACTCTCGGACGGGCGCTGCAATTCACGCAGCGCGATGCCGCGCTGGAGCAGGATCTGCGCCCGCAGCCGCTCGTCGGGAGTCGAGCGTTGCAGCTGCGACGCGCGATCGAGCAGGTTCATCGCGTCGGCAGCAGCGCCGCGCGCATTGCGCACGCTCGCCAGCCCGCGCAGCGCGTACGCCTCGCCGCGCCGGTAGCCGATTTCGCGCGACAGGGCCAGCACGGTTTCGAACGCGCGCTGCGCTGCGTCCCACTCCTTCAGGTTCTCCAGCACTCGACCGAGGTTGTGGTGGGTGACGATCTGCTCACGTGTCAGCCCGGCCGCCTTCTGACTTTTCAGCGACGCCTCGAAGTAATTGCGGGCCTGCCGGTAGTCGCCCATGCGGTTGTAGAGAATCGCGACCCCGTTGACCGATGTCTGCGCCTGCTGCGGCAGCCCGAGGCGCTCATAGATCCCGATTGCCTGCCGGAGGTCGGCGAGGCCGTTGGCGAATTCGCCCTGCAGGCCACGCAGGTAGCCGCGCTGGAACAGCGCATCGGCCAGCAGCTCCAGCTCATTGGAGCTTGCCGCGACCGTCACCGCCTGCTGGTACAGCGCCATCGCCTGCACGTTGTCGCCGGCGAACTCGCTCATCTCGCCGGCGCACGAGAGCACGCCGGCCCGCAGGCCCGGCCGCGTGCTGAGGGACATCAATGCCTGGGCCTGATCGATCTGTCGCTGCGCGGCAGCGCGGTCACGCTCGGAAAAATAGTCGCAGAGCAGCAGGTGGGCACGGATCTGCAGGTCGGGGTCGGGCTGCGCCGCCAGCGACCGCAGTGCCTGTTCGGCGAGGCGGCGGCTCGCTTCGGGGTCGCTGCGCATCGCTGCGCGGCCGCGTTCGATGAGAACGAGCGGCGCCCCGGCCGCGTGCACTGCGCAGGCGGCCAGCGCGATCAGGAAGATCAGAAAGCGCAGTCGTTTCATCACGGGGATTAGCGCCTATTCTGAACGAGTTTCACTGAAGCATTCCGGGCGCATTCGACACGCGATTGTCGTTCCGGCGACATTCTGGTACGTCGGAGGTTGCCGCCCGAGGCTTCCAGCCGCCGAAAGCGAGCGTTAGAGTTTTCCCGTCGGCCGAAACCCGTACAAAGGAAACCTGATGCCAAGGCTCGAAGTCGCGCCGCTGACGCCGGACCGCTGGGGCGACTTGGTCGAACTCTTCGAGCGACCCGGCGCATCGATTGCGCGCGGGTGCTGGTGCATGTTCTACCGCGAGAGCGGCAAGTCGGTCGCGGAACCGGGCCTGAGCCTGCGCGAATCGCGCAAGCGCGCATTGCAGGCGCTGGTCGATCGCGGCATCGTGCCCGGGCTCATTGCGTATCGCGCCGGCCGGCCGATCGGCTGGATCTCGCTCGGACCGCGCGCAGATTATTCGAAGCTCGCGCGTTCACCGGTGATGAAGCCGGTCGACGAAGTGCCGGTATGGTCGATCGTCTGCTTCTTCGTCGATGCGCGCGAGCGCGGGCAGGGGGTGGCCGAGGCGCTGCTGAAGGCCGCGCTCGCATGGGCCCGCAAGCAGGGCGTGACCCTGGTCGAGGCATACCCGGTCGACCGCGCGCACCGCGGGTCGGATGACTCGATGTGGTTCGGCGCGATGTCGATGTACGACGCCGCCGGATTCCGAGAAGTCGCGCGCCGCAAGCCGACGCGAGCGGTCGTGCGCAAGCGGCTGCGGCCTCCTCAGCGAATCCCGAGCCAGTGATCGATCGACGCGCGACCCGGCCCCCGTCCTATCAGGTAGAGCAGCAGCGCCGCCCATGACAGGTGCGTCGGCCATGCATCGGGATAGACGA
>DAINBQ010000339.1:0-2803 GCA_036732825.1 Burkholderiaceae bacterium | reverse complement strand
TCGTCGATGAAGTCGCGGTTTACGCCGTATACGGCGGCCAGCCAACGCTGCACGAAACCGAGGTCGACCGCAATCCGCTGGGCCCGCTGCAGGGCTGGGGCGACTGGGCTGCGTCGCACATACTTCGCTAGTCAAGCGTCGCTCGTGTACGCGAGGCTTCAGTCCTCGTGTACGCGATTGCTTCGCAATCGCACGTGCACTCGGACTGCTCGATCAGGCGGCGGGCTTCGGACGCCGGGCGCCCGCCGCAAATCAAGGGCAGGCACCCCTCCCCCGACCAATCTCGCTATGCCGCTGGCGTACTTTCCCTCCCCGCCCGGCGGGGAGGGAGCGGGTGGGGTGCCCGATTCCCTCCCGCCTGGCGGGAGGGCCAGGGTGGGTGCAGTTGCCCTTGTGACTCGTCGAGCGCCGGGCCGCCCCAAGCTCGACCGACTGACTTTGAATCGCGGCGAGCGCACGTGCGACGGCAAAGCCGTCGCGTACGTGAGCCGCGCAGCTAAAGCGGTCGCGTCTCGTCCCGATCCGTCGGCCGCCGTTGCGGCGCCAGCAGCAGCCAGGAAACGACCGGCCAGAGCAGCGTGCCGACGAAGCTCTCGCCGAAGTACAGCCACCCCGGCCACTCGCCGCCAACCCACATGCGGATCGCGAGCAGTGCCAGCTGGGCGATCAGCAGCAGTGGCAGCACGTGCAGCGCCTGCGCACCGAGAGGGAACCACTGGATGCGCCGGTGCAGCGTGATCGCACCGTAGGAGATCAGCGTGTAGGCGAGCGCGTGCTCGCCGAACAGCGCGCCCTCGTGCACGTCCATCAGCAGCCCGAACACGAAAGCCGCGCCGATCCCCACCCTTCGCGGCTGATGCACGTTCCAGAACAGCAGTGCGAGCGCCAGGACGTCGGGGACCAGAGGCAGGCGGCCCCATGGAAACAGGTTGAAAAGCAGTGCCGCGACCAGCGTCGCCCAGATGAACAGCGGATTGGCAGGACGCAGCAGGTATTGCGGCCGGTAACCGAGCCGGGAACCGAAGTCCACCGGGTCGGTCGGCCGCAGCGCGAATGTCTCGCGCAACCAGCTGCGCACGCGGAACAAGGTCGCGCTCATGAGGCACCCTGGGCGCTGGGAGCCGTCCCGCCGGACGGAGGGCTCATCGTCGCCTTCCCTTGCGCGGAGCCGCCTCGCTCTCTGCCGCCGGTGGCAGCTTCGCGAGCTCGACGAGGAGCACCAGCAGGTGCCGATGACTTTCGACGCCTGCCATCGGTGTCATCACGACACGCGCGAACTGGTCCTTCGCCGCCCGCTCGACCCGGGCGACGCGCGCCACCGGGATCCCCGGGGGATAGACGCCGTCAAGGCCTGAAGTCACCGCGATGTCGTCGTTGGCAATGTCGGCATTGGCGGCCATGAATCGCAGATCCAGTGTTCCAGGATCAATGCCGCCGAACGCAACGCCGCGCAGGCCGCTGCGCATGATCTGCACCGGGATCGACTGGTCCTTGTCGGTCAGCAGCGTGACCTCGCTCGTGTCCTTGAAAACGCGCGTGACCTGACCGACGACGCCGATATCGTCGATCACCGGCGCACCGGGGCGCACGCCGTCGTCGGCGCCGACATGCAGCACGAGCTTGCGCTCGAAGCGGTCGCGCGCCTCGTAGAGCACCGGACCCAGTACCGCCGCATTGCGAACGCGTTCGCGCGCACCGAGGAGCTTGCGCAGGCGGTCGTTCTCGACCGCGAGTTCGCCCGCCTGCTGCAGTGCCTGCGCGTTCTCGAGTTCCTTGCGCTTCAGGCGCTCGTTCTCGCGGGACAGGCTGGCGACGGAAGTGAAGTAGCCACCAATCGTGTCGACGACGCGGCTGGGGACCAGCAGCGCCTGCTGGATCGGGTAGAGCACGACGCCGACCCCGAGGCGAACGGTCTCCAGCGCCTTGATGCGGGAGTCGATGACGATCAGTGCGATCGCCAGAAAGGAGAAGAACGCGAGCCGGGCCCGGGCCGAGACGCCCTGGTTGAACAGCGGCGGCGGACCGTGGTCCATCTCCCGCGCGAGGCGCTGACGCCGGATCAGCCCGTCGCGAAGATCGTGCCGAGCTTGTCCATGCGCTCGAGCGCGATGCCGCAGCCACGCACCACGCAGGTCAGCGGCTCCTCGGCGACCACGACCGGCAGGCCGGTCTCTTCCATCAGCAGACGGTCGAGGTCCCGCAGCAGTGCACCGCCCCCGGTCAGCATCATTCCACGGTCAGCGATGTCGGCGCCGAGTTCGGGCGGCGTCTGCTCGAGTGCGATCTTGACGCTCGAGACGATCTGGTTCAGCGGGTCGGTCAGCGCCTCGAGGATCTCGTTGCTCGAAATCGTGAAGCTGCGCGGGATACCTTCGGACAGGTTGCGGCCCTTGACTTCCATCTCGCGCACTTCGGAGCCGGGAAACGCGGAGCCGATGTTCTTCTTGATCAGTTCAGCCGTCGGTTCGCCGATCAGCATCCCGTAGTTGCGCCGGATGTAGTTGATCACCGCCTCGTCGAACTTGTCGCCGCCAACCCGCACCGAGCCCTTGTAGACCATGCCGCCGAGCGAGATGACGCCGACTTCGGTCGTTCCACCGCCGATGTCGACCACCATCGAGCCCGACGCTTCGGACACCGGCAGACCGGCGCCGATCGCCGCCGCCATCGGTTCCTCGATCAGGAACACCTGCGAGGCACCGGCCGCCTCGGCCGACTCCTTGATCGCGCGGCGCTCGACCTGGGTCGAGCCACAGGGCACGCAGATGATGATGCGCGGGTTCGGCGCGAACAGGCTCGACGG
>DAINBQ010000338.1:1186-2809 GCA_036732825.1 Burkholderiaceae bacterium | reverse complement strand
GCTACAGAAACCCGCTTTTCGGCCGATAAGCGAGTTGGGTGCAATGTAGCCATAGCGGCCGCAAAAGCGCAAGCCCCCACGCGTCTCCGGGAAACAACGTCAAGCACCAAGTAAGCCAAACATGTCCGCCCTTTTGGCCCCCGGGTCTCCCGAAGAGTCACTCTCGGTCGCGACGGCGTTGCTGGCAGAACTGCAGCCGTTAGTGGCAAACGCCAGTCCGGAACAAACCGCGCCGTTCGTCGCGGCACTCCAGCAACTCTCGCTTGCGCCGGACGAGCACGCGTCGGAACCGCTGGTCAATTGCCTACTGACGATCGCTCAATACTTCTACCTCGCAGCGCGGCCGGCAACTGGCCTCGTGCCGGCAACGCGGGCTGTTGCCTTGGCGCGAAGACTGAACGATCCAAGGTTGCTCAGAAAGGCGCTGACGTTTCTCGGGATCATGCTGAAGGAAACTGGCAGCCTCCCTGGCGCGACAGAGGCCTACTCGGAGGCGCTCGAACTCGCTCGTGGCTTCAAGGACGCAGGCGCAGAGGCTCCTGTTTGGAACAACCTTGGACTAGCTCTGCAGAACGCCGCTCAGTATGGAGATGCCATCCAGTGTTTCGAGCGCGCCGCGTTCCTGGCTCAAAGTTCCGGGGAGTTTTCCTCGGTAGAGAAGCTAGCTCTAACAAATCTAGCCGGCTGTGCGCTGCATTTGCATGACGTACGCAAGGGCATACGAGCCGTTCGCCGAGCGATCGAACTCAATCCGGACCCGCAGACAGCTTCGGACTGCTTGTCCCGGGTGGCTTCTGAGGCCAACTACGCTCGATTGCTTCTCGATGTAGGCGAGACTTCGCACGCCGCAGAGCATAGTGAACTCGCAAGAGGCTTTGCAGACAGGGCGCCCACGGCTCGTTCGGACTACACCTCGTCGATCGCCAGCGGAATGGTCGATGTCCACTCGCAACGAACTGACATCGGCCTGACAAGGCTCAAGCGCGCGCTGGAACAAGCACGCCAGTCAGTGCGATCCGAAGTTCGAGATGCGCTCTCTGCGTGTGTTGCAGGCTACGAAATCGCGGGTCAGCCGGATGTCGCACTCGTCTACCTGCACGAACTGCTCGCCCTGAACAAGGAAGCGAAGGCAGCGCAGGTGCTGATGCATCACCGTGAGCACGTGGCCGCGCTGGAACGATCCGCGCAGACTCAGGCGACGATCGACACTGCGCTTGCGAACCACCAGGGAAAGCTGCGCACGCAACTCGGCGAACGCGAGCTGACGCGCAACCGCATCCTGCTGCTGGAACAGCAGTCGGTTGCAGCCGAGTTGCACGACGACACGACCGGCGAGCACTGCTATCGCGTGGGGCGGCTCGCCTCGATTCTCGGCAAGGAGATCGGGCTCGAGGACGACGTCTGCTTCCTGATCGACCTCGCGGCGCGCCTGCATGACATCGGCAAGCTCGTTGTGCCGGATGCGATCCTGCTCAAGCCGGGCAAGCTGACGCCGGGCGAGCGCGAGATCATGCAGACGCACACGACGGCCGGCGCCGACATCCTCGCGAAGTCGAACGTGCCGCAGATGCATATCGCCGAGGAGATCGCGCGCCATCATCACGAGCGCTGGGATGGCGAGGG
>DAINBQ010000338.1:0-1086 GCA_036732825.1 Burkholderiaceae bacterium | reverse complement strand
CTCGCGGTCGAAGCGAAGAACTCGCCCTTCATCCAGGCGCGCAAGCAGATCGCCGCCGCCCTCAAGGGCAGCGACCCGTCGACGACGCTGTTCGACATGCGGCGCTGAGCCGCCTCTCGCGTCTCCCTCCTTTGCGGTACGCCTGGCCGCGGCCACCGTTGCGTGCCCGCTACTGACGGTCACCCCGCAGTCCGCCCGCACTCAAGTCACAGCCCGGCCGCTTCATGGCCGCAAAGCGGTGGCGGCTTATCTTCGAGGCCGGCCCGAAGATTGCTGGCATGAGCGGCGATGGATCTGAAGGATGAACTCGAACGGGCGCGGGCGCACACGGACGGCCTGTTCCGGCTGGTCGCGCGCGAGACCCTGTACGAGCGCCCCATCCCGGACCGCCATCGGCTGATCTTCTATCTCGGTCACCTCGAAGCGTTCGACTGGAACCAGCTCGCCCGTGGCGTGCTCGACGAGCCGTCGTTCAACCCGGCCTTCGACCGGCTGTTCGAGGCCGGGATCGATCCTCCGGTCGGGCAGGCACCTCAGGACAAGCCCGCCGACTGGCCGTCGGTCGACGAGGTGCTGGCCTACAACACCCGCGTCCGGCAGCGTCTCGACACGTTGTGGCATCGCTGCCCGAGCGAGCGGCAACAGGTCGCGATCGAACATCGCTGGATGCATGCCGAGACCTTGTGCTACCTGTTGCAGCAGTTGGACCACAGTCTGAAGCGGCGCCCTGAGATCACCATCGGCAGGCACGCGCCGGCACCGACGAGAGATTTCATTAATGTGCCGGCCGGCGTCGCCCACCTCGGGCAGCCCAACGGACAGTTCGGCTGGGACAACGAGTTTCCTGCGCACGCCATCCCGGTGCCGTCCTTTTCCATGGCACGGCACAAAGTGACGAACGCGGATTACCAGCGCTTCGTCGCCGATGGGGGGCCCGCGCCGCCGTTCTGGCGCAAGCGCGACGGCCAGTGGTGGCTGCACCGCATGTTCGACGAGATCCCGTTGCCGGCCGATGCGCCCGTGTATGCGACGCACGGACAGGCGCGCGCCTATGCGGAGTGGGCGAGTGGCGCCCTGCCGACCGAG
>DAINBQ010000337.1:0-2810 GCA_036732825.1 Burkholderiaceae bacterium | reverse complement strand
CTTGCTTTCAGCGGCGGGTCGGCGCAATTGGTTTGACGAGTTTGGCCAAAAAAAAAGCCCCGCCGAAGCGGGGCTTGAGTAGTGAAGCTGCGCTTAGCGGCGGACCGGACGCGTCCCGACCACTTCCACCTCAACGCGGCGGTTGGGCTGCAGGCACTGGATCAGCTGGGTGCGATTCCTGACTTCACCCTTGGCTGACGGATCCGGGCACTGCTTGACCGGATTGGCCTTGCCCTTGCCTTCCGTGTAGATGCGGTTCGGCTCGATGCCCTTGCTGACCAGGTAGTCCTTGACCGCCTGCGCGCGCCGTTGCGAAAGCGCCAGGTTGTAGGCGTCGGGTCCGATGCGGTCGGTGTAGCCGACCCCGATGATGACCTCGAGGGTCACGCCGGCCAGTTTCGACACGAGGTCGTCCAGTGCGGCACGGCCATCCGGACGCAGCGTGGCCTTGTCGAAGTCGAACAGCGCGTCAGCCGCGAACGTTACCTTCTCGCTCGTCGGTGCCGGGGGTGCCGGAGGCGGCTTCGGTGCTTCGACCGGTGCCGGTGGCGGCGGGGGCGGCGGAGGCGGTTCGCAGACCGGGGGCTTCATCAGCTCCCGGTCGCATTCGCAGCCGGCCGTCCAGTTCGGGAACTTGGCGCCCTCGATCTTGGCCGCGGCGGCCCGCTCGACGCTCCAGGAGCCGGTTCGCCAGCACAGGCCGAACGGATCCCTGACGATGACGCCGCGCGGATCGATGACATAGGGGCTTTCGCGCGGATCGACGAGCTTGACGTCCTGGGCGAATGCAACGCCCGAAAGGAGCATCAGCGCCGAGGCGGCTAGGCCCAGCTTGATGGATTTCTTCATGGTTTTCCTCACTCGAGATTCGGAGAACTGTCCGGAGCGCAAACCGGACAGTGCAGACAGGGCCCGTGATCGGTGACTCTGCGGCGTCAAGCGCTCAGATCGCCCCGGTCGTTTGCAGAACCTGCCGACAGCGATTCTGCCACGCGCTCACAGAGGCCATCAGGCTCTTTTCGATCGCAGCGTCTCTATCGCAAAGAAGCTGTCGTTTCTGCACAACATGGTCGCCCGCGACCCAGACATCACTCACCTGTTCCCGCCCGGCGGCGTAAACGAGCTGGGATACGACTTCGTAAAGCGGCTGGGTTTCGATCGCCGAGAGATCGAAGGCCGCCAGGTCGGCCTCCTTGCCGGCTTCGATCGAGCCGATCCGGCGTTCGAGTCCGAGCGCCCGCGCGCCTCCGAGCGTGGCGGCTTCCAGCGCTTCGGCTGCGCCGAACACGCCTGCGTCCCCGGCCACGCCTTTTGCCAGCAGTGCGGCGAGTCGAAGCTCCGCCAGCATGTCAATGCGGTTGTTGCTGGCGGCGCCGTCGGTACCGAGCGCGAGGTTCACCCGGGCTTCGGTCAGCTTGGCCACTGGTGCCAGGCCGCTCGCCAGTTTCAGGTTCGACGCCGGGCAGTGGGCCACCGTCGCGCCCCGCTCGCCCAGCAGCCGGATCTCGCTGTCGTCCAGATGCACGGCGTGGACCGCGATCAGCCGTTCGGAAACCAGGCCCAGCCGCTCCAGCCGCTCGAGCGGTCGGCAGCCATGGCGAGCGACGGACTCTGCGATCTCCTCGCGGGTCTCGTGGACGTGCGTGTGTATCGGCAGGTCGAGTTCCTCGGCCAGCGTCTCGATGCGGACGAGGGTCGCATCGGAGACCGTGTAAGGCGCATGCGGGGCGAGCGTGAAGCCGACCAGCGGATCGTCCCGGAACTCGTCGCGCGTCGCGAGCCCCTTGCGCAGATAGTCCTCGGCGTCCGCTGCATAGGCGGTCGGAAACTCGATCGCGATGATGCCGGCGACGGCGCGCATGCCCGTGCTGCGCAGTGCACGGACCGCGGCCTCCGGGTAGAAATACATGTCGGAGCAGCAGGTCGTTCCCGATCGCAGCATTTCGAATGCCGCGAGCTGCGTACCGTCGTGGACGAATTCGGGCGAAACCAGCGCTTTTTCCAGCGGCCAGATGCGCTCCGAAAGCCAGCGCATCAACGGCAGATCGTCGCCGACACCGCGCAGCAGCGCCATCGCGGCATGTGTATGGCAGTTGACCAGCCCGGGCACCACCGCGTGATGCGGCAAGTGTGTCTCGCGGACCGCGTGATACCTCGCAGCCGTGTCCGCGCTTGGCAGGACCTCGACAATGCGACCGCCGGCAATGGCGATTGCGTGGTCTCGCAGGACCACGCCGCGCGGGACGACGGGCACGATCCAGCGGCAGTGGAGCAGAGTATCGACGTCGGTCATCGGAAGCCGCGGGGCGCCGCGTAGCCGCGCGATTACATCACACCACCACGGCGCGCCTGAACACCCGTCGTGCAGCCCGGAGGCAGAGGGTGCGACTGCTAAACTTTGCGCTTTGCTTCGCCGCGTTTGCACGCAGCTCCGGGCCCCGATTCGATGGATCAATTCGCCAAGGAAACCCTGCCGATTTCGCTCGAGGAGGAAATGCGGCGCTCCTATCTCGATTACGCGATGAGCGTGATCGTCGGGCGCGCGCTGCCCGACGTGCGTGACGGACTCAAGCCCGTGCATCGGCGGGTTCTGTTCGCAATGCACGAGCTTGCGAACCACTGGAACCGGCCCTACAAGAAGTCGGCTCGCATCGTCGGCGATGTCATCGGCAAGTACCACCCGCATGGCGACCAGGCGGTGTACGACACGATCGTCCGCATGGCGCAGGACTTCTCGCTGCGCTACATGCTGGTGGACGGCCAGGGCAACTTCGGTTCGGTCGACGGCGACAACGCGGCGGCGATGCGTT
>DAINBQ010000336.1:0-2833 GCA_036732825.1 Burkholderiaceae bacterium | reverse complement strand
CGGCCTTCGGCTACTTGATCCAGCCTTTCTCCTTGTAGTACTTGAGCGCGCCTTCATGCAGCGGCGCCGACAGGCCGTTCTTGATCATGTCCTCCGGCTTCAGCACACTCAGCGCGGGGTGCAGCTTCTTGAACTCGTCGAGGTTGTCGAACACCGCCTTGACGACCGCGTACACGACATCGGCCGGGACCTTGGCGGAGCTGACGACGGTCGCCTGGACACCATAGGTCGTCGTCGGCTGCGGATTGTTCGGGTACATGCCGCCCGGAATCGTCGCCATCGCGTAATACGGCTTGTCCTTGACCAGCTTGTCGACCGCGGGGCCGGTCAAAGACACCAGCTTCGCGGCGCAGATCGTCGTCGGATCCTGGATGTTGGCCGACGGATGACCGACCGCATAGAAAAACCCGTCGATCTTGCCGTCGCACAGCGCCGGTCCGTGTTCGTCAGGGCGCAGCTCGGATGCAAGGCCGAAATCGCTCATCTTCCAGCCCATCGCGGCCAGCAGCTCGTTCATCGACGCCAGCGTGCCCGATCCGGGATTGCCTACATTGAAGCGCTTGCCCTTGAAGTCCTCGAACTTGGTGATGTTTGATTCCTTGCGCGAGACGACGGTGAACGGCTCCGGATGCAGCGCGAACACCGCGCGCAGGTCGCTCATCGCGCCGTCCTTCTGGAACTGAGCGAGGCCCTTCGTCGCATTGAACTGCACGTCGGACTGCGCGACGCCGAACTCGATCTCGCTGGACTTCAGCAGATTGACGTTGGCGACCGAACCGCCGGTCGACTCGACCGAGCATCGCATGCCGTGCTTGGCGCGGTCGCGGTTCACGAGGCGGCAAATCGCGCCCCCTGCCGGGTAATAGACACCGGTCACACCACCGGTGCCGATCGTAACGAACTTCTGCTGCGCGCTCGCCACCTGGGGCAGCGCAGTTGCCGCAAATGCCGCGGCAAACGCGGCCGTGCACATCGAAATTCTTAACTTCATGAGCCCGTCTCCTTTGATCCCCCGAAGGGAGCGGACACGTTACCCGCCGCAAGGGCGGGGCGCAAGGCGGACTAACAACCGCAGCAAGCGTGCCCGGGGGCTAGCCGCCGGCCGACTCCACCGCGATGTCCACAGCCTCCACCAGCCGCTCGAGCAGCAAATCGAGCTCGTCGTCCGAAACGATGAACGGCGGCGCCAGCAGCACGTGGTCGCCCCGCGCGCCGTCGATCGTGCCGCCCATCGGATAGCAGAGCAGCCCCAGTTCCATCGCCGCCTTCTTGACCCGCGCATGCATCTTCAGGGCCGGATCGAATGGCGCCTTCGTGGCGCGATCGGCCACCAGCTCGAGGGCCTGGAACAGGCCCCGGCCCCGCACTTCGCCGACGTTCTCGTGCTGGCTGAAGGTTTCTTCGAGTTCGCGGCGGAGCCGCGCGCCCTGCGCCGCGCAGCGTTCGACCAGTCGGTCGCGCGCGAAGACCTGCTGCACCGCGAGCGCCGCGGCGCAGGCGACCGGATGGCCGATGTAGGTATGCCCGTGCTGGAAAAAGCCGGACCCGGCCGCGATCGCATCGATGACGCGACTGCCGACCAGCACGGCGCCGACCGGCTGGTAACCGCCACCCAGTCCCTTGGCGATCGCCATCAGGTCGGGCGCGACGCCTTCCTGTTCGCACGCATGCAGTGTGCCGGTGCGGCCCATGCCGCACATGACCTCGTCGAGAATCAGCAGGATGCCGTGTCGATCACAGATCTCGCGGACGCGCCGGAAGTAGCCGGGCGGGGCCACCAGCGCGCCGCTGGTGGCCCCGCCCACCGTTTCGGCGACGAAGGCGATGACGTTTTCGCCGCCGACGCGCTCGATCGTGGCGGCGAGTTCCTGCGCCAGGCGTGCGCCGTACTGCTCCGGCGACTCGCCGTCGCGCTGGTCACGATAGGCATAGGTTGGCGCTACGTGTTCGACATCGATCAGCAGCGGCGCGAACTGCCGGCGGCGCCACTCGTTGCCGCCGACCGCCAGCGCGCCCAGCGTGTTGCCGTGGTAGCTGTTACGGCGCGCAATGAAGCGGCCGCGCCGAGGCTCGCCCTTTTCGACGAAGTACTGGCGCGCCAGCTTGAGCGCGGCTTCCATCGCTTCCGATCCACCCGACACCAGGTAGACATGCGACATCCCCTGCGGGGCGCTCCGGATCAGCGCGTCGGCGAGCTGCTCGGCGACTTCGGTCGAGAAGAAACTGGTGTGCGCATACGCGATGCGGTCGATCTGCGCGTGCATCGCAGCGAGCACGTCCGGGTGCGCGTGTCCCAGGCACGACACCGCCGCGCCGCCGGATGCATCGAGGTATTTGCGGCCTTCGGCGTCGGTGATCCAGCAGCCGGCAGAAGCCGCCGCGAGCGGGTAGTTGCCGCGCAGCTGACGATGCAGGATGTGTGATTCGCGATGCATGCTGTCTCCTAGCTCGTGTAGGCGAACGGCTTGGCGTCGATTGTAGAAGCGCGGCCCGCGATCGCATCGCAGACCAGGCGGGCACTGCCGGCCGCAAGCGTCCAGCCGAGCGCCCCATGGCCGACGTTCAGGTGCAGGTTCCTGACCGGCGTGCGGCCCAGGATCGGTCGTCCGCTGGGCGTTGCGGGCCTCAGTCCCGCCCAGGGCTGCAGATCGCCGTCGATGACGCCGTATCCGAAGATTTCGCGGGTGGCGTCGAGCAGTGCGCCGATGCGAGCCGGCGGAATCGCCTCGTCGAGATCGCCGATCTCCACGAAGCCGGCGACGCGCACCGAATCGCCGAGCGGCGCGAAGACGACCTTGCGGCGGACATCCGTGATCGACACACGCGGCAGCGT
>DAINBQ010000335.1:0-2856 GCA_036732825.1 Burkholderiaceae bacterium | reverse complement strand
CGCGGTGCATGCGCGGCGGCTTGCCGAGCAGCACGTCCATCGGCATGTCGACCGCATGCGGCGCGTTCGGGCGTTCGACAACGAGCTGACCGTCGTCACCGACCCGTCCGACCACCGCATACGGGCAGCGCTCGCGACGGCACAGGTACTCGAATGCGGGAAGCCGGTCCGCCGCCACCGCGAGCGCGTAGCGCTCCTGCGACTCGTTGCACCAGACTTCGAGCGGACTCAGGCCGGTCTCGACGACCGGGATCCTGTCGAGCGCGATCCGGGCGCCACGCAGCGACTGATGCGCGAGCTCCGGCAACGCATTCGAAAGGCCGCCGGCGCCGACGTCATGGATCGACAGCATAGGATTGCCATTGCCCAACGCCCAGCAGCGATCGATGACTTCCTGCGCGCGCCTTTGCATCTCGGGGTTACCGCGCTGGACCGAATCGAAATCGAGCTGTTCGGTATTGGCGCCCGCATCCATGCTGGAGGCAGCACCACCGCCGAGCCCGATACGCATTCCCGGGCCCCCGAGCTGGATCAGCAGCGTGCCGGGCGGCAGAGCGCATTTCGCAACCTGGTCGTCGCGGATATTGCCAACGCCGCCGGCGATCATGATCGGCTTGTGGTAACCGTAGCGGCGCCCCGCGACGTTTTGCTCGTAAGCACGGAAATAGCCGAGCAGATTCGGTCTGCCGAATTCGTTGTTGAATGCCGCGGCGCCGATCGGGCCTTCGATCATGATCGCGAGCGCGTCGGCAATCCGCTCCGGAAAACCGAAGTCGCCCGCCAGTTCGGCCTGGCGCGTCACGTCGCCATCGTTCTCCCATGGCAGGCGGGCGTCCGGAAGGCGGAGGTTCGAGACCGAGAATCCGCACAGCCCCGCCTTCGGTTTCGCGCCGCGTCCCGTCGCGCCTTCGTCGCGGATCTCGCCGCCAGCACCGGTGGAAGCACCCGGAAACGGCGAGATCGCGGTCGGGTGATTGTGCGTCTCGACCTTGAATACCGTGTGCGTCAGTTCGTTTCGCGGCGAGTAATCGACGCCGACCGCCCCGCCGTCGGGCCCGGCGAAGTCGCTGCGCGGATAGAAGCGTTCGACACGCAGCCCCTCGAGCACGGCCGCGTTGTCACTGTAGGCAACCACGGTGCCCTGCGGCGCGGCCTGGTGTGTCGCGCGGATCATGCCGAACAGTGTCGCGTCCTGCGCCTGCCCGTCGATGGTCCAGCTCGCATTGAAGATCTTGTGGCGGCAGTGCTCGGAGTTCGCCTGCGCGAACATCATCAGCTCGACGTCGGTCGGATCGCGCCGCATCTGCTTGAACGCCTCGTGCAGGTAATCGACTTCGTCGTCCGACAGCGCCAGACCCATCTCGGCATTCGCTCGCACCAGGGCATCTCGGCCCTGCGATCCCACCGGTACCGTCTGCATCGGCTTGCCCGGAAGCTCCCGGAACAGCAGTGCCGGCTCGATCGACGGCTCGACGACGCTCTCCGTCATGCGATCGTGCAGGGCGGCCGCGATCCGCTGCTTCGCGTCGGCGGTCAGCGTTTTTGCGCCGAGCAGCCTCCGCTTGAAAGCGATGCCGTAGCGGACACCGCGCTCGATTCGAAGCACGGCGGCGAGCCCCGTGTTGTGCGCGATGTCGGTGGCCTTGCTGGACCAGGGTGAGATCGTCCCGAGCCGTGGCACGACCAGGAATTCCGTGCTTTCGCCCGCTGCGAGAGGCCGCTCGCCGTAGCTCAGCAGCGCTTCCAGGCGCGCCCGTTCGCCCGGATCGAGCGCACGTTCTGTGTGCACGAAGTGAATGTATTGCGCGACGACCTGTTCGGCGGTGGTCTCGATCGCCTGGACGGCGGAGAGCAGCCTGGCAGCGCGGAAAGCGGACAGCGCACTCGGGCCCGCGAGCGCGAAAAACGTACCTGAAGGGATCATTGAGAGGGGAAACGCACGCGCGGCGCGTGCGTCGGGCTGGTCGGCGCGTGAAATTATAGCGGTGCGACCACTTGGCCCTTCCTCTGACTGCTAACCACTGTCCGCGGCTGTCTGCTCGCCGAGTTCGGGATTGAGCACGCCGAAACGGGCTGGAATGTCGGCGTAGAACAGGCGAATCTTCTCCTCGCCAACCCGTTCGAGCAACTTCTGCTTCTCGTCGTCCGTCACGATGAACTCGACCTCGACGATCAGGCTGCCCCCGAGCTCGAAGAAACGGTCCTCGTGCAACACGTGGTGACGGCCGAAGCCGGCCATCGCGTGGAACGCCGATCCTCCTCGTATGTTCATCCTGTTCGCGGTGCGCAGGAGCCACTCCCACAGCAGCATGCCGTGCACCCGATGGCCTTCGGTGACATAGAAGCGCAGGTAAGAGCCTTCCATCGCGGACCTCCGTTCAATACTTCTGCTTGCCCGGTATGACGGCGCGCACGCCACCGCGGGGATCCTCGACATCACCGAGGTAGCGGGGAATCAGATGAACGTGCAGATGCATGATCGTCTGGCCTGCCGGCGCGCCAACATTGACACCGATGTTGTAGCCGTCCGGCCGAAAGCGCTCCTCGAGCAGCGCCCGGGCAGCGCCGATGAGCTCGACCAGTGCTGCCTGCTCGGCGGCGCTGGCGTCGAACAGTTCGGCGACGTGCCGGCGGGTCAGTATCAGCAGGTGCCCGGGGCTCACCGGGAAACGGTCGAAGCGTACATAGGCCAGTTCGTTCGACAGAACTGACTCGGCGCTGTCGCAGAACGGACAGTCGATCACTTCAGCCTCCGAAGTGCGCTCGGTGGGCAGAGTCCCCAGGACGGAATGGCGCGAGCCGGGCGATGCCGGACCGCCGTACAGGTGCCTATTTTGCCTTGCCAACCAGCAGCGG
>DAINBQ010000334.1:0-2916 GCA_036732825.1 Burkholderiaceae bacterium | reverse complement strand
CCGCCTGCGCGTGAATGCGTTTGAGGTTGTGCAGCCAGCGCGTCAGCACTTCCCGCTCACTGGCTGCGTGCAGGTAGGCCTCGAGCGGGCGCGGCGGATCGCCATCGAAAACCGAACTGAGCCGCCGTCGCAGTTCCGCCTCCGACAGCACGACGCCGCCGGCGAAGACATCGATCAGAAGCGCGCCCTCGTTCAGCGGCAGCTTGACCAGAAAGTGCCCGGGAAAGTTGATCCCCGCGAGTTTCAGACCGATCGCGCGGCCGATCGCTGCGTAGACGACCGAGAGCGAAATCGGAATGCCGGTACGCCGCTCGAGCACCCGGTTCAGGTAGCTGTTGTCGGCTTCGTCGTAGCTTTCCACGTTGCCGCGGAATCGCAGCTCTTCGAACATAAAGTGATTGAGCAGCCGGAGCCGATGCAGTGGTGACATGTCCGCCGCAACTCGCTGCGACAGACGATGTCCCAGGTGCCCGACGGCCGCAACCGAGACCGCGGGATCGCTGTCCGGGTAGGCATCGACCGCCAGCGAGGCCACGGCCTCAAGCAGCGGCAACGGACTTCGACGCTGGTCGACCAGTTGCGCGAACGACTCGAGCGGGCTCATCGGCCACCCTGGCGAAAGTCGTGCGGCCGGAATCCGACGGCGAACAGCGCGCAGAAGTACGCGATTGCCGCACCGCCAATCAGCAGAGACAGCAGCCCGATGCGCTGCCAGGGTGCCGATTGCATTGCGCTCCAGTCGACCGAGCGTTGCGCAATTGCCAGGATCAGCGCCATCGCCACGAGCGCCGGCAACAGTTTCGCGAAGAAGGCTACCCATCGCCCGGGATGCACCATGCCGCGTCGCCTCAGCCCGATGTAGAGCGCCAGTGCATTGGCACTCGCTCCCAGGCTGACCGACAGCGCCAGCCCGGCGTGTGCGATCAGCGGAACGAGAAACACGTTGGCGATCTGCGTGGCGACCAGTACGACAACAGCGATCTTGACCGGCGTGCGCAGGTCCTTCTGCGCATAAAACCCCGGCGCGAGGATCTTCACTCCGATCAGGCCAATCAGTCCGACCGAATAGCCGATGACAGCGATCGATGTCTGCCGCACATCGTGCGTGCTGAACTCGCGCCCCTGGAACAGCACGGCGACGATGCCCTCGGCGAGCATGCCGAGGCCGACGGCGGCCGGCAGCGCGAGGAGAAAGGCCAGACGCAGGCCCCAGTTGAGCAGTTGTGCATAGTCGTCGCTGCGCTGCTCCGCGAACGCGGCCGAGAGACTGGGCAGCAACACCGTGCCCAGAGCAACGCCCAGCAGCGCGGTCGGAAACTCCATTAGCCGGTCTGCGAATGCCAGCCAGGTGACGCTGCCGGTGACCAGGTGCGATGCGATGTTCGTGTTGATGATGATGCTGATCTGCGCGACCGACACTGCGAATATTGCCGGCAGCATCAGAGCCGCCACTCGGCGCACGGCCGGATCGCGGAACGCGGCTCGCGGCGACAAGAGCTTCGGTGCGACTCCGGTTCCACGCAGCGCGCGCCATTGAAGTGCGAGCTGCAGCACGCCGCCGATGACGACTGCGAATGCAAGGGCCATGATCGGCCGCTCGAGTCGCGGCGCCAGCCAGATTGCGCAGCCGATGAATGAAAGATTGAGCAGCACCGGCGTGAAGGCCGGTATCGCGAACCGCCGATACGTGTTGAGCACGCCAGCCACCAGCGCAACCAGTGACATGAAGAGGATGTACGGGAACATCCAGCGCGTCATCACGGTGGCAAGCTGGAACGCGTCCGGATTGCGCGCGAGCCCGGAGGCGATCAACCAGACCAGTACCGGCGCCGCCAGCACCCCTGCCACCGAGACCGCGAGCAGGACCCAGAACAATGACGATCCGACGTGGCTGACGAAATCCGAAGTCGCTGCGTCGTTACCGCGGGAGCGGACATCCGCCAGCATCGGCACGAAGGCCTGCTGGAACGCCCCTTCGGCGAACAGCCTGCGAAGCAGATTCGGGAGCCGGAACGCGACATTGAACGCATCCGTCTCGGCGCTCGCGCCAAACAGGCGGGAAATCAGCATGTCGCGCGCGAGGCCGGTGACGCGGGAAAGAAGCGTCAGGCTGCTGACGGTGGCGAGAGCGCGGAACAGGTTCACGCAGAGGGAATGAGGCGATCCGGGCGAACTGTTTTTCGCGGACGCCCCACACAGGGTCGAGGCCGCAGCCGGTCGCGGTTATTTGGTAGTAAGGGCTTGATTTGATATAGTTTAGGGCTTTTCCGCCGCCTCCAGCTCCGATCTGGCCGCTCACCGACGGTTCGGCACAGGGCGACAACCGAGCTGGGGCGACAGCCGAGCAACGCGATAGACCAACGACGACGATCAGGACGATCGAATGGCCAATTCCAAGCAAGCCCGAAAGCGAGCCCGTCAGTCGACGGCGCGTAACGCCCAGAACACAGCACAGCATTCACGCCTGCGCACCGCGATCAAGACGGTCCGCAAGGCAATCGCCGGTGGCGACAAGAAAGCCGCCATGGACACGCTGAGCAAGGCAACCAAGGTGATCGACTCGATTGCCGACAAGAAGGTCGTGCACAAGAACGCAGCCGCGCGCAACAAGAGCCGCCTCGCTGCCGCCATCAAGGCAATGGCTTAGCCGGTGCTTCGAGCCGAGCTGGGGCGGACCCGGTGCAACGCGGCTAGCAGGTAGCAAAGGAAGTACCGGGCGCAGGTCCGGGAATCAGCGCGGGAGGACGCCTCCCGCGTTTTTTTTCGCCTGGACTACGGCAGAGTTCGCTCGCGGCGCAGGTCAGCGTTGACGGATTTCAGTCCACGGATCTCGTCCGGTCGCTCTTGCGGCGTGCGGCCGGCTTGCATTTGGCGGGCAATTGCCGCATAAAGCGCCCCTTCGCCCCAGCCGTCCAC
>DAINBQ010000333.1:0-2982 GCA_036732825.1 Burkholderiaceae bacterium | reverse complement strand
CCGATCACGTGGCCGATCGCCTGCTGGCGCGGCTTGCCGCCCAGCATGTAGCCGGGCTTGATATCCGACAGCAGGTTGGCCGAGTTGGCCGCGATCTCGCCCGTCATCGCGGCCGGGATCAGGTTGCTGGCCGGGTTGGTGCGGTCGATCGCTCCCATCGTGAACTGCGTGATCTTCGACATCGAGCCGGTCGGCGTCCAGGAGGTCAATGCCATCGAGTTGGTGCAGATGACCGACAGCACGAAGATCAGCGGCAGCGAGATGAACGCCAGCAGCCACGGCACGCCGAAGAACTCGTGTGTGACCCACGCGCCGAGCACGCTGAACACCGGGATGCCGACCGCGGAGATCCACAGCGGAAACTCGATGTGCCGCAGGACGTCGGCGCCTTTCTCCCGGGTGCCGCGCTTGAAGAGACCCTTGAAGATCTCGGGCCGACCCAGGAGGCTTACGAGCGAACCGACGACCATCATCGTCACGCCCCACCACAGCGACCACTGGTTGACGATCTCCGCGCGTGAGATCGGCACCACCGTGCCGGTCGGTCCGATGCGCGGCCCGATGTCGCCCGCCTGGATCATGATCGGCGCCAGGATCACGAAATTGATGAACGCACCGAGCAGGCAGCTCGTGGCCACCGCGATCCCGATCAGGCCGCCCACGCCCAGCATTGCTGCGTCGAGCGTGAGGCGCAGCCCAAGCTGGCGGATATCGGTGCCGAGGATCGTCGGAATCCACGCGTTGGTCTTGGCCGCTGCGGCGTAGTAATACGTGTCCAGCCGGTCGTGGAAGGTCCACGGCTCCTTGAGCCCCGCCCACTTGTCCATGCGCAGGATCGTGAACTGGAGCAGCTTCATCCAGCCATCGCTTATGACGCTCTGGTAGACGCCGGCGAGGACTGCGGTCATGCCCAGCAGCCGCGCCTTGAACATGCCGGCATCGGCAGCACCCGTATACAGCGCATCGAGCACTACGCCGCTGGCGCGCCCTTCGGGGAAAGGCAGCTGCTCGTCGTTGATGAAGCGCCGCTTCATCGGGAATGCCAGCAGCACACCGATGATCGAAATCACGCACATCCAGACCACCATGTGCCACCACGGGATGATCTTGCCGGTCACCATCATGTAGGCGGCGAGGCCGGCGATCATCGGCGACACCATGTAGCCGGCCGCCGTGGCGATCGACTGCGTGCAGTTGTTCTCGAGGATCGTGAAATCCGACGCGAGGCCCGCGCCATGCATGATCCGGTAGATCGCGAACGCCAGGATCACGGCGGTCAGCCCCACGCCGATCGTGATGCCGGTCTTGGCGCCGATGTAGAGCGCGGTCGCAGCCAGCACCCCGCCGAGTAGAAAGCCGGTGACCGCCGAGCGAATGGTCAGCTGCGGCATGTCGCCGCGAAAGACGTTTCTGAACCACCACTCGTCCTTCTGCGCCCGGGTCCAGGTGCGAACTTGTTCTTCTGTAAGTTGTATCAACGCCATGGGGTCTCGGGAACGGACGTCGCGCCAGTCGATCAGCCCGGCCGGTTGCGCATCCAGTCCGCGGTCTGGAAGAACGCCTGCACGAGCCGCAGGCGCAGGTCTTCGGGTACCTCGAGTTCGACCATCGCCTGGTTCATGCAGGCCATCCATTGGTCGCGCTCGCGGATTCCGATCGCGAACGGCAGGTGGCGGGCACGCAGCTGCGGATGCCCGAAGCGCTCGATGTAGTGGTTGGGCCCTCCGAGCCAGCCGCTGAGAAACCAGAAGAGCTTGTCGCGCGCGTGCGCGAGGTCGGGCGAGTGCACGCGGCGCAGATCCGTGTACGCAGGCTCGAGATCCATCAGGTCATAGAAGCGGTCGACCAGTGCGCGCACGCGCGACTCGCCGCCCAGCATCGCAAACGGTGTCTCCGCGGCTGCGGTGGCCGCCGCCGTCGGATCCGGAACGCCCATTACGCCTCGCGCAGCGTCGCCAGCGGTGGCGTGTTGAGCACACCGCGCAAGCCGAACCAGCCGCCGATGAGCGCGGCCATCGAGCCGCCGGCCACACCCGCGATGAACACCCAGGGCGAGACGACGTAGTCGAATTCGAATCCGTACTTCGCCAGCGCCCAGCCGGTCGCGCTTGCACCGACCGCCGCGAGCAGGCCGGCCAGTCCGCCGATGCAGACCATCTCCGCGACCTGCGCGCGCGACAGCTGCTGCCGCGAAGCGCCGAGCGCACGCAGCAGTCCAGCCTCGCGCACGCGCTCGTCGCGGCTGGAAGCAAGCGCCGCGTAGAGCACGAGGATCCCGGCTGCCAAAGTGAAGACGAACAGGAACTCGACCGCAGCGATGACCTGGTCGATGACAGCCTGCACCTGGCGGAAGACGGCCGTCGTGTCGACCACCGTCAGGTTCGGAAACTCCTGCAGCAGTTCGCCGGTCAGGCTCGAGCGCGCATCCGGCAGATGGAACGCGGTGATGAAACTCGCCGGCTTGTCGGCGAGCAGCGCGGGCGGCAGGATCACGAAGAAGTTCGCGCGCATCGAATCCCAGTTCACCTTGCGCAGGCTCGTCGCGCGCGCCGTGACCTTCTGTCCCGCGATGTCGAACGTCAGCGCGTCGCCCAGCTTGATGTCGAGCGTTTTCGCGATCCCCTCCTCGATCGACAGTTCATCGCTGCCGTCCCTGAACCACTGGCCCGCGGTCAGCCGGTTGTGCGACGGCGCTTCGGCGGCGTAGGACAGGTTGAACTCGCGATCGACGAGCCGTTGCGCGCGGTCGCCGCTGTAGCTTTCGGGTCCTACCGCGCGGCCGTTTACCTGCACCAGGCGGCCACGGATCATCGGGCTCAGCGTGGCCTCGACGCCGGCCGCGCGCAGACGCTGCTCTACCGCCACGGCCTGGTCCGGTTGGATGTTGATCACGAATCGGTTCGGCGCATCGGGCGGCGCCGCCTTGCGCCACGAATCGACCAGATCGGTACGCGTGACCGTCAGCAGCAGCAGTGCCATCAG
>DAINBQ010000332.1:0-2986 GCA_036732825.1 Burkholderiaceae bacterium | reverse complement strand
CTTGACAAGCGACCGATCGGTCGCTAACGTCCGGGCCATGCAAAGAGGTGACGAAGCAAGGCTCGCGTTGATCGACGCGGCGTTGCAGGAAGCCAGCCGGATCGGATTGGCAGGCGTGACGCTGGCGCCGGTGGCGCAGCGGGCAGGGTGGTCCAAGGGCGGGTTGCTGCGGCACTTCCCGACCAAGGAGTCACTGCAGCTCGCGGTCGTGCATCGTGCTTCGGAGCTCTTCCGCGAACGCGTGCTGCTGCCATCGCTGTCGGCGCCGTCAGGCGGGCCGCGGCTGCGGGAGATTTTCCACCGCTGGCTGGCCTTTGTCGTGAAGACCGGCTACGAGGGCGGTTGCCCGCTGAATGCGGCACGGCTCGAGTTCGACGACCAGCCGGGCGAGGTGCGCGATGCGGTCGCGAGCGCCTGGCGGGAGTGGCTGCAGTACCTCGAGCGCCTTGCGGCCAAGGCGATCGAGCAGAAGGAAATACGCGCTGAACTGAGTCCGCGGCAGGTGGCGATGCTGATCGTGGGTCTGGTCGGTGCGTGTGACAACGCGATGCGGCTGCTGGACGACCGCACCGCGGTGCGCGACGCCGAGCGCGCGTTCGAAACCCTGTTCAACCACTGATTTTTTTTGGAGAAACGTCATGACCCTCACCGACGCTCTAAAAGCGACCGATCGGTCGCTTAAATCCGATAAGCACTCTTCAGTCCCGACGCCTCAGGCGCACGGTACGCATATCCCGACGCGGCATGGGGCCCGGCGGACCACTGATGGAAGGAGTCGTCAAATGAGCAAACTGAACTCGACGGGCGCGCGAATCCGCGCCCTCTCCGTCGCTGTATCGACCGCACTGCTAGCCGGCCTGATCGCCGCCGGTCCGGCGCGCGCGCAGTCGGACGCTGCAGGCACCGACGCTTACGAGCCCCGTAAGAACGAAACGACAAAGCGGCAGGCCGCATCGAACGAATCGGTCGGACCGTTCGTCTACGAGGCGCTCGGCGCCACGCCTTCGATCCGGCTTCCCGCGCTGTTCACCGGTCGCGTGGCGAGCGGGTCGGCAAAGGAAGAGTCCAGGCACGCGAAAGTGGACTCGCCACGGCTCAGCGACACGACTCGGCGTTGATGCGTGATGCCGGTCGACACGCTCTTCTCCCACTGATTCTTTCCTGGAGGTACGTCATGACCCTCACTGACGCTCGAAAAGCGACCGAGCGGTCGCTTAAATCTCTGAGTCTGGCCACGCTTCGGACCGGCGTGCGCGTCGGTGCAATGGTCGCCCCGCAACGGACCGCACATGCCGTCGCGCAGCGCTTCTTCCGGACCGAGAAGCCGGCGCTCGCGCGCATGCGCTTCCAGCATCAGAAGCCGGTTATCGGCACGATGCCGGTACCCGACGGCTCGATCACGACGTACCGCTTCGGCGAGGTCGGGCGCCAGCCGACCGCGCTGCTGGTGCACGGCTGGAACGGCTGGGCGCAGCAGCTCGAGCGCTTCGTCGCGCCGCTGCAGCAGCGCGGCTACGCCGTGCTGGCGTTCGACCATGTTGCTCACGGTCTGAGCGATGGCGAGCGGACGACGCTGCCGTCGATGATCCGCAGCGTCGAGCGCGTGCTGGCCGAAGTGTCGAACGTGGCCGCGGTCGTTGCGCATTCGCTCGGAGCGGCCGCGGTCGCCTCGGTGCTGTCTTCGACGCGGCGCGAGCTCGATGGCGCGGTGCTGATCGCTCCGCCGAGCGATCCGCGGCCCTACCTGCGCATGCTCGCGCGCATGCTCGGAGCGCCGAAGCACCTGATGCCACACATCCAGGAGGCTGCCGAGCGCACCGCCGGTGTGCCGTTCGCCCGGCTCGTCGCCGACCCGTGGCTCGCGCGCCGCGTCCGCACGCCGCTGATGATCGTGCACGACGTCACCGACGAGGAAGTGCCGATCGCCAACGGCTATGTGTACGCGAACGCGACGCAGGCGCGCGTGCTGGTGACCGACGGCCTTGGCCATCGCCGGATCCTGCGCGACCTGCATGTCGTCGAAACGGCGAGCAACTTCTTCGCGCGGCGCCGGCCGGCGCTCGAGCGCGTGCGCCTGCCCTTCGCGGCCTGAAGCGAGGGTTCAGCAGTTCGCGGTTCCGGAGTTTCCGCCACACTACGAAAGGTGAACCATCGGCTCCTGCGCACCCGCGAACTCCGAACGGAGAGAGCACAACAATCTATCACCGCAGCGACGCGTTGCCACTGCCGCGATGCTGTCCGCTGCTCTGACCAGTTGCAGGAGTTGGGAGCGTGCGGCGAGAGTGCCGACGTCAGTTCGGATCGGCCAGCTGACTGGCGTTAGTTCGGACCGGCCACCTGAGTGGCCTGAAAGGCGCGCCTGG
Source organism: Burkholderiaceae bacterium (assembly GCA_036732825.1). Classification (GTDB taxonomy): domain Bacteria; phylum Pseudomonadota; class Gammaproteobacteria; order Burkholderiales; family Burkholderiaceae_F; genus DAINBQ01. The sequence continues at coordinate 623 of DAINBQ010000332.1, read as the reverse complement.
CCTTGACGTACTCGTTGACGCACTCGACCCGCGTGGCGGCCGCGGGATCGCGGCACTCGGCGGACGGCTTGTAAAAGCGCTGCCACGCTTCTTCGGTCCGGACGGCCGCGCGTTGTTCTTCGACCGCCATGGTCTGACGACGTGCCAACTCTTCGCGCTCCTTCTTTGCGGCCGCCTCGGTGGGGCCGTCGACGAGCAGGGCACGCCGCGTGCGCTCTTCGGCTTCCCTGCGTTCCAATTCAATGCGCGCCTGCCCTTCGCGCTCGCGCAGGCGCTGCATGCGTCGCGCGGCCGCAGCTTCAGCGGTGGCGGCCTCGTCAGCGGCGGTTGGTACAGGCACTTTCGGACCCTGCTCGAGCCAGTGGAACAGGATGCCGCCCGCGAGCAGCACGACTGCGCACACGAAGAAGAACTGTGGGCTGAGGCTCGGCGTCCTCATGGGTTGCGGGGAAGTCTGTTCGTTGACCATTGACGCAAACGTTGTCCGGATACCGGGTAATCGGCGATTTCCGCGACGAATGGATGGTCGCAATCGATCGAGATGACCGTGCCGGCCCCCATCATTTCGGGCGGCCGGGCCCAGGATGAGTCGGGTCTACGGGAGCGCCGGAGCAGTCCTCAGC
>DAINBQ010000331.1:0-3017 GCA_036732825.1 Burkholderiaceae bacterium | reverse complement strand
CATAACGCGGCTTCTCGTATTCCCCCACCATTTGCGCCAGACGCATTGCCGCCTGCGCCTGTTCCAGCGGATCAGCGCCCGGCGCCAGGTAGCCGAACGGCTTTTCGGGCATGCGCATCAACGGCTGCGCTGAAAGGTCGAACACCAGATCAAACTGCTCGGTGCGTGTCGACGCGGCGCGGCCAAAATCGATCGCACCGATCGCTCCGCAGGCCTTCACACAGGCGCGGTGCGACTTGCATCGCGTGAGGTCGACCTGGTAGGTGAAGTCGATCGCCTGCTCCGGGCAGGCCCTGATGCAGGCATTGCAGCGGGTGCAGGTCTCCAGATCGATCGGGTTGATCTGCTCCCACTGGATTTCGAATTTGCCCAGATACCCCTGCACCGAGCGCGGCATCCCCGACCAAACCGGGTAGCGACGGGTTGCCGGCAGTTCCGCACCCCGGGCCGTCGTGATCAGGACACTGACCGACAGGCTGTCGGCGAGTTGCTCGGCCCAGGCGACTGCTGCCTCGGCCGGCCCGATGATCAGCACTTCGCCCTTCGACGCATAGGACGAGACCGCGACCGGCTGTGGCTCAGGCAGATCCGCCAGCGCCAGCAGGGCGGCGATCTTCGCGGTCGCCGCAGCACCCTCAGCCGACCATCCGGCCGCCTCGCGAATGTTGACGAACTTCAGCTCCGCCGAGGCGCCAGCGCCTGCGGCCAGTTCCGTGAACAGCGGGGCTTCCTGCGTGCATGCGACCGTACAGGATGCGGTGCCCAGCGCCGAGGTGAAGCCGTCTACTTCCTTGCGGCACAGCTCGGTGTAGATCGGGATCGCCTCACGCCCGAGCGCGCGGCCGAGCGCCGCCCCGTCCAGCGACATCGTGCGATTGCAGTTGCAGACTTTCAGCGTGTTACCTGGTGTGGCCATGCGGGTTCAGGTGGAAGAGGGATCGGATGCAGCGGCCTTGCCCGGGATGACAGACGATGACGAGAGGTCCGCGGGTTTCTCCGGGTCGTCCGCCGACGGTGCATTCGGGGGCGCTGCGTCCGGCGCTGTCGTCAGCGCGGCAGTCGATTCGACACTCGCTTCATCGGTGCTGAGACCGAGCACCTCACCGCCAGCGTCCGGACTCGCCGCAAGTTCATGTTCTCCGCCAGCGGCAGCGACCGAAGCGTCTGGTGTATCGCCCGCCGCGCCTGCCGGTGCTTCCGCTGCTTCCAGCGCATCGCATTCGGAATCGAGCAGGAAAGCGCGCGCGCTCGGCAGGCGCATTCGCATCGCGGCCGGCAGCGGCTCGAACTGCGTGTAGTCGTCGACGTACACATCCAGCATGTCCATCTGGTTGAAATGCGGGTCGGCGAAGAGCTTCTTAAGCGCGGCACGGCGCAGGTCGTCAGCGACGGGCTGCTGGAAGAACGCCTGGTAATCCGAACGCAGGCCATCGAGCGATTCGATCGGCGGCAGCGGCACCTCCGTCGTTGCATCCGGGTCGCGCACCGGTGCAGGTGCCGAGACTGGGCCACCCTCCGCAACTCCTTCGCCGCCAATCGGCGCCGGGGGATTCGCGGAGACCTCGGGCGCCGCTCCCTCAACAGGACGCTCTGCCTCGCGCTCGGCTGCAAGCTTGCGCCGCGACCAACGGGCGAGGAACGATTCCGGTTCAGCGCTCATTCAGATACCCATCGTCGCGTACGCTTTGCGCACATCGGGATGCAGACTTAATGGAGCCGCGCGGATTCATCGATTGTCGCGCTTGGCGCCGAGAAACGATGCCGGTGCCGGGCGGCGCTTCTTCTCCGGAATCTTCAGATGCTGCTGCGTGAAAGCCGCAAGCCACGGCAGCCAGTCGCTGGGAATCGGCACCGCCTCGACCTGGGCACCGCCGTCCAGGCGCCGCGCCGCCTCGTGATAACTGAGCGTGACCCAGCGCGGTTCGGCGCCCATCTCGGTGAGTTCCCACTCCACGAAGGCGACTGGCTGATCGGTCGTCAGGTTCAGATAGTAGCCCTCGGCCTCGGTGCGATTCAGTTCGACCTCAAAACCGAGATGCAGCCACTGCTCGCCCGCTGCACTGCGTTCGAGCAGGATCGGCGCTTCAGCGCGCGCGCCATCGCGCTCGATGACGGCAACCGGCACCCAGATCTCGGACGCCCACGGATTGTCAATGATGTGCTTGGCCGTCACGACCGCGGCCGGCTTTCGCAATGGGTCTGCCATGCGTTCGATGTTATCTTCCTTCGGGCTGCGGAGATTATTCCTGCTTGCGATCACCGTGCGCAAACCGGAATACGCGCGAAGGGTCTTTTGCGAGCCGCGCGTGCCGATGCGCGACGCGCTCGAAGCGCGGCGCAAGGCCGGAACCCGACCAACGATGCAACCACTGCTGACCAACGCGACTCGCCCGCTGATCTTTCCTGTCGATGCAATCGACGAACGTGGCGCGGTCGTGCCGACGCCGATCGCCGGCGAGCACCCACTGACACTCTACGTGGACAAGTGCGAAGTCGTCACGCTGATGACCCTGGGTCAGGCACCCGAGGCGCTTGCCATCGGCTATCTGCGCAATCAACGCCTGGTGTCGTCGCTGAACGAACTCGCCGCGGTGCAGGTGGACTGGGAAACGGACGCCGTGGCGGTCACCACGCGACGAGGTGTCAAGTCTCTCTCAAAGAAGCTCGCCAAGCGGACGGTGACCACAGGTTGCGGCCAGGGCACGATGTTCGGCGACCTGATGGAGGAAGTCGATTCGATCCGCCTGCGCGACGACGTGCGGTTGTCGGAAGCGTCGCTGTTCGCCGTGCTCGAAGCCGTGCGCCAGCACGAGACCATCTACAACGCCGCCGGCGCCGTGCACGGCTGCGCACTGGCCTCGAACGAAGGCGCCGACAGCCGGATCCTGGTGTTCATCGAGGACGTCGGGCGGCATAACGCCGTCGATGCGATCGCAGGCCGCATGTGGCTCGACAACATCGACGGCTCGGACAAGATCTTCTACACCACGGGTCGGTTGACGTCCGAGATGGTGATC
>DAINBQ010000330.1:0-3035 GCA_036732825.1 Burkholderiaceae bacterium | reverse complement strand
CTCGAAGACAAACTGAACAAGGACGACCTGCAGGACGAATACAAGCGACGTTTGCGCGGTCACATCAAGGAATGGATCGTGCCGCGTTTTGCCGAGTTCCTGGAAAAGGAACTCCAGATGTCTTACCTCGACGCGTACGGCGAATACGGGCAGAACCTGTTCGACCGCTACGTGACGTACGCCGACAAATGGCTGCTCGATGAAGACTGGCGCGATCCGGACACCGGCATGCAGTACTCGCGCGATGCGCTGAACAGCGAACTGGAGAAGATCGAGAAGCCCGCCGGCATCAGCAACCCGAAGGACTTCCGCAACGAGGTCGTGAACTTCGTGCTGCGCGCGCGCGCGCACGGCAAGAACCCGCACTGGACGAGCTACGAGAAACTGCGCGTCGTGATCGAGAAGCGCATGTTCAGCAAGACCGAGGACATCCTGCCGATCATCTCGTTCGAGGCCAAGGGGTCGCAGGAGATGGAAGAGCGCCACAAGTCGTTCGTGAACCGCATGGCTGCGCGCGGCTACACCGAAAAGCAGGTGCGCCGTCTGGTTGACTGGTACATGCACTACAAGAAATCCACGCAGAGTTAGGGAGTCCAGGCTCCCGTCGCCGTGAACGACGTCCTCGCCCCCGCGCGCCTGATGCGCATCGTGGATCGCCGCGCCGATCCGCCGGGGCGCGGTGCAGTCAATCGCGAGAAGTTCATCCGCCGTTACAAGGACGAAATCAAGCGCGCGGTCGATGAAGAGATCGGCAAGCGCGGCATCAAGGACATCGGCAAGGGCGGCAAGGTCTCGATTCCCGGCCGCGGGCTCAGGGAGCCGCGCTTCGTGCACGACGAGAAGGTCGGCAATCGAGACTTCGTGCTGCCGGGCAACCGCGAGTACCTTCCGGGCGACGTGATCGACCGGCCCGCGGGCGGCGACGGCCAGGACCCGGGTCGTGAGCCGGGCGAAGGCGAGAGCTCGGATAACTTCAGCTTCGCATTGTCACGCGAAGAGTTCCTGGCGCTGTTCTTCGACGACCTCGAACTGCCCAACCTGGAGCGAACCAGGCTCGCCGACGTGGTGTCCGAACGAACGCGCCGGGCCGGGTACTCGCGCGACGGCGCGCCGGGCAACCTGTCGGCGCCGATGACAGTTCGGATGTCGATCGCGCGGCGGATCGCGCTGCGCGGCGCGATCCAGCGCGAAATCGACGAACTGGAAGCGGAACTTGCGGGCGCTGGAGCGCCGCGCCGTGCTGAACTCGAAGAGCAGCTCGAACGCCTCCTGCGCCGCCGCGAAAACCTGCCGTTCATCGAGGACATCGACCAGCGATTCCGCGCCCGCGCACCGATGCCGGCGCCGTACGCGCAGGCGGTGATGCTGTGCCTGATGGACGTGTCCGGTTCGATGGACGAGCGCAAGAAGGACCTCGCGAAGCGCTTCTTCGCGCTGCTGTACCTGTTTCTCGAACGCAAGTACGGTGCGGTCGAAGTCGTGTTCATCCGCCACACGGAATCCGCCGAGGAGGTCGACGAACAGACGTTCTTCTACGACCGCCAGAGTGGCGGCACGCTGGTGCGGCCGGCGCTGGAACTCGCCGACCGCGTGATCCGCGAGCGCTACGCCGGAGGCGACTGGAACGTCTACGTTGCGCAGGCATCCGACGGCGACTGCGGTGCCGAAGACGGCCGCATGAGCGCGCAGCTCATCGAAACCGAATTGCTGCCGCGCGTGCGCTACTTCGCCTACGTCGACATTCCCGGAAACAACGGCTGGTTCGATCGACCGTCCGATCTCTGGCAGAGCTACCAGTCCGTTGAAGATGACGCTTTCCAGATGCGGCACGTCCATGCGCGCAGCGACATCTGGCCCGTCTTCCGGCAGTTGTTCGCGAAGAAGGAACACGCATGAGCCCGCCGGGCCGTCCCAAGGGCGAATTCCCCTCGGGGGGACGGCGCGCAGCGCCAAGGGGGCGGCATGAGCCGGCGTGACAAATCGTCCTTTTCGCCGAAATCGCTCAACCCGTGGGACGCTTCGCGGCGCAGGAAACTGCAGCAAGACGGCCCAGCCGAGGCGCCGTGGCCCCGGCTGATCAGCAAGCCCAGCGTGCCGATGCCTTCGAACGCGCGGCCGGCGATGCCGCGCGCCGCGCAGCCGATAGGGACGGGCGCCGACTGGACACTTCCGCTGCTCGACAGGTTTGACGCCGCACTGGCAGAGCATGCCAGGCGCTTCGAGCTGGACACCTGGCCGGTGCAATACGAGGTGATCACGGCGGCGCAGATGCTCGACCTGTGCTCGACCTCGGGCATGCCGGTTCACTACCCGCACTGGAGCTTCGGCAAGCAGTTGCTTGGCCAGGAGCACACGTACAAGAAGGGCATGAGCGGGCTCGCATACGAGATCGTCATCAACACCTCGCCCAGCCTGGTGTACCTGATGGAAACCAACACCTTGCCGCTGCAGGTGCTGGTGATGGCGCACGCGGCCTACGGGCACAACGCGTTCTTCAAGGCGAACTATCTGTTCCGGCAGTTCACACAGCCCGATTCGATCCTCGATTACCTGACCTTCGCGCGCAACTTCATCAGTGACTGCGAACAGCGCTACGGCTGGCGCGAAGTGGAAAAGGTCCTCGACTGCGCGCACGCGCTGGCCGCTTACGGCGTCGATCGCTACAAGAAGCCCAATCGGCTGTCGGCGCGGCGCGAACAGGAAAGACTCGAGGAACGCCTGCGTTATGCGGAAAAGCACTTCAACGCCGACGTGCAGTACCTGTACCGCGACAACGCGCGGCCCGCGCCGACGGACGCGCCGGCCAGCGCGCCGTTCGAACCGCAGGAGAACCTGCTCTATTTCATCGAGAAGAGCGCGCCGAAGCTCGCTCCCTGGCAGCGCGAGCTGGTGCGCATCGTGCGCAAGGTGGCGCAGTACTTCTACCCGCAGCGCCTGACCAAGGTCGCCAACGAAGGTGCCGCGACGTTCTGGCACTACACGCTGCTGCACGAGCTGTACGACAAGGGCCAGGTCGACGACGGTTTCATGCTCGA
>DAINBQ010000329.1:0-3044 GCA_036732825.1 Burkholderiaceae bacterium | reverse complement strand
GGGCATGGGGCTAGCGCGCTTTCGCCTCGAGTGTCGACTGCAGTGCGTCAAGCCGCGCCTCGACTTTGCGCTGGCGTACGCGGAAGTCCTGGGGCTTCTCGCGCTCCGATCGTCGAACGTCCTTCAGCGCGCCTTCCCAGACCGTCATGTAGTCCTTCATCGCTGACTTCGCGGCCGCCGCCGGTGTGTCTTTCAGCGCCGTCCCGTAGAGATTGCGGCCCTTGAGCAAGGTCTCGTGCACGCAGGCCGCAGTCTCCTCGTCCGAGGGCGGCATGCCCTTGGGAGATGCCTGGCCTTCGTTCATCAGTGCGTACAAATCCCACTTCTCGAGATAAGTGCGGTACTTGCCGCTGCAGGTGATGTAGCCGAGCCGGGTACCCATCACGAATTTCGAGATGGCCTCGGGAGGCGCATCGTCAGCGGCGGCCTGGGCCGCGTGGGCGCCGCCGCCGATCGCGACAACGGCAGCAACAAGTGATGATGCAAGCAGTGTCTTCATTCGTCACTCCTGCGGCTGTGACAGTTCGCACCTTAGCGCATCCCCGTGCGGGATGAGCAGGTCTGCTGCAGCCAGATGACGCGCGGTAGGTTCGACGGCTTGTGCAGCCGCGCCGAGCACTATCGACCCTCGCGCAGGCGCCGGTGCGCTTCGTCGATGGCCGCCTGAAGGTAAGCCTCGTAGAAGCCCGAATGGTCGAGTCCGACCAGCGGCGTGCCGAGCGGGCGTACTCGTTCGTCGAACAACGCGACGACCGGGACGACCCGCACACCATGGCGTTCGGCGAAGGTTCGCTCGCTGATGCGGCTGCCGTCGAGATCGGTCAGCATGCGCGTGCTCGTGATCTCGACCTCGCGAATCACGACCGTGCTGGCCGCGTCGGCGGCCCGGGGTGCCAGATAGTTGCGGCGCACATCCAGGCAATAGGGGCAGCCCGGCGTGCTGAACAGCACCAGCAATGGAGCACCGCGGCGTGTGGCCTCCGCAGTCAGTTCCCTGAGGTCATCGATGCGCGGAAGATGTTCCGCGTGCGACTGCGCCCGCACCCAGCCCGCCGCGCTGGCCGCGATCGCAACGACGCCACCCAGCCAGGAACGCCGCCGCATGGCGTTTCAGGCAATTCCGGGGTTGCCCTCGACGCCCTTGATCGCCGGCACATTGAGTTTCCGGGGCTTGAGCACTTTCTGGTCGCGCAGATAGGTCGCGACGACATCCCAGATCGGCTCGCCCTTTGCGCCTTCGGCGACGGGCGCCCAGCCCGCCACCTTGTAGGTCTTTGCGGGCTCGATCGGTTTGCCGGCCAGCCGCATGTCGCTGATCCGGCTGCCCATTTTCGCCATCGGGTCGATCGCGTATTGCAGGCCACCGATCCGCACCATGTCACCCCCCTGCTGCAGGTAGGGATCCGGATTGAACAGGTTGTCGCCGACGTCCTCGAGGATCGTCTTGATCGTCTCCCCGCTCATGTCGGTGACCGTCGTGTACGGATAGGTGACGGCCGTCTGGTCCATCAGGTGCTCCATCAGGATCGGCTGCCCCGGAAGCAGCGATGTTCCCCAGCGGAAGCCAGGCGAAAACGCGATATCCGCACCCTTCACCGCGATCATCGCGTCGCAGATCAGCTGATCAAACGTCCCGTTGAAGTTCCCGCGGCGGTAGAGCAGTCCTTCGGTGACCGCGAGCTTTTCGCCCAGCTTCGCCTCGTAGGGTGCACGCACGCGCTTGACGTAGGCGTCCATCGCCGGGTCGGCCGGCAGCAGATTCGAGAACACCGGCAGCAGCTTGTAGCGGAAGTCCGAAACCTTTCCGCCCTTGACATCGAAGTCCAGCACACCAAGGAACTTGCCGTTGCTGCCGGCATTGGTCACCAGCGTCGTGCCGCCGGCATTGCTGACGCGGCTTGGTTGCGGAACGCCGTCGTGTGTGTGGCCGCCGAGGATCGCATCGACGCCGCGCACGCGCGACGCCATCTTCAGGTCGACGTCCATGCCGTTGTGCGAGAGGACCACGACGACCTGCGCGCCCTTGCCGCGCGCCTCGTCGACCATCTTCTGCATGTTTTCGTCCTGGATGCCGAAGCTCCAGTCCGGGACCAGGTAGCGCGGGTTCGCGATCGGCGTGTAGGGAAACGCCTGGCCGATGATCGCGACCTTGATGCCGTTCACTTCCTTCAGCGTGTACGGCGCGAACACCTGGTCGCCGAAATCCGTGGTCTTGACGTTCTGTGCGACGAAGTCGATCTTGCCCTTCAGGTCCTTGTCGACGATCTCCTGCACGCGCTTCGCGCCGTAAGTCATCTCCCAGTGCGCGGTCATCACGTCGACGCCAAGGAGCTTGCAGGCGTCCACCATGTCCTGCGCGTTGGTCCAGAGCGAAGTCGCGGAACCCTGCCAGGTGTCGCCGCCGTCGAGCAGCAGCGCGCCGGGCCGGCTCGCCTTCATGCGCTTGATCAGTGTCGAAAGATGCGCGAAGCCGCCGACCTTGCCGTAGCTCCGCGCCGCCTGCTCGAAATCCAGGAACGTGAACGCGTGCGCTTCGCGCGTGCCCTTGGCGATGCCGAAATGTTTCAGCAGGTGCTCGCCGACCAGATGCGGCGGCCGGCCGCGCGCATCACCGATGCCGAGGTTGACGCTGGGCTCGCGAAAATAGATCGGCAGCAGCTGCGCGTGGCAATCGGTGAAGTGCAGCAGATGGACATTGCCGAACCGCGGCAGCTCATACATGCGCCCGCCGTCGGCCGCCTCGGCGGCCAGGGCCTCGCGCGACGCGAGCGGCATGCCCGCGGCGGCGGCGACGGCAAGAACCTGCAGGAACTCTCTGCGATGCATCGACATGGTCAACGACCTCGAAAATGGAGCTACTGAGCGGTGAAGCGGGCAAGCGCCGCGATGTCTTCGGGGAACATCTCGCCGCGATGAACCAGCACGACGCGCCCGCCGGCGTCGACCACGTAGGTTTCGGGCACCGCGCGGCGACGACCGAACCACTGGTCGACCTGCGGCGTATGCATCGCGACGTTGAACGTGTAGCCGTGTTTGGCCACGTA
>DAINBQ010000328.1:0-3064 GCA_036732825.1 Burkholderiaceae bacterium | reverse complement strand
CGGTGTTGATGACTGCCGACATCGGCGTCAGAGGCACGACGCTGCCGGTGTATCCGGTACCGCCGCCGCGCGGGATGATCGTCAGGCCGAGCTCGATGCAGGCGCGAACCAGCCCCGGAATCTCGTCTTCCTCGTCCGGCTGCAGCACGACGAACGGATATTCGACGCGCCAGTCGGTCGCGTCGGTCACATGCGAGACGCGCGCGAAGCCGTCGAAGCGGATGTTGTCGTCGCGCGTGTGGCGGGCCAGCACGCGTCGCGCCTTCTTGCGCAGGTCCCAGGTCTGCCGGAATTCCTCCTCGAACGCCTGCACCGCCTGGCGTGCCGCAGCAAGCAACTGGCCGACCTTGCTGTCGCGCTCGCGTTCGTTCTCGGTGGCGGGAGCCGGATCGCGCCTCTTCTCGATCTCGTGCAGCCGGTGATGCAGCGCCTCGATCAGTGCACTGCGGCGCTTCGGACTGTCGAGCAGGTCGTCTTGCAGGTACGGATTGCGGCGCACGACCCAGATGTCGCCGAGCACCTCGTACAGCATGCGCGCCGAGCGCCCGGTGCGACGCTCGCTGCGCAGTTCGTCGAGCACGCGCCACGCATCTGCGCCCAGCAGCCGCCGCACGATCTCCCGATCGGAGAACGACGTGTAGTTGTACGGAATCTCGCGCAGGCGCACCGGCGGTTCGAGCACGGCGGAGTTGGGGCGCAGTTCCTGTGGCGAAGCTGGGGCGTTCATTGAAGTCGGTCGGCGGACCGCGACGACGCTTGGATCGGAATTGTATCTTTTGCGGTGCAACGAAAATCCTGCTCACCACTTGCATCGCGAGGGACGCTTGGCCGAGGGCGCCGTTGCTCTGCTAAAAATCTAAGACGACACGCACGTGAGCATGGCGGCCGTACGTCTTCAGCGCGAGGATGACTACTGCCAGGCAGTGCGTCACCTGGTGGCGCTGCACGATCTGCCCGAGAGCAGACGTCTTTCGCCTGGGCGCACTGAGCCCAGTCTCCTCGCCTTCGGCGCAAGGGCCTCCCCTTTACTGCCATTATTGAGAGGGCCCAACCCGCTCAGTTGCCCGCGGGAGCCGATGTAGGAGCATTGGAGGCGGTCATCCGGTCGGCCATCGTGTCAGGGAGCAGTACATGCAAGGCAAAAGCGACAACAACCACTCGGGGCCGCTCATACGAATTCGAACGGCATACGGTCTCATTGCAGCGCTCGCTGTCGCAGCCGTCGCGTGCAGCCCCGCTCCGCAGGTCTCGCCGCCGGCGGACATCGGAGCCGAGTGGCGCGAATTCGAGGGGACATGGACCGCCGCAGGCGATCGCCAAGTGATTGCGCTCGGAAGCGAGCGAAAGGCCTCGGTCGCAGTCCTCCGCGGATCGCTGCTGCTTTCGGGGTCGGAGCGGCCAGCATTCGGCGTGCGCGCCGAAGCGGTGGTCTTCAACGACAGCGCAACCGGAATGATCGGGCGCGCGGTGTGGACCGACGATCGCGGCGATCAGGCGTGGAGCGAACTGCGCGGGGAAGGTACGGCGACCGGCAATCGAATTTCGGGCACATTCATCGGCGGCACGGGGCGCTTTGCAGGCATTGCGGGTGACTACGCGTTCACGTGGCGATTCGTGCTCGAGACGGAGGACGGTACCGTGCAGGGCCAGTCAGTCGGCCTGAAAGGCCGGGTGCGGGGTGGACAGACCGTGGGAGGCCGGCAATGATTTTCGAGGCGCGAATGCTTCCTCGCCGCATCCTGCCGTTCGCAATCGCGATCGGCATCTGGCTGATCCCGGTGCCCGCCGGCCTGACGGCACCCGCATGGCATCTCTTCGCGATCTTCGTGGCCGCCATCGCCGCGGTGCTCGTGGGCGCGTTTCCGCTGCTGACGTCCACGATGATCGCCGTCGCCGCAGTTGTGCTCACCGGCACTATCTCGGCGACCAAAGCCTTCAGCGGTTTTGCGAACCCCAGCGTGCTGCTCGTCGTCATCGCATTCCTCGTTGCGCAGGCGGTCGTGAAGTCGGGACTTGGGCGTCGCATCAGCCTGTTCATGGTGAGCCGCTTTGGTGGCTCGTCGCTCGGGCTTGCATACAGCATTGTTCTGACCGACGCGGCGATTGCTCCGGCCTTCCCGAGCAACACCGCGCGCGGCGGCGTGCTGTTCCCGATTGTGCTGTCGGTCGCTCAGGGGTCCGGCTCGAAGCCGGACGATCCGGAGGGGCGCAGGCTCGGCGGCTACCTGATGTTCTGCGCGATGGCAAGCCTCGCGGTGTCGTCGGCCCTGTGGATGACAGCGACGTCTGCCAATCCGATCGGCATCCAGGTGGTGAAGGAATTCGGGCTGCAGATCGGGTTCGGAAAGTGGCTGCTGGTGGCTTGCGTGCCGGCTCTGGTGGCGATCCTGGCGCTGCCGCTTGTGGTCGCAAAGCTTTATCCGCCGCGCGTCGGCCGCACGCCAGAAGCCCCGGTGGCAGCGCGCAAGGCGCTCGGCGAACTGGGCCGACTCACGCGTGACGAGTGGATTACCGCCGTTGTGTTTCTTGTGATGGTGGCCGGCTGGGTTTCCGCGGACGCACTGCAACTCAACGTGACGAGCATCGCCTTCGCCGGACTCGGCGTGCTGCTCGCAGCGCGCGTGCTCACGCTGGCGGACATCGCAAACCAGGGCGACACGCTGTCGACGTTTCTCTGGCTCGCCGTGCTCTTCGCGCTGAGCGGACAACTGAACGAACTCGGCTTCATGGGCTATGCGGGGCAGCGGCTCGCCGCGCAGCTCGGCGGGATGTCATGGCCGATGACGTACGTCCTGCTCGTCGTCATCTACGTCGCCATCCACTACATGTTCGTCAGCCAGTCGTCGCAGGTGCTTGCGCTCCTCGGTGTATTCCTCGATGTCGGAATCCGCGGCGGCGTGCCCGCGCCCCTGATGGCGTTCGCACTGCTGTTCGCGAGCAGCTACTTCTCGGTGCTAACGCCACAGGGTGGCAGCCAGAACGTGATTTTCGTCGGTGCGGGGTACCTGTCGCAGCGCGAGCTGTACCTGCTTGGCCTTGCGGTTACGTTGTTCTTCATGTTTGT
>DAINBQ010000327.1:0-3072 GCA_036732825.1 Burkholderiaceae bacterium | reverse complement strand
CGGCAGGGCGTGCAGATGTACCGCGCATTGGCGTCCGATGTTGGCCTGCTGACCTACTTCAACATGGAAGACCCGGTGGTCGGCGGTTACACGCCCGACAAGGTTGCGCTGCGCCGCGCGATTTCACTGGCGATCGACGTCGATCAGGAGATCCGCCTGTTCTGGCGCGGCCAAGCGGTTCCGGCGCAATCGCCACTGATGCCGAACACGGTCGGCTACGACTCGTCGTTCAAGAGCGTCAACGCGGTGTTCGATCTCGCGCGGGCCAAGGCGCTGCTCGACCTCTACGGCTATGTCGACCGCGACGGCGATGGCTGGCGCGAGCAGCCCGACGGCTCCCCGCTCGTGCTCGAGTGGGCCACGACGCCGGACCAGCGCGCGCGCTCGCGCGACGAACTGCGCCGCAAGGACATGACCGCACTCGGCATCAAGGTCAACTTCAAGGCCGCGAAGTGGCCGGAGAACCTGAAGAACGCGCGCGCCGGCAAGCTGCAGGTTTGGAACCTCGGCACCTCGGCCGCGTCGCCCGACGGCGAGCCGTCGCTCTATCGCGGATCGACGACGCACAAGGGCGGACAGAACTTGGCGCGCTTCAGCCACAAGGACTTCGATGCGATCCACCAGCGCATCCGCGTGCTGCCGGACGGTCCGGAGCGCGAGCAGCTGTTCCACGAAGCGAAGCGGCTGCTGATCGCCTACATGCCATACAAATATCACGTGCATCGCATCCTGACCGACCTCGCGTGGCCCTGGCTGCACGGATTCAGGCGCCCGCCTTATTGGCAGGCCTGGTGGCAGTTCGTCGACATCGACGTCGACGCGCGCGCGCGGGCGACCCAATGAAGCGGCGCGAATTCCTGCATGGGACGGCCGCCGTCAGCCTCGGACTCACGGACGCACTGCGTGCGAGTGCAGCGCAGGACAGCGGCCGCAAGATGCTGCGCTATGCATTCCCGATCGCCGAAACGGGATTCGACCCGCCGCAGCTGATCGATCTGTATTCACGCATCGTCACGGCGCATATCTTCGATGGTCTTTACACGTACGATCACCTGGCGCGTCCGTTCAAGATCAAGCCCAACACGGCCGATGGCATGCCCGAGGTGTCATCGGACTTCCGGGTCTGGACCGTACGCCTGCGACCGGGAATCCACTTTGTGGACGATCCCGCGTTCGACGGCAAGCGGCGCGAGCTCGTTGCTGAAGACTATGTCTATTCGTTCAAGCGCTTCTTCGATCCGCGCTGGAAGGCAGCCGCCTACGCCACGCTCTCGGAACTGAAGATACGCGGCCTCGAAGCGCTGCGCAGCACGAGCCTCAAAAACAAGACCCCGTTCGCCTACGACCAACCGGTTGAAGGCTTGCGCGCGCTCGACCGCTATGCGCTGCAGTTCACGCTGGAAGTGCCACAGCCGCGGCTGCTTCAGGTGCTCGCGGGCGGCGACCTTTACGGCGCGGTTGCGCGCGATGTGGTCGAGCGTTACGGCGACGACATCATGGGTCATCCGGTGGGCACCGGACCGTTCAAGCTGGCCGACTGGCGGCGCTCGTCCCGTATTGTTCTCGAGCGCAACCCGACTTATCGCGAACATCTGTATGACGCGGAGCCGAATGACGACGATGCCGAAGGCAAGGCGATGCTGGCACGGTTTCGCGGCCGGCGGCTGCCGATGGTCGACCGTGTCGAGATCTCGATCATTGATGAGGCCCAGCCGCGCTGGCTGTCGTTCCTGAACAAGCAGCAGGACTTGCAGGAACGCCTGCCGAACGAGTTCATCAACATCGCAGCGCCCACCGGCGTACTGGCACCCGGCCTCGCAAAGCAGGGAATCCAGCTGTACCGGGTCCCCGCCTCCGACGTCACCGTCACGCTGTTCAACATGGAGGACCCCATCGTCGGCGGTTACGAGCCGGAGAAGGTGGCGTTGCGCCGCGCGATCGGGCTCGGATCGAACGTAGCGAAGGAAATCCGGCTCGCGCGCAAGGGACAGGCGATCCAGGCGAACTCAGGCTTGGCGCCAATGACGTACGGCTTTCGGCCGGAGTTCCGCAGCGAAAATGGCCAATACGATCTCGCTCGCGCGCGCGCCCTGCTCGACACTTTCGGATACATCGATCGCGACGGCGACGGTTGGCGCGAAACCCCGAAAGGCGAGCCCCTGGTGTTGAATTGGTCCACCGAGCCGAACCAGGTCAGTCGCCAACTCGACGAACTGCGCCGAACAGACATGAACGCGCTTGGTTTGCGGGTCGAGTTCCGACCCGCGAAGTGGCCTGAAAACATGAAAAACATGCGCGTCGGGAAGCTCGCGATATGGAGCGTCGGCTTGTCGTCGGCGGCGCCCGATGGCCAGCCGACGTTCGATTCCGGCGCGTCGATCCACATGGGCGGGCAGAACCTGGCGCGCTTCCGAAATGCGCGCTTCGACGAGATATACAGCCGGATGCAGGTGATTCCCGACGGACCTGAACGGCTCGAGCTGTTCGACCAGGCCGTGCGCATCATCGTTGCCTACATGCCATACAAGTACAGCGTGCACCGGATCCTTACCGACCTCGCGCAGCCCTGGCTGCACGGCTACCGGCGGCCGCCGTTCTGGAACACCTGGTGGCAGTATGTCGACATCGACGCTGCCGAACAGGCGAAGGCGATCCAATGAGACGGCGCGGATTCCTGCGAGCGGGCGGGACACTGGCGGCGGCGCTGCCGCAGGTCGTGCGCGCACAGGCGAAGGGCAACGGCAAGGTCTTCCGTTACGCATTTCCGAGCGCGGAGACCGGCTTCGACCCGGCGCAGATCAGCGATCTCTATTCACGGACGATCACCTCGCACCTCTTCGACTCCCTGTACGCGTACGACTACCTCGCGAGGCCGGTGCGGATGCGTCCGCTCGTGGCCACTGGGCTGCCCGAGATTTCGGACGACCACCGGACGTTCACCTTCAGGATTCGCGCAGGCATCCTGTTCCAGGACGATCCTGCGTTCAACGGCAGCAAGCGCGAGCTCGTTGCGCAGGATTTCGTCTACTCGCTGAAGCGCTTCTTCGACCCGCGCTGGAAGAGCCCGATCGT
>DAINBQ010000326.1:0-3105 GCA_036732825.1 Burkholderiaceae bacterium | reverse complement strand
GGTGACCTCACTTGATCGTGGCGTGAGACGAAAACGGCTTGCCCGCGTCGACCACGAACATCACCAGGGCGTTGAGGTCGGTGGTGCCACTGCTGAAGACTTCCATCGGAACATCGGCGCCCTGCCCGTTCATCGACTTGCCCGCATCGACGAAGTGCTCGCCGTTCGGCGTCTTCTGCCCGAGTCGGCCGCTGATCACGTAGAAAGTTTCAGAGCCGGGATGCGTGTGCTGAGGCGTCCGTGCTCCCGGCGGCCCGCCCGTATTGTTGATGCGCAGCAGGTACTCGGTCGCGGTGATCGGCGGCACCGGCCCGATTTCCGTGACCTTGGTGCCGCCCGGCGTCGAGAGGCCGCGCTGGCCGAGCGTGAAGAGCCACACGGTGCCGGATACGTCGGCCGCCAGCGCGGTCGGGCCCGCCGCCGCCTGCGCGGCAGCGAGCGTCGGGAAGGTTTCGATCGTCCAGTACAACGGGCCCGGCGGCAGTTCCTTGAGCTTCTTCTCGGCCACCGGCCGCACCTCGAACTTCTGTGCCGCCGCCGGCGGCATGTATGACAACAGCGCTACCCCGAACGCCAGCAGCATCCCGAACACGATCCGTTTCATGCCTAGCCTCCTCTGGTGATGTCGTTACCAAACAGCACTGCGAGGTCTACGCTTGCACACCGAAGAGCGCCCGACCAAAGAGCTACCTTTTTCCTAAGAACGCAGGACGCCACGATTTCAAGGACTTACATTGGTCGCACGAGGCATACCAGGTGGCCGGCGCTTCTGAATCCTCCTTGCCAGCGCGTCCGCCGCTGCAGATCGGCGCCTGGCGCGCGGATCCGGCGGCCAACGAACTCGTCCGAGGGACGGAAACGGTGCGCGTCGAACCGAAGGTCATGCAGGTTCTGGTCGCGCTCGCCGACCGCGCCGGAAGTGTGGTCACTCGTGACGAGCTGCTGTCGCTCGTCTGGCCCGGCGTGGTTGTCGGCGACGAAGCGCTGACGCAGACGATCATCAAGCTGCGCAAGGCGCTCGGCGACAGTCCGCGCGATCCGGCCTACGTCGAGACGATCGCCAAGCGCGGCTACCGGTTGATCGCGCCGGCGAGTGGCCCGACGGGAATCGCCGCCGCAGTTCCGGCGTCGAGAAGCCGTCGGTGGCTGCCGATCGGGCTCGCCCTGGGGCTGCTGGTCGCCATTGCGGTGACGGTGGCCCTTTACGAATGGCGCGCCGCGACGCCTGCCGTTTCTGTTGCCGACAGTGATATCGAACGCCCGGGGGCTCCGCCGACCGTCGTGGTCGTTCCGTTTGAGTCGCTGAGCGCCGACCCGGCCCAGGCGTATCTCGCGCGCGGCATTAGCAATGAACTGATGGCCGATCTGGCGCGGCTGCCCGACCTGCGGGTGATCCGCGCCTTCAACACACCGCCGCCCGGAGCCTCGTCCGCCGCGGCGCCTTACCTGGTATCGGGCACCGTGCAGCGCGACGGCGAGACGTTGCGGATCCATGTGCACTTGCTCGACACCCGCACCAATCGGCAATTGTGGTCGGAGCGGTTCGAGCGGCCCCTCGGAGATCTTTTCGCCGTGCAAGACGAGATCACCCGCCGCCTGACGGAACTGCTGCCCGCCAAGCTCGAGGAAGCGACGCGACAGCGCCTTGCACATCGCTACACGCGCAGCGTCGCCGCGTACGACTACTTCCTGCGTGGTCAGTCCCTCTTTCTGGCGCGGCAGCCTGGAGCGAACGACGAGGCGCGCGGGTATTACCGCAAAGCGCTGGAACTGGACCCGCGCTTCGCTCGTGCCTACGCCGGACTGGCGATGACATACGCACTCGACTACCGCCTGCGTCCGCCGCCGGAGGCCGCGCAGGCGCTTTCACGCGCGCTGGAGCTTGCTGAAGCCGCACGCGAGATGGACCCCGACATTCCCGAAGTGCATTGGGCAATCGGCTTCGTCCACGTGCAGGCAAGGCGCCAAAGGGAGGCGATCGCAGCGCTGCGGAAGGCGATCGAATTGAATCGCTCGTACGCGGATGCCTACGCGCTGATGGCCGGCATCCACACTTACCTCGGTGAGCCGGCGAAATCGATTCCGTTGATGCGCACCGCAATGCGCTACGACCCGGAAGGCGGCTATCTGTACTACGTCGTGCTCGGTCGTGCGTACCTCTTCCACAACGACGCCGAGCAGGCGCGGATCAATCTGCGTGAGGCCGCTGCACGCAATCCGGTCGACATCGAGACGCGCGTTCTGCTTGCGGCCGCACTCGTTGTCGAAGGCAACCTGGATGCAGCCGCGTGGGAAGCCGACGAGCTCCGAGCGCTGAAGCCGGACTTCACGTTGCGCGACTGGCTCGAGACTTACCCGATGACGAGCGCGGCACAGCGCCAGCGGCTGACGGAACTGCTGGCGAAGGTCGGGCTGTGAGCCCGGGTCGGAGCCTCGTTCCTGAGAATCGCCAGTGACAGCGTCGGAACTAGCTTCCGACGACCGAAGCGCGAAGGGCCACGGCCAGTGCCGCCTCCCCGCTCACCAGGTCCTTCCACGCAAGCTCAACTCGAGCTTTGCGCCTGCCCTTCTCAGTCAGGCGCAGGCCTTCAGGGCCGATGATGACCGTATATGCAACGCCATCGATATCGACTGAACGCTTGAGTTCCTTGTCCAATCGTGTCGTCATTTCATCGAGCCGCCCCGGTCGCAATCAATAGCAACACGAAGCCCGCAACTGCGGCGCCGGCATGGACCAGGACGAGCCACTTGGGCAGAGGTCGCTGCTTCCAGTGATAGTTCAGGTTCAGGATCGCACCCCCACCAGCGGCGGCGACAAAGAGTACGAGCGCGACGGACGCCACGCGAGGCAGCCCGACCGTCGCGGCGGCGTACAAGAGCAAGGTGATTGCAGCGGCAGCAAGGAAGCCGTGCAACATGGCCAGCGCGGGCGGTGGCGATGCATTGCCCATGAATCTGATGCCCGCCATCACCAGGCCGCCCGCTGCTGCGACGGCCAGCAGGATCGAAGATGTCAGAAGAATCGATGCAGGTTCCATTCCGCTCTCCTCATGGCTACGCGATCTTGATCGGGGTAGCCACGACGAGCAAGCATCCGATGTGCCC
>DAINBQ010000325.1:0-3116 GCA_036732825.1 Burkholderiaceae bacterium | reverse complement strand
CGGCCGTGAAGCCGCGCGGCCATCCGATCTATCCGCCGACGACCCTGGTCGAAGTGGAGAACACTCACAACCGGTCGGGCGGGATCGTCTTCGCGCAGCAAGCGGTGGAGGGGGTCTGCGCAGCGGCACGCGAACGCGGCCTCGCAACCTACCTCGATGGTGCCCGCCTGTGGAATGCCGCCGTCGCCAGCGGTCGCACGACGGCCGATCTCGCGGCGCCGTTCGACCTGGTCGCCGTGTCGCTCTCGAAGGGCCTCGGCGCGCCCGGCGGCTCGCTGCTTGCAGGTTCGAGGGAGCTTGTCGAAAAGTCCGTGCGCCAGCGCCGCATGCTCGGCGGCGCAATGCGCCAGACTGGACTCTATGCGGCGGCCGGCCTTTACGCGCTCGATCACAACATCGAGCGGCTGACGGAAGACCACGCCAATGCAAGGCTCATCGCCGGCCGGCTGCAGAAGAATTCGAACGTCGTGCTCGATCCGGAGAGCGTGCAGACCAACATCATCGTGTTCAGCCTGGCCCCGGGCGGGCCCGACGCGGCCGCGGTTGTCGAGCGTGCGCGCGAGCGCGGCGTGCTGCTGTTCGCATTCGGTGCGCGCACGATCCGCGCCGTTACGCATCTCGACGTGTCGCGCGAACAGTGCGAGGAGGCGGCCGCAATTCTGGACAAGGTGATCGCCGGGCGCTGATATCGTTCAGTCATCGTTGAGCACCATGGGCGCCGGACCGCGCCCCGCTTGTGTCAGCCATGGATACGCGAGTCAGCCTGCATCCTCCGATCGAGCCGTATGACTCCGGCATGCTTGCGCTCGATGATGTGCATACGATGTATTGGGAAGTCTGCGGCAATCCGGCCGGCGTGCCGGTCCTGTTCCTGCACGGCGGCCCGGGCGGCGGCTGCTCACCGGAGCATCGGCGCTTCTTCGATCCCGAGTTTTTCCGCATCGTGCTGTTCGACCAGCGCGGCGCGGGCACGTCGACGCCGGTGGGCGAGGCAACGTCAAACAGCACCCAGCAGCTGATCGCGGATATCGAGCTGCTGCGCAAGTACCTCGACATCAACCGCTGGCTGCTGTTCGGCGGCTCCTGGGGCAGCACGCTGGCGCTCGCGTACGGCCAGGCGTATCCGGGACGCTGCCTGGGATTCGTGCTGCGCGGCATCTTCCTCGGGCGGCCGAGCGAGATCGAGTGGTTCCTGTACGGGCTGCGCAACGTGTTTCCCGAGGCCTGGCAGCGATTCGCAGCGATGCTGCCGCCGGCGGAGCGCGGCGATCTGCTGCGCGGCTATCTGAAGCGCCTGTTCGATCCCGACCCGCGCGTGCATCTGCCCTTCGCGCGCGCGTGGAGCGAATACGAGGGATCGTGTTCGACGCTGCTGCCGAATCCTGAACTGGTCCGGCATTTCGCCGACGAGGCCCTGGGTCTCGCGCGGCTCGAGGCCCACTACTTCGCGCATTCGTGTTTCCTGGCGCCGGACCAGCTTCTGAACGGGCTCGACCGCATCCGCCATCTGCCGGCGTCGATCGTGCAGGCGCGATACGACATGGTGTGTCCGATCGTGAATGCCGACGAGCTTGCGCGCGCCTGGCCGACCGCGAAGTACACGATCGTGCCCGACGGCGGTCACTCGGTCTGGGAGCCTTCGGTCCGCGCCACCGTCGTCGCCGAGGTCGAGCGCATGAAGCTGCACCTGAGCGGGGCCTGAAGTGCCGCGCTTCGCCGCCAACATCAGCACGCTCTATCCGGAACATCCCTTGCTCGCGCGCATCGGTGCGGCGGCGCGGGACGGGTTTGCCGCAGTCGAGGTGCAGGCACCGTACGCGGTCGATGCGGATGAGTTCAGGCGCGCCCTCGCCGAAAGCCGCGTGAGGCTCGTGCTGATGAATGCGCCGCAGGGCGACGCCGAGGCCGGCGAGCGCGGCCTGGCGGCGGTGCCCGGTCAGGAGCACCGCTTCGAGGCGACGATCGCGCAGGCGCTCGACTACGCAAGAACGGTAGGGGCGCGCCGCATACACGTGATGGCCGGCCGGCCGCAGCCGGGGTCGGATCCGGACGAAGCAGCGCGCGTCTACCTGCGCAACCTGGCCTATGCGTGCGACGAACTGCGGCCGCATGGAATCTCGGTGACGATCGAGCCGATCAACACGCGCGACATGCCCGGCTACTTCCTGACCCTCCCACAGCAGGCGGCCGAGGTGATCGTCGCGCTGCATAAGGACAATCTGGCGTTGCAGTTCGACTGCTACCACGCGCAGATCATGGTCGGCGACCTGGCGCGGCACCTCGAGCGTCACTTCCCCGTCGTCGGCCACGTTCAGATTGCCGGCGCGCCGGATCGACAGGAGCCGGACGTCGGCGAGATCAGCTACCCGTATCTGTTCGGCCTGCTCGACCGCCTCGGGTATCCGGGCTGGGTGGGCTGCGAATACCGGCCGTCCCGTGGCAGCGAGCCGGGAGGCACCTCGGCCGGGCTGGGGTGGCTCCGTCACATTTGATCTTCCCTGACCGTTGATCGCTGCCGATCGGCCCTTGTTGGCCGTGGCCTGCCGGTCTACGATCATTCACGGGATCAGCATCGCGTTCGAGTGCAGTTCGCTCTCCGAGGGGGACTCATGAAGGTCATGGACATACTCCGGCTCAAGGGCAACGCACTGTATACGGTGACGCCAGAAGCGCCGCTGACCCAGGCGATCACGTTGATGGCCGAACAGGACATCGGTTCGGTGGTCGTGATGGAGCACGGCGAGCTGGTCGGCATGCTGACCTTTCGCGAGGTGATCAATCGCCTGCATTCCAACCAGGGGTCGATCGGCGATGTCAGCGTGCGCAAGGTCATGGAGACCAAACCGCTGACGATCACGTCGGATACCGAAGCGATGGAGATCCGGCGCCTGATGCTCGAGCGCCATGCGCGTTACCTGCCCGTGCTCGACGGGCAGACGCTGGCCGGCGTGATTTCCTTTTACGACGTCGCGAAGGCCGTGCTCGAGGAGCAGAGCTTCGAGAACCGCATGTTGAAGGCCTACATTCGAGACTGGCCCGAGCCCGAGGAGGCCCGCAGCTAGGGTTTGATGAGCGCACCGGCGCCGGGGCTTCCAGACAGTTTTCGAGTTGCCGTC
>DAINBQ010000324.1:0-3137 GCA_036732825.1 Burkholderiaceae bacterium | reverse complement strand
TGACGCATTCCGGCGTCTCGCGCCGGACTTCGGCAATGCGCAGGGTGTGGAAGCGTGGATTCATCCCGCGCGCTTCAGATCGGTTTGAAGTACTCGAAGGGTTCGAGGCAGTCGCGGCAGCGGTAAAGCGCTTTGCAGGCCGTCGAACCGTACTGCGACAGCCGCTCGGTGTTGCTGCTCCCGCAGTGCGTGCACTCGACGCGCGGCATGAACGCGAGTGGCTGTTCAGTTCCGGCCGCCGCCCCCGGCGGCGCGATGCCATAGGCGCGCAGCTTCTCGCGCGCGGTTTCCTCGATCCAGTCGGTGGTCCAGGGCGGCGCGAGCCGTGTCTCGATCCGCACCGACCGCGCGCCGGCGGCCGACAACGCGTCGCGGATCGAGCGTTCGATCACCTCGGTCGCCGGGCAGCCCGAGTAGGTCGGCGTCAGCACGACGTCGACGTCGCCCGCATTGGCCCGCACCTCGCGCACGATGCCGAGTTCGGCCACCGAGATCACGGGGATCTCCGGATCGGGAACGCGATGCAGGATGACCCAGGCCTGCGCGGACGTGAGCATTACCAGCTCCCGCCCGGAACCGTGCGCTGCAGGAACTGCATCTCGGGCAGCAGGTGCCCGAGGTGCTCGGTGTGCCTGCCGAACTTTCCGAACGAGCCGAACGGCGTGCGCGCAGGCAGCTTCAGCGTCGCGACGTCGAGCACCGGACGCACCGCGGCCTCCCAGTCGGCCTCCAGACTGGCCCAGGCCGGGCCGATGCTTGTCGCCGCAGCGACTTCGTCGGTCGGCGACGGGCTGAAGAACTCCGCCGTGTACGGCCACAGCAAGTCGAGCGCCTGTTGCATACGCGCGTGCGACTCCTGCGTGCCATCGCCGAGGCGGACGACCCAGTCGGACGCATGCTGCAGGTGGTAGCGCGTCTCCTTCGCGCTCTTGCCGGCGATCGCGGCAAGGTCGGCATCGGCCGAGCCTGCAAGCGCCTGCCAGAGCGGGCGCTGGAATGCCGCGAACAGGAAGTTGCGCAGGATCGTGCGACCGAAGTCGCCGTTCGGCAGCTCGACGATCGCGAGGTTGCGGAACTCGGGCTCGCTGCGCAGGAACGCGAGCTGGTCCTCATCCCGGCCCCGGCCTTCAAGTTTGCCCGCGTGGGTCAACAGCAGCCGCGACTGGCCGATCAGATCCAGTGCGACGTTGGTCAGCGCGATGTCCTCCTCGATCACCGGACCGTGCCCGCACCACTCGGCGAGCCGCTGCCCGAGGATCAGCGACGAATCCGCGATCCGTAGCACGTAGTCGATGTGTGCCGCGCTGGCGGCGGCAAGGGTCGCGTTCATTGCGCGGCCTCACATATGGTTGACTTCATCGGGCAACTGATAAAAGGTCGGGTGCCGGTAGATCTTGTCCTCGGCCGGATCGAACATCTCGGGCTTGGCGTCCGGGTCGCTCGCAACGATCTGGTCGGCGCGCACGACCCAGATCGAGACGCCTTCCATGCGCCGCGTGTAGACGTCGCGCGCGTTCTGCAAAGCCATCTTCGCGTCCGGTGCATGCACGCTGCCGCAGTGCTTGTGGTCCAGCCCGTTCTTGCTTCGGATGAAGACCTCCCATAACGGCCACTGGCGGCTTGATTCAGTCATCTCAGTTCCTTTCCTGTTCACCGCAGCGCGAGCTTCGCAGCTTGCGGCCATGCCAGTGGCCGCGGGCATCATTTGGTCGCAAGGGGGCCTTGCCCCCTTGGAACCCCCGTTGCACAGCCAGTGTCGGCATGGTCAGGCCGCCAGGCGGTCGCGCCGCCGCTGCTTCTCGGCGTGCGCGAGCGCGGCTTCGCGCACCCAGGCGCCGTCGTCCCACGCCTGCACGCGGTCGGCGAGGCGCTCGCGGTTGCACTGGCCGTGGCCGTTGACGACGTCCCAGAACTCTTTCCAGTCGATCGGTCCGAAGTCCCAATGGCCCCGCTCCTCGTTGTAGTTCAGCGCGGGATCCGGCAGCGTAACGCCGAGTACCTTGGCCTGCGGCACCGTCGCGTCGACGAACTTCTGCCGCAGATCGTCGTTGCTGATCCGCTTGATGCCCCACTTGCTGGAGTCGGCGGAATGTGTCGAGTCCCGGTCGTGCGGGCCGAACATCATCAGGCTCGGCCACCACCAGCGGTTCACCGCGTCCTGCACCATCGCGTGCTGCTCTGCCGTGCCCTTCATCATCGTCAGCAGCAGGTCGTAGCCCTGCCGCTGGTGAAACGACTCTTCCTTGCAGATGCGGATCATCGCGCGCGCGTACGGCCCGTAGCTGCAGCGGCAGAGCGGGATCTGGTTCATGATCGCAGCGCCGTCGACCAGCCAGCCGATCACGCCGATATCGGCCCAGTTGAGCGTCGGGTAGTTGAAGATCGACGAGTACTTGGCCCGGCCCGAATGCAGTGCTTCGATCAGGTCGTCGCGCGCGACGCCGAGCGTCTCGGCCGCGGCATAGAGATACATGCCGTGGCCGCCCTCGTCCTGCACCTTCGCGAGCAGGATGCTCTTCCTCTTGAGCGTCGGAGCGCGTGTGATCCAGTTGCCCTCGGGGAGCATGCCGACTATCTCGGAGTGCGCGTGCTGGCTGATCTGGCGGACCAGCGTCTTCCGATAGCCCTCGGGCATCCAGTCCTTCGGTTCGATGAAATCGCCGCGCGCGAGCTTCGCGTCGAACTCCGCCAGGTACTCCGCTTCCCGCAGTGACTGCGGTCCCCGTGACTTCGTAGCCTCGTCCCGATCCGGGGACGGAATGTCCATTGCCTGCGTGTACATCGCTGCTCCTTCTATTTCGGCCGGCGGTCGATGATTCGCTTCGCCTTGCCGACCGATCTTTCGAGCCCCATCGGCAGCGCGAGCCGGACCGTCGCGCTGATTCCGATGTAGGCCTTGATGTTGTGCTCGAGCTTTTGCGCGGCCGCGTGGCGCGATTCCTGGCTGCCGTTGGCGAGCGCCGAGCCCATCTCGACGTGCACCGTGAGTTCATCCATCGGACCGGGCCGCGTGACTTCGAGCGTGTAGTACGGTTCGAGCTCCGGCTGCTTCAGGATCAGTTCCTCGACCTGCGTGGGGAAGAGGTTCACGCCGCGGATGATCAGCATGTCGTCCGAGCGGCCGGTGATCTTCTCGA
>DAINBQ010000323.1:0-3140 GCA_036732825.1 Burkholderiaceae bacterium | reverse complement strand
CTCCCGAGTTGACATGCCGGATCAGCTCGAAGGTCAACGCGGTGTCGCGCTTCACTGCCGCCTCGATCGCTTCGATGTCGGCGCGTTCGTGTGCAAGCCGCAGCACCTTCAGGACTTCGGCCTGTCCGGGCTGCGGCGGGCGTTCGATCGTCGGCGTCGCCTCGTCGAGCGGCACGCCTACGCTGCCGACCGCCCCGCGTTCATACGCGCCCTGCAACTCAGCCACGCGAAAGGCGCCCGAGATGATGAATGGCATGCGCCGCTTCACGCCGGGCGGAGGCGGTGCGTTGCTGCCATCGCTGCGCCGGCGTCGGTCCTCGGTGATATGGATCAGCGCGTAGTCGAAGCAATCCAGAAGTGCCGGCGGTAACGGTACGTCGGGCCGTCCACGCAGCGCCATCCGGATGCCGGCACGGCGAGCCCGCTGAGCAAGGCTCTGCACGTCGGGATCGCGCAAGGCAATCGTCGGAATCTCCAGCACCGCGTTGGCGGGCGGTTCCCAGTCGAGCAGTGATTCGTCGAGCAGGCTGTCGAGCGGTGCCAGCAGCACCGGCGCCTTCGACTCGGGCCATAGGCCGTTCAGCTGCTCGACGACGAGCCCGACCGGAAGCCGGTCCTGCGGCTTGACCGACAGCATCGTCAGTCGCGTCCCGAAAATGTGGCGCCGGCGGTCAACGAGCGGCGAGTAGCTCATTGACATCGAGCCGAGGACGGGCGTGAGGCCGAGGCGATCGGGAGCGTTCATCGAAGCCGATTATTTCGGCCGGCAGTTCTCGGTCGTCCCGGGAATTCCCGTCCCGCCCGACTCTTTTTGCGGACTTAACGACCCTTCAGTTCAAACCGAAACCGCCGCCGCCCGGCGTCTGGATCACGTAGACGTCGCCGACGTCCATTTCGGCGGAGCCGATATGGCTCATCTCCTCGATTCGGCCGTCAGTTCGTTCGACCCAGTTTCGCCCGGGCTCTCCCGGCTGGCCCCCCGCCATGCCGAATGGCGGGATCGAGCGATTGTTCGCGAGGATCGAAGCAGTCATCGCCTGCAGGAACCGCACGCGCCGGGTGCCACCGTTGCCGCCATGCCAGCGTCCCGCCCCTCCGGAGCCGGGTCGGATCTCGTAGCTTTCGAGCCGGACCGGATAGCGGAACTCCAGTACTTCAGGGTCGGTGAGCCGCGAGTTCGTCATGTGTGTCTGGACGACATCGGTGCCGTTGAAACCCTCGGTCGCGCCGGGCCCGCCGGCGACATCGACGATGCCCGCGCCCGAGCCGCCGGAGATCGTCTCGTAATACTGGTAGCGGTCGTTGCCGAAAGTGAAATTGTTCATCGTGCCCTGGGCCGAGGCCATGACGCCCAGCGCGCCGTAGAGCGCGTTGGTGATGCACGAGGAGGTCTCGACGTTGCCGGCGACCACGGCCGCCGGGTACTCGGGATTCAGCATGGAGCCGGCCGGAATCACGATGTCGAGCGGCTTCAGGCAGCCGGCATTCAGCGGGATGTCGTCGTCGACCAGCGTGCGGAAGACGTAGAGAACTGCCGCGACGCAAACCGCCGTGGGCGCGTTGAAGTTGTTGGGCAACTGCGCCGAGGTGCCGCTGAAATCGATCCGCGCCGAGCGGCGCTCGCGGTCGACCGCGATGCGGACGCGGATCAGCGCGCCGTTGTCGAGCCGGTAATCGAACGCGCCGTCGCGCAGCCGGGTGATCACTCGGCGCACCGACTCCTCGGCGTTGTCCTGCACGTGCTGCATGTAGGCCTGCACGACGTCGAGGCCGAACTGCTCGACCATGCGCAGCAATTCCTCGCGCCCCTTCTCGTTGGCCGCGATCTGCGCGCGCAGGTCGGCGACGTTTTGTGCCGGGTTGCGTGCGGGATCGTCGCCGGTCGTCAGCAACTGCATCAGTTCACGTTCGCGGAAGCGGCCCGGCCGGCCCGCACCCTGCCCTTCGACCAGCTTGAAGTTGATAAAGCGGACGCCTTCCTCGTCGAGCGACTTCGAAAACGGGGGCATCGACCCCGGGGTGATCCCTCCGATGTCGGCATGGTGGCCGCGCGAGCCGACATAGAACAGGATCTCGCGCCCATCGCGGTCGAATACCGGCGTGATCACGGTGACGTCCGGCAGATGCGTGCCGCCGTGGTACGGATCGTTGATCACGTAGGCGTCGCCGGGGACCATGCGCCCCGCGTTCTCGCGCATGACGGTCTTGATCGACTCGCTCATCGAGCCCAGGTGCACCGGCATGTGCGGCGCGTTGGCGATCAGGTTGCCGTCGGCATCGAACAGCGCGCAGGAAAAGTCGAGCCGCTCCTTGATGTTGACCGAGTAGGCAGTGTTCTGCAGTCGCAATCCCATCTGTTCGGCGATCGACATGAACAGGTTGTTGAACACTTCGAGCATCACAGGATCGACATCGGTGCCGATCGCCTGCCGCTTCGGCCGCGGTGACACGCGCGTGAGAACGAGATGGTCGAGATCGGTGACGCGGGCCTGCCAGCCCGGTTCCACGACGGTGGTCGCATTGGCCTCGGCGATGATCGCGGGCCCGCTCATCACATCGCCGGGCCGCGCGTCCTCGCGGCGATAAAGCGGCGTGTCGTGCCATTCGCCTTCGCTGAACATGCGCACGGTTGCCGCAGCGCTCAGCGCTGTTGCGCGCGCCGGATGTTCGGCGGCGCGCTCCGCGGCCGCTTCGCCGGCACCGATCGCCTCGACCGAGGCGGCTTCGACGACGAGCCCACGCCCTTCCATCAGGAATGAATAGCGCTTCAGATATTCGGCGTCAAACGCCGCCTGCATCACCGCGAGCGAGCCCGCTTCGACGATCAGCGCGGTGTCGGTCCCCTCGTAACGCAGGTGCGCGCGCCGCACGACACGGATGCGCGCGCGCGGCACTCCCTGTCGCTCGAGTTCCGTGCCTGCTTCTGCCGAGAGTCGGTCGAGCGTCGAGACGAGGACCGGCAGCGAAACCTTTTCGAGCCTGCGTTCGACCGACTCCTCGCGCATGGCGGTCTGGTCGGCCAGTCCCATGCCGTAGGCCGAGAGCACGCCGGCCAGCGGGTGCGAGAAGATCCGGGTCATCCCGAGCGCATCCGCGACACGACAGGCGTGCTGGCCACCGGCACCGCCAAACACCGTCAG
>DAINBQ010000322.1:0-3160 GCA_036732825.1 Burkholderiaceae bacterium | reverse complement strand
TAGGATTCGTCGAGCAGCGCCAGGTCGCTCTGCGCGCGCCGGTACAGCTCGCTGGCGCGCAGCTGCTGCATCGACAGCGCCGGGCCGCGCGGTTCGAGCCGTGCGACGCGCGCGCTGAACTGCGGTCCCGGCGTCCACTCGACCCGCTCCAGCACCTGGTCCATCGCCGTGGTCTGACTGCAGACCAGCGCGAAGTCGCAGCCGGCCGCGAATGCCGCTGCGGCGCGGTCCGCAACGCTGCCGGCCTCCCGCGCACCTTCCATCAGCAGGTCATCGCTGAATGCCGCTCCGGTGAAGCCCAGGTCCCGGCGCAGGATGTCCTCGACCCAGCGCCGCGCGAAACCTGCCGGCAGCGGATCGACGCGCGAATAGACGACGTGCGCCGGCATCACGCCGGCCAGCATCGGCGCCAGCCAGCGATAGGGCGCCGCGTCGGCCTTCAGGATCGCGGCCAGGGTGCGCCCGTCACGCGGGATGTCGACGTGCGAGTCCGCGCTTGCCCAGCCATGCCCGGGGAAGTGCTTGCCGCAGTTGGCCATGCCGGCGATCAGCAGCCCGTGCATCAGGTGCGACGCGAGCATCGTGACGACGCGCGGATCCGAATGAAATGCGCGATCGCCGATCACGCCGCTGCGTCCATGTTCGACGTCGAGCACCGGCGCGAACGAAAGATCGACACCGTGTGCGCGCAGCTCGGCGCCCAGCACATAGCCGGTCGATGCCGCAACGCGACAGGCGAGCAGCACATCGCGGTCCCAGAGCTGCCCGAGCCTGCGCATCGGCGGCAACACGGTGAATCCCTGGCGGAAGCGCTGCACGCGCCCGCCCTCGTGATCGACCGCGATCAGCAGCGGCGGGGCACGCAGCGCGTGGATCTGCGCGCATAGCCGCGTCAGCTGTTCGGGCGACTCGTAGTTCGCGGCGAACAGGATCACCATGCCGACGCGCGGATGCAGCAGCCGTTCACGGTCGGTCGCAGAGAGCTCCCGGCCTTCGACACCAAGAACGACGGGTCCGCGCATCTTCAATGTGCTCCTTCGGTTTCGGCGACGACATACGCCATCGCCATCGAGCGTTCGTCGGTGACCGAGACGTGCAGCCGCAGTCGCCTGCTCTCGACGAAGCGCCGCAGATCCCCCTGCACGAAAAGGACCGGCCGGCCGGACGGATCGTTGAGGATCTCGACCGACCGCCAGGTCATCGGCATCCGCATGCCGAGGCCCAGTGCCTTGGACACCGCCTCCTTGGCGGCAAAGCGCGTTGCCAGGAATGCCAGCCCGCGCGCGTCCGAACGCGCCCGTCGCGCGTGATACCGCTCGAGTTCGCGCTCGCCGAGGATGCGTTGCGCGAAGCGTTCGCCGAACCGCGCGTAGGCGCCGGCGATGCGCTCGATCTCGATCAGATCGGTGCCGATGCCGAAGATCATCGCGCGCGGCGCGCGAGTTCCGCCTTGCGGATCTCGGCGATGTACATGCGCACGGTCGGCCCGAGGCCGAACTCGAGGGCATCGGCGATCAACGCGTGGCCGATCGACACTTCGTCGGCCGGCACGACCGTCAGGAACGCGGCCAGGTTGTCGCGGTTCAGATCGTGCCCGGCGTTGATGCCCAGACCCGCGCGCAGCGCCGCCTCGGCCGCGGCCACGTAGCGCGCGAGGACATCGGCCTGGGCCGGCGTGCCGTAGGCAAGCGCATAGGGCTCGGTGTAGAGCTCGACGCGATCAGCCCCGAGTTCTGCCGCATGCCGCATCGACTCCGGAACAGGGTCCATGAACAGGCTGACCCGCACGCCCAGCGACCGCACCTGCTCGACGACAGGGCGCAATCGCTCGCTATCGTCCGGCAGGCTCCAGCCGTGATCCGACGTGAAGGCACCCGTCTCGTCCGGCACCAGCGTGCACTGGTGGGGGCCGACCTGGCGGACGAAGTCGAGCAGACCGTGAAACGGATTGCCCTCGATGTTGAACTCGGCGGCGGGCCACTGCTTCAGCAGCGCGGACAGCTCCGCGACGTCTGCAGCGCGCACGTGCCGTCCGTCCGGGCGCGGGTGGACCGTGATGCCGTCGGCGCCCGCCTCGAGCACGAGGGTCGCCGCGCGCGAAACGCTGGGGATGCCTATCGTTCGCGTGTTGCGGACGAGCGCGACCTTGTTGAGATTGACGCTGAGCGCCGTCATTTCCCTGATCTAGAGCTGTCTGAGGTCCTGCAGGATGCGCCGCGTGTTCAGCGGTCTTCCGTCGAGATGGTAGCGAATGACCTGGCGCAGCACCGCCTTGCTCTCCGCCGCGACAGTCGGATCACTGAAATCGCGCGCCGCCATCGCCAGCAGCGTGCTCCCGGCCACCGACGTACCTTCATCGATCTCGCTGGCGGCGAGCCGCCGCGCGGCGCGTCCCCCGCTGATCTCATAACGCGCCGTCGCATCGATCGGATCGCCGTCGTCGCAGTGATCGAGCGCGACCGCATACCCGATGTCCTGCAGCAGTTCGAGCTCAAAAGTGCGCAGCGTCGCTTCATGCCGAGGTTCGCCCGCGAGCGCGCGCAGCAGTTCCACATAGCTGCCGAACATGCGCGCGTGGGGGTCGGCTCGCGCCAGCAGCCGCACCAGCAGCTCGTTCGCATAGAACGCCGCCAGCAGTGCGTCGCCACGCAGCGGCTGCATGCCACCCAGCCACTCGGCGCGGATCAGCGTCTTGATGTCGTTGCGGCCGCTCCATGAAAGCGCGACCGGGTTGAACGGGGACAGCAGCCCGCGGAACTGCGAGGTCGGCCGCTTTGCCCCGCGCGCGACCAGCGCAACCCGGCCATGGTCGCGCGTGAAGGCCTCGACGACAAGGCTCGTCTCGCGCCACGCATACGAGTGCAGCACGAAGCCGGGCTGATGATCGACCCGCGGGTCGGAGCGCTTCCGGACGGCCCGCTCGGGCGGTGCTGCTGCCACTTCACTCATAGCCGAGGCTCTTCAGCGCGCGCGCGTCGTCACTCCAACCGCGCTTGACCCGCACCCAGACTTCCAGGTAGACGCGCTTGCCGAGCAGCTTCTCGATGTCGGCCCGTGCCAGGCGCGAGATTTCGCGCAGCTTGGCGCCCTCCTTGCCGATGACGATCGGTCGATGCGATTCCCGATCGACCACCAGCGACGCGATGATCTGCACGCCACC
>DAINBQ010000321.1:0-3229 GCA_036732825.1 Burkholderiaceae bacterium | reverse complement strand
AAACCGCGACCATCCATCTGAAGGGCCGGCCCGAAACGCTGCCGGTGAGCCGCGCTTACGTGCACCTGTTCCGGCAGATGTAGCCGCGGCCGGGCACCGGGAATCTGACCGCCTTCAGTTGACGATGATGGAGCGGCGCTGAAACCTCCTGAAAGCCCGCGCAAGATTCATCAGAGTTGAAGCGGCTTTGGTGCCGCATTCGACCTCATGAAGCGCTCAGTCGTCGCGTTGCTGGCTGCTTCGCTCCGTACGAGGTTGGCCACCCGGGCGGCTGAGTTGGGATTCGGCGATCGAGGCGTACTCCTTGCGAGCATCGGCATCTCCTCGGTACTCGGACTCGGCCGCGACAACGTCCGCCGCACCGTCTGCGGGCTTGTGCAGCAACTGGCCGCCGCCTGCCAGTCCGACGCTGACGACAAGAACTGCGATCGCGATACCGAGTGTGAAGAAGCCCGCATGCCGCGCGGGACCGAATGGTGCTTTCATGGCGTAACTCCTTTCGTGTCCGGGGTGAGGCCTCCGTGCAAAACGCGTGGCGACCGTGGCGTGCACCTTAGGCGGCGTCGGTAATCCGCCGATTGCAGTGTCGAACCGCCTCGTTGCGCCAGGTTTCAACCGTGTAACAGGTCGATCGACCGCTTCGACGCGTTCAACCGCCTTCGGCTGCACGGATTGGACGTCTTTCCTCGACTTACAGATGCCCGGCGTGTCTGGCATCGAGGCCGCGCGCGGCCGGCGGGCGTGAAGGTTCAGCACTTCCATGTGCGCTGTCCGGTTCGCCCCGACGATCCCGTTCTTACATGCATGGTCACCGCCGGCACTCGGCGCGGGAGAAAGAGATGAAGGCATCGTCGAGACCCGTTTTCGGTTCAGTCGCGTGTCTGCTCGCAGCCGTCGTACTGACCGGCATGACGCAGGGCGCAACGGCGGCCGAAGCAGCGCCGACGCTGCGCCAGCAGGCCTATGTCGCCTTCGACGGCAAGGACTACGCGCGCGCACTGGTGCTGTTCGAGCGCGCCGCCGCAGCGGGCGACCTGCTGGCCGCGGAACGCGCGGGCGAGATGCTGCTCGAGGGCCAATACGCCGACAAAGCGGGCGTGCCCGAGGATCTCGCGCGCGCTTCGGAGTTGCTTCGCCGCGCCGCCTGTGCCGGCAGCGCATCGGCCGCCGCATTGCTGGACGAGTTGCGCAGGAAGCTGGACGCCCTGGCGTGCGGGAATCAGTGACTTGCGGTCGTATGGAGGTGCAGATGAGTGCAATCTACGGCGAAAGCGTGCTCGGGCTCTCGATCGACGGCAAACCGATACGCGCAGGCGTGTACGACGAGAATCAGGTGCGAGCGGCGGCCGGTGTCACGCTCGCGCTCGGTGCATTCGCGTTCGTCCATGCCTACTTCGCCCAGCGGTACGTGCCGATCCAGGTCGTCACGGTGTTCTTCTTCGTCGAGTTCCTGGTGCGCGTCACGGTCGGCCTCCGGTACAGCCCGGTCGGCGTGTTGGCGAAGCTCCTCGTTGCGCGCCGGCAGCCGCACTGGGTCTCGGCGAAACCGAAACGCTTCGCCTGGACGCTGGGATTGCTGATGTCACTGGCGATGGCGGTGATCACCAATGCCGGCATTCGAGGCACGTTGCCGCTGACGATCTGCCAGCTCTGCATGATGCTGATGTGGCTCGAGGCCGTGCTGGGCCTGTGCCTCGGCTGCGAGATCTATGGGCTGCTGGTACGCCGCCGCTGGGTCGCGCCCGATCCGGCGATCGAGCTGTGCAGCGGCGACGTGTGCGCGGTGAACGACGAATCGAAGCTCCGCGACATCGGCGCGCGCCTGAATCCCTGAGTTCCCGAGCCGGAACTACCTGAGTCTTCTCACGCCAGCCCGAGCGCGTGCAGCGTCGCCGGGTCCAGCTTTCCCGACTCGGTCAAACCGTTTGCGCGTTGGTACTTGAGCAGCGCCGCTCGCGTCCGCGGCCCGACGATTCCGTCGGCCTTGCCGACGCTGTAGCCCAGCTCTTGCAGTCGCGTCTGCGCGCGCGCGGTGATCGACGCGTTCGCAGCCGGCGCGGCCGTTTGTGCCGACGGCGCGGGCTCCACCGCCGCCACCGGCGCCATGCTCACGCTGACCGGCACGGCCGTCGGCGTGGTTCCCGATCCCGCCGCGGCGTCGGTTGCGGCGCTGTCATCACTGGCCACGGACTCGAGCGCTCCGCCGACCGCCTTGTTGGTACTGCCAAAGAAACCGACGACGGAACCCCATACGCCTTCGTTCTCCTTCGAGTACGCCTCCATCGACTCGCCGGACTCGCGCGTCCAGCGGCCGGAAGCCTGCATCGCGGAGCAGCCCGCGGTGCCGGCGACGACGATGACGACTGATGAAAGAAGGATGGCAGTGCGTGCGCGTGTGGTGACCATGGAAGATCTCCTTTTCAAAACGGCGACCCGGTCCACTCCTGGGGACAGACCGTGTCTGGAGTTTCGGCCGCCACCCGCACCCCGAATCTCGTGAATTGCGGGTGGCGCGCGCCGCTTTCCAGCTTCCTGTCGGATCGCGCAGGAGGTCATCCGCTACATTTCCGACCCCGCCGCGGGAGCGAGGTCACTCAGAAGAAGAAAGGACTGCCATGAACAAGTATTCAGTTGGCCGCCTGGCCGTGATGACGCTCGCGGCGATTGCGCTCGCCGCCTGCGGACCCAAGCCCGACACCGCCTCGGTCCTGCCGGCCGACGCGGTATATCGCTCTGCGTATGTCGACGGCACAGACAGGCCGCTCAACGGCGCCAACCGCTACGTGCTGCACTTCGACAAGGGACAGGAACCGCCGGTGCGCGCGTTCTGGTCGGTGACGATGTACGACCCGGACTCGTTCTTCGTCGCCAACCCGCTCAACCACTACGCGCTCAGCAGCTGGATGCCGTTCAAGCGCAATGCGGACGGCTCGCTCGACCTCTACATCCAGAAGGACTCGCCCGGCAAGGACAAGGAAGCAAACTGGCTGCCGGCGCCCGCCAGCGACTTCAACCTGACGATGCGGCTGTACTGACCCGCGGACAAGGCGCCGTCGATCATCGACGGAACGTGGAAGCCGCCGGCGGTGAAGGTCGTCCAGTAGCGGAGTGCCCCCTTATGCGAGCCTCCTCTCCGGCGCGGTATTCGGCGACCCGACTCCGGTCAGCTTCGGTGAGCGCGCGCCGGAGGGCAGCGGCTTCAAGATCCTTGCAGTAGGCCGGCGTTCCG
>DAINBQ010000320.1:0-3237 GCA_036732825.1 Burkholderiaceae bacterium | reverse complement strand
CCCGCTGTTTGACATCGCGCAGCGTCGCGAGCGACTGCGGTCCGCGATTCACGAGATCGCCGACGAAGATGAAGCGGTCCGGCGTCGGCAACTGGACTCGCAGTGCATCGAAGCTCCTGAGGCAGCCCTGCAGATCGCCGATCGCGTAGGTGGTCATGGCCGCATGCTACCGGGGGCAGACGGACGCTTTGCTAGCATCCGGCCTCCCTGTCGAAGGAGTCGTGATGAAGCCTGTGCGCAAGGCAGTGTTTCCGGTCGCCGGGCTTGGCACGCGATTCCTCCCCGCGACCAAGGCGATGCCGAAGGAGATGCTGCCGATCGTCGACAAGCCGCTGATCCAGTATGCCGTCGAAGAGGCCGCGGCCGCCGGC
This sequence comes from Burkholderiaceae bacterium, assembly GCA_036732825.1. Classification (GTDB taxonomy): domain Bacteria; phylum Pseudomonadota; class Gammaproteobacteria; order Burkholderiales; family Burkholderiaceae_F; genus DAINBQ01. The sequence continues at coordinate 2,866 of DAINBQ010000320.1, read as the reverse complement.
ATCCGGCAGATGATCTTCATCACCGGCCGGCACAAGCGCTCGATCGAGGACCACTTCGACCGCGCACCGGAGCTCGAGGCCGAACTCGCGGCGAAGGGCAAGACGGAACTGCTAGACATCGTCCGCAACATCTCGCCCGAGACCGACAGCTTTGTTTACATCCGCCAGCCCGAACCGCTGGGACTCGGCCATGCGGTGCTCTGCGCCGAACCGGTCGTCGGCGACGAGCCGTTCGCGGTGATCCTGGCGGACGACCTGATCGACGCCGAGCGTTCAGTCGTCGGCCAGCTGTGCGATGCCCGCGCGGCACGTGGGGGCGGCAGCGTGCTCGCGGTCGAGGACGTGCCGCGTTCGGAGACGGGCAGATACGGCATCGTCAGCAGCGAACCGCTGGATGCGCGGACGTCGCGTGTTTCGCATATCGTCGAGAAACCGGCCCCGGAAAGTGCACCTTCGACGCTGGCGGTGCTCGGCCGTTACGTGCTCGAACCCGAAGTGTTCGCACACCTGAAGACGATCCCGCGCGGGGCCGGCGGCGAAATCCAGCTCACCGACGCGATCGCACGCATGCTGGCCGAGGGAAATACCTGCGCCTACCGCTACGAGGGTCGCCGCTTCGATTGCGGCTCGAAGGAGGGTTTCCTCGCCGCGACGCTGCACTTCGCGCGCAAGGCCGGCTACAAGCTGTGACGCGGGCGCGGGTCAGCGCTCGTCGTTGTCCATTCCGCTGACGTATTCGGATTGCTCCGATGCGCGGGCGCGCAGCCGGTACAGGCGGAAGGGCATGAAGAAGATCGCGAAGTAGACGACGCACACCCCGAGGAACGACCCGAAGATCCACCAGTCGGCCACGCCGGCCCGCCACATCACGGTGCCGATCGAGGCCAGAACGACATTGGCGCCGACGAGCAGCGCGAGCGTCATGCGCGGCGACCAGCCGCGCCGCATCAGCATGTGGTGGATGTGGTCGCGATCGGGCGCCATCGGGCTGCGCCGCCGCGCCAGGCGCCGCACGGTGACCGTGAACACGTCCATCAGCATCAGGCCGACGACCCACAACATGACCGGCGGCGGCACGAAGCTCACCGGCCGTTGCGTCAGTTCGATCGAGAACCAGGCGATCGCGTAGCCGAGCACCATGCTGCCGGCGTCGCCCATGAAGGTCCGGTGCTGGCCGCGCAGTGGCCACGGCAGGTTGAAGAACAGGAAGCCCGCCACCGCTCCGCCAAGTACAGCGAGGATCTTGGCCGCATTGGCATCACCCACCGACCAGGCGAAGCCGAACAGGAAAAGCAGCATCACCAGGACCAGGCTGCCGGCCAGCCCGTCGAGGCCATCGAGCATGTTGACCGCATTGACGACCGCGAGTGTGGCAAACACCGTCAGCGGGATCGCCCAGTTGCGGGTGTTGATCGGATTGGTCGCGAACAGATCGCCGAGGTTGACCAGGAAGTTGTTGCCCCAGGAGGTCATCAGTACGGCGGCGATCAGCTGGAACACCAGCTTAGGCCCCGCCGACAGCTCGCCGACATCGTCCAGCACTCCGATCAGCGCCAGCAGCAGCAGGCCGGCGAAGAAGGCAGGGTAGTTCGCGAAGGCCGACAGGCTCACGAGCAACGCGGCCACGAAGCCGCCGGTGATCGCGATGCCGCCAGTGACCGGAACCACGCCGCTGTGACGCTTGCGCCCGCCGGGGTGGTCCACCATGTTCCAGCGCAGCGCGGGTCGGCGCAACATCAGAATCAGCAGCGCCGAGATGAAGGCGGCAAAGACCGCCTGCGCGAAATACGTGGGGAGCATCGGCGAATTATCCCCGAACGCCTCGGGTGCTCAGCGGGCGCCGAGTACCCGGCGATAGAGATCGAGCGTCGAGTCGATCATCTGTCGGACTGAAAACTCCTGCGCGACGCGCGCGCGGCCGGCCTCGCCCATGCGCGCGCGGAGACGAGGATCGCTTAACAACCGATTGATCGCGGCGGCCAGCGCGCCCGCGTCGTTCGGCGCCACCAGCAGCCCCGTCAGACCATCCTGATTGACGAATTCCACTCCGGTTCCGAGGCGGGTGCTGACGACGGGCTTGGCGCAGTGCATGGCCTCAAGCTGGACGAGGCCGAACTGCTCGGCACGTTCAACCGAAGGCAGGCAAAACACGTCGCAGGCGTCGAAATACGCGACCAACTCCGCGTCCGGGATGAAACCCAGGAATCGAACGCGATCCGCTACCCCTGCTGCGTGCGCGGTGCGCTTCAGCATATCGGTCATCGGCCCGCGTCCACCGAGCCACAGCTCGGCGTCGATCTCGCGCATTGCGCGAATGAGGACCTCGAACCCCTTGTAGTAGACGTGGCGCCCGACCGAGAAGACGACCGCTCGGCCGAGGCCTTCGTTGTCCAAGGTCGCGCGGCGCGTCTTGGCGGCCTCGGTCCATGCGAGGGCGGCGGGATCGAATCCATATGGGATGACTTCGCGCATTTGCCCGGCCTTCCCGACCGCCATCTGCGGTGACGAACTGAAGTGTTGCGGGGAGGCGCCGATGATCGCGTCGGCATCGCGCACGAATGAATCGAGGAAAGGGCGATACAGCGCCAGCGCGGTCCGCTGCTTGATGATGTCGCTGTGCCAGGAAATGACGCGCTTGACCGAGCGCGGCAGCGACATCGCGGTCAGCTGCCCGAGCGGATCGGGGAAGTGCAGATGAACGATGTCGAACCGATGTTCGCGGTGCAGCCGCCGCGCGGCAAAGGGCATCGATGGTGCGACTGCGACGCTCGCCACGATCCCGTAGCTGGCAGCGCGAACCGTGAGGTAGCGGTAGTTGCGATGTTCGTCGGAGCGCGCCGCGTCGTTCGCGACGAGATTGATCGGA
>DAINBQ010000319.1:0-3266 GCA_036732825.1 Burkholderiaceae bacterium | reverse complement strand
ATCGTTGTCGTCGGAACCGGCTATGTCGGCCTGGTGACCGGGGCGTGTCTGAGTGAAGTTGGCCACTCGGTGGTCTGCGTGGACGTCGATGCGGACAGGATCAAGCGCCTGTCTTCCGGAGAGATTCCGTTTCACGAACCCGGACTGGCCTGGCTGGTCCGCAACGGGCTGGACTCACGCCGGCTTTCGTTCACGACTTCGCTGCCGCAGGCCTACGCGGAATGCAAGAAGAACCGCACGCTGATCTCACCGACCGTGATGATTGCGGTCGGAACGCCCTCGGGCGAGGACGGTTCGGCCGACACCGGCGCGGTGCTGAAGGTCGCCGACGAGATCGGCAAGGTCATCGACGAATACACGGTCGTCGCGATGAAGTCGACGGTCCCCGTCGGAACCTGTGAAAAAGTCGCGGACAGGATCAGGAAGTCGGGCGGCGACCGCAAGCGGTTCGACGTCGTCAGCAACCCGGAATTCCTGAAGGAGGGCGCTGCCGTCGAGGATTTCATGCGCCCGGCGCGGATCATCGTCGGCTCGGCCTCGGAGGCGGCGACCAAGGTCATGCTCGATCTGTTCCGCCCCTTCAACATGAGCCACGACCGCATGCAGGTGATGGGACTGCGCGAGTCCGAGATGACGAAATACGCCGCCAACGCGATGCTCGCGACGAAGATCAGCTTCATGAATGAAGTCGCAAATCTCTGCGATCGCTTCGGTGTCGACGTCGACAGTGTCCGGCGCGGTATCGGCTCCGACCCACGCATCGGTCATTCATTCATCTACGCAGGGGCCGGCTACGGTGGTTCCTGCTTTCCGAAGGATGTGCGGGCGCTGATCCACATGGCGGAGTCGGCCGGACTCGAGCCGCTGATGCTGGGCGCGACTCACCGACGCAACGAACTCCAGAAGAAGTACCTGCTCGAGAAGATTTTCAAGCAGTTCGGCAACGATCTCGCCGGTCTGACTTTTGCCGTGTGGGGGTTGTCGTTCAAGCCCGGAACCGACGATGTACGCGAGGCGCCGGCCGCCACGACGATCCTCGGTCTGATCGACGCCGGGGCCTCGGTGCGCGCCTTCGACCCCATCGCAGCGGAGTCTTTCGAGAGAAGTCATTCATCGCGGCCGGGCGGGCTGCAGCGTTTCACCGTTGTCCACGACAAGTACGAGGCACTCGACGGCGCATCGGCGCTAGTGCTCGTTACCGAGTGGAAGGAGTTCCGCAGCCCGGACTTCAGCCGCATGCGTTCGCTGCTGAGCGAACCCATCATCTTCGACGGCAGGAACCAGTTCGACGCCGCGCGTCTGCGATCCGAAGGCTGGACCTATGTCGGCGTCGGCAGGCCAGCGACTCCTGGAGCCGCCGGCTAGTTCATTCCCCGTTTCAAGGAAGGCAACAACAAGAATGAAGGTGCTCGTTACCGGAGCCGCAGGCTTCATCGGCATGCACGTCGCGTCCCGGCTGCAGGCCCGCGGCGACCAGGTGGTCGGCCTCGACAATCTGGACGATTACTACGACGTGTCGCTCAAGCGTGCCCGCCTCGCGCAGCTGGACCAACCGGGGTTCGAGTTCAGGCTGCTCGACATCTGCGATCGCGATGGCATGACAAAGCTGTTTGCCGACGAGAAGTTCGACGCGGTCGTTCACCTGGCGGCGCAGGCCGGCGTGCGCTATTCGCTGCAGAACCCGCACAGGTACATCGAGACCAATGTTGCCGGCTTCCTCAACGTGCTCGAGGAGTGCCGACGTCATCCGGTGCGCCACCTCGTCTACGCCAGCAGTTCGAGCGTCTACGGCGGCAATGCGAAGCTGCCGTTCTCGGAATCGGACAACGTCGACCATCCGGTGAGCATTTACGCAGCCACGAAGAAGTCCAACGAGCTGATGGCGCATACCTACAGCCACCTGTTCGGAATTCCGACGACGGGACTGCGGTTCTTCACCGTGTATGGGCCCTGGGGCCGGCCCGATATGGCGTTGTTTCTTTTCACGCGGGCGATCCTGGCCGGGCAGCCGGTCGACGTCTTCAACCACGGCAAGATGCGGCGCGATTTCACTTACATCGACGACATCGCCGATGGTGTCGTGCTGACGCTGGATCGTCCGGCCGAGCCGCTGGCTGGCTTCGACGTCATGCACCCCGATCCGGCGCGATCCTGGGCTCCCTACCAGGTGCTGAACATTGGACGGCATGGACCCGCCGGACTGCTCGAGTACCTGGACTCGCTCGAGGAAGCGCTGGGCCGCAAGGCCGAACGCAGATACCTGCCGATGCAGCCCGGCGACGTCGAAGCGACTTTCGCCGACACGAGCGCGCTGCAGAAGTGGACCGGATTCGCGCCGTCGACATCGATCCGCGAAGGAATCAAGCGGTTCGTCGACTGGTACCTGGATTTCTACAAGACAGAGAGCAAATGAGCACCAAGGAATTCAATCCCGTCGTTGGCGTCATCGGCCTGGGCTATGTCGGCCTTCCTCTCGCGGTGGAGTTCGGAAAGAAGTTCCGGACGCTCGGCTTCGATCTGTCTGCCGAGAAAGTCGCCGCATACCGCGAACACCGTGACCCTTCCGGCGAACTATCGACGGAGGAAATGCGCGCCGCTCCGCGGCTCGAAGTGTCCAACGATCCCTCGATACTGCGCGAAGCCGACTACATCATCATCGCAGTGCCGACACCGATCGACGACGCGAAGCAGCCCGACCTGCAGCCACTGGTCAGCGCGTCCGTCACGGCCGGCAAGCACATGAAGCGCGGCGCTGTCGTGGTCTACGAATCCACCGTGTACCCGGGCGCAACCGAAGAAGTCTGCGTTCCGGTGCTCGAGCGCGAATCAAGCAGTCAGTGGAAGCGCGATTTCTGGGTCGGTTATTCGCCCGAGCGGATCAACCCGGGCGACCGCGAGCACACATTCAGCCGAATCACCAAAGTCGTGTCCGGCGACACGGCGGAAACCAGCGATCGCGTCGCAGCGCTCTACGCGGCGGTCGTCGAGGCGGGTGTCTACCGGGCCACCAGCATCCGCGTCGCAGAGGCCGCGAAGGTGATCGAGAACACGCAGCGCGACGTCAACATCGCGCTGATGAATGAACTGGCACTGATCTTCGACCGCATGGGAATCAGCACGGCCGACGTGCTGGCCGCGGCCGCGACCAAGTGGAACTTCATGCGGTTCACGCCGGGCCTCGTCGGCGGACACTGCATCGGAGTCGACCCCTATTACCTGACGCACAAGGCGCAGAAACTCGGCTACTTCCCGGAAGTCATCCTTTC
>DAINBQ010000318.1:0-3279 GCA_036732825.1 Burkholderiaceae bacterium | reverse complement strand
ACATCGGCCAGGCGCACGGCCGATCCGTCGCTTGCGGCGCGCACGATGATCTGCTCGAACTCCTTGGGATCGGAGAGCCTGCCGCGCGTCGTCACCGTGTAGACGAGCTCCTGTCCCTTGTCCATCGGTGCCTGGCCGACCTTGCCGGCCGCGAACTGCGCGTTCTGCTCGTTGATCGCGGCGGCGACGTCGTTCGGTGTCAGCTTCAACTGCGCGAGGCGGTCCGGCTTCAGCCAGATCCGCATCGCGTAGTCCTTGGCGCCGAAGATCTGCACGTTCGTCGTGCCGGGCAGGCGCTTCAGCTGGTCGAGCACGTTCAGCGTCACGTAGTTCGAGGTGAACAGATCGTCGAACCTGCCGTCCGGCGAGTAGAACGCGAGCACCTGCAGGAACGCCGACGATCCGCGCTCGACCGTGACGCCCTGGCGGCGCACTTCCAGCGGCAGGCGCGGCTCGACCTGCTTGACGCGATTGTTGACGTTGATTGCGGCTTGGTCGACGTCGGTGCCGATATCGAACGTGACCTGGATCTGCACGACGCCGTTCGAAGCCGAATTCGAACTCATGTAGATCATGCCCGGCACGCCGTTGATCGCGTTCTCGAGCGGCGCGGACACGCTGCTCTCGAGCACTTCGGCCGATGCTCCCGGATAGACTGCCTGCACGGTGACGACCGGCGGCGCGATCTCCGGATACTGGGCGATCGGCAGTGCGCGCATGGCGGCGAGGCCGGCCAGCACGAGCACGATCGAAATGACGGCCGCGAAGATCGGCCGGTCGATGAAGAAGCGCGAGAGCATGGGCTGGCCTCAGGACTTCTTCGTCGCGGCAGGCGGCGCGCCGGGGGAAGCGGGCGGCGTGCCGGGAGGCACGACCTGGATCGCCTGGCCCGGGAACATCACGCGCGCGATGCCGTCGACGATGATGGCTTCGCCCGGCTTCAGCCCGGACTCGATGATCCAGCGCTGGCTGCCGTTGCCGTCGACCCAGTCGCCGACGACGACCGGGCGCGGCAGCGCGATGTCCTTGCCGTCCTTGTCCTTGGCCGGCACGTAGACGAATTTTCCCTGCGGGCCGTCGAGCACCGCAACCTGCGGCACCGCGATCGCGTCCTTGCGATACGCGCCCGCGAGACTCACGCGCACGAACTGCCCGGGCTTGAGGCTGCCGTCGGGATTCGCAAGCTCGGCGCGCATCTCGTAGGTTCCGGTGCCCGGATTGATGCGCGGGTCCGCGAAGTTGATCGTTCCCTTGCGCGGGAAGAGCGAGTCATCTGCGAGCTTCACGGTCACGTCGAAGGCATTCGCCTTGGGCAGCACGAGCCTGCCTTCGGCCACGCCGCGCGAGAGTTTCAGCTGCTCGTTTTCCGAGATGTGGAACTGGATCCAGATCGGGTCGAGCTGCGAGATCGTCGTGAGCAGCGTCTCGTTCGCGTTGAGCAGGCTGCCTTCCGACTTCGCGGCGCGGCCGATCAGTCCGCCGACAGGCGCTGTGATCCGCGTGTAGCCGAGATTCAAGCGGGCTTCCGCGAGCCGAGCCTCGGCGGCCTTCACCGTCGCGGCCGCAAGTTCCGCGTTCGACTGCGCGTCGTCCGCCTCCTTCTGGCCGACCGCGCGCCGTTCGGCGAGCGGCTTCAGGCGCGCTGCTTCGCGTTCCGCCTGGGACCGCTGTGCTTGGGCCCGTGCGACCTCGGCCTCCGCGGCCGCCGCCTGCGCCGCAAACGTCGCCGGATCGATCGTGAACAGCAGCTGACCCGACTTGACCGCGCCGCCTTCGATGAAGTGTCTGCGGTCGAGAATGCCGGTCACGCGCGCGCGAACTTCGACTTCCTTCGACCCGGTTGTCTGGCCGACGTACTCGAAGGCGATCGGGATGTCGGCCGCCTGCACGTTGATCGTCGACACCATCGCCGGCGGGAATCCCATCCCGGCCGGTGCCTGCGCCTGACCGCAGGCGCTGAGGGAGGCGACCGTTGCGAGCATCGCGGAGGTGAGAGCAGAGGTGAGAGCGGAGGAGGGGAAACGAGGATTCATCGCTGACTCCGGAAGATTGCGCGGGGAGGCCCGGCAGCACACCGCGACGGCCCGGACTAGGGCGGTCTTGTCACGGTGCGGCGGCAAGAGCGGCTGCACCCGCGGTGATCGCGCTTCGCGGGTCGCGCTCCCAGCGCAACTGTCGTTCGTCTTGCTGCGCTGCGCCTTGATCGCAATCCGCCATTAACATACATTCACGAATGTTTGTCAAGATGGGAGACGCTCCCCGCGCTGCGCTGCAAGCCCGCGCGTGCCGCATGGAAATGGCAGATGGTGAGACGCACGAAGGAAGAAGCGCTAGCGACCCGCGACAGCCTGCTCGACGCGGCTGAACGGGTGTTCGCACGGCGCGGTGTCTCGAGCACGACGCTCGACGAAGTTGCGATCGAAGCCGGCGTCACGCGCGGCGCGGTGTATTGGCATTTCGGTGGCAAGGATGAACTGTTCCGCGCGATGTGCGAACGGGCCGTGCTCCCGCTCGAGCAGATGCTCGAGCAGACGGCGCTTGGCCGCCATCGGGATCCGCTGGGCGCGCTCGCGGCTGTTTCCGTGACGGCGTTGCGCAACATTGCCCGCACGCCGCGTACCCGCGCGGTGCTCGACATCCTGTTTCACCGTTGCGAGTCCGGCGCCGAAGGCTCCGATATTGAAACCCGGGCCGTGCAGATGGAGCGCTCGAACGAGCATTGCACCGAGAGCGTCGAACGACTGCTGCAGCAGGCGGTGCGCGCCGGGCAGTTGCCGTCCGACACCGACGTTGCGCTTGCCGCGTTCGCGGTCAACGCCTACGTCTCCGGCGTCGTGCAGCAGTGGGTGTCGCAGCCGTCTGCCTATGACCTGGAGGCGGTTGCACCGGCGCTGGTCGGCATCATGATCGCCGGGCTGAGCGCGGCCGCGCCGCGGCGCGCGCTGCGCGCTAGCGCGGCAGCACGGCGCCGCGCTCCTGTTCCGCGAGCCGGCGCAGGTAAGCCGCGAACTCGTGGTCTTCGCCGCGCAGCAGCTCCGGCAGCCGGTAGTAGAAGTCGTCGCGCTGGATCCACTCGCGCATGAAGTCTTCCCAGGAGTTCCAGCGCCGCTTCTGCTCCGGCGTCATCTCGGGCGTCCACGCGGTCAGGTACGCGCGCTCGAGCAGCGAAATCAGCATGTCGAAGATCGCCAGCATCCGCTCCTGCTGTTCCGGCGAGCGGTCGGGCGGGACCGTGTTGCTGCGCAGTCGCAGGTCAGGGTTGTCGATCACGACCTTCAG
>DAINBQ010000317.1:0-3316 GCA_036732825.1 Burkholderiaceae bacterium | reverse complement strand
GTCTCTTCCTCGAGCAGCACACCGCACAGAACGTTTGACTGGGCCATCGTCATGCTCCCATCTGCTCGCGCGGATTGAACGGCATCTCGCGCGCCATCGTTTCGTACAGTTTTCGCGCCTTGTCGGAGTCGGCCGGCGGCAGCGCCAGTTCGAGTTCGAGATAGAGGTCACCCGGCGGATCGCCGGGAATACCGCGTCCCTTCAGGCGCAGCCTGCGGCCGTTCTTCGACCCGGCCGGTACGTTGACCTCCACCCGGCCCGACGGCGTCGGCACTTCGATCTTCGCGCCGAGCGCGGCCTCCCACGGAGCGACCGGCACGGATTGCGTCACATCGCGCCCGTCCACCCGGTAGCGCGAGTCCGGCGCGAAATGCAGCTCCAGGTAGAGGTCGCCCGCAGGTCCGCCGCCGAAGCCCGCACCTCCCTGCCCGCGCAGGCGAATGCTCTGTCCTTCCTTGACGCCCTTCGGGATCTGCACGTCGAGGACGCGATCCTGGGTCACGACCCGCCCGGACTCGTCGAGGTGCGCGCCGCGCAGCGAAACCGACCTTGTGGCACCGTGATAGGCGTCAGCGAGGTCAATCATGATCTTGGCGTGGTGGTCCCCACCGCGCATCTTCGCTTCTGCCCGCGACCGACCCGCATGAGCTGAACGCCCCGCGCGACCGAAAAGGCTGCTGAAGAATTCGCTGTAGCCGTCGATGTCGCCGAAGTCGGTGTCGGAAAACTCGAACCCGGCGTCCCAACCCGGCGGCGGATGGAATTCCTGGCCGGCGGCCCGCCGCTCGCCCAGCGTGTCGTAGGCAACGCGCTTCTCGGGATCGGACAGAACCGCATAAGCCTCGTTGACCTCCGACATGCGCTTGGCCGCATCGGGTTCCTTGCTGACGTCCGGATGGAACTTGCGGGCCAGCTTGCGGTAGGCCTTCTTGATGTCGTCGGCCTCGGCCTTCTTTTCGACGCCGAGGATCTGGTAGTAATCCTTGAATTCCATCTGGAACCTGCTTCAGATTGGCGGGCTTCGTTGCGGGTGCGGATACCTTACACCGCGCGCGGTGACCGGGCCTGCAATACTGCGGCATCGTCGCAGTTCCGCAGTCGGAGCGGAGGGTCGTGTGCAGCTGGTGCTGAGCCTGATCGAGCAATACGGCCTGTGGCTTGTGTTTGCTGCCGTGCTGATCGAGCAGCTCGGTGTCCCAATTCCTGCCTATCCGGTGCTGATCATCACCGGCGCCGTGTCGGCACGGGGGGACTACACGGTTCCCGCTGTGATCGCAGTGGCTGTCGTCGCCTGCGTCATCGCGGACCTTGTCTGGTATCACGCGGGCGCAAGGCTCGGACGACGCGTGCTGCGGGTCATGTGCCGCATATCGCTTTCGCCCGACAGCTGCGTCCAGCGTACCGAAACGATCTACGAGAAGTGGGGGGCGCCGTCGCTGATGGTCGCGAAGTTCGTGCCGGGATTCGCGGCCGTCGCCACCGCAATGGCGGGAATCATCCGCACGCGACTCGGGGTTTTCGTGCTGTTCGATGCGATCGGCGCGCTGCTGTGGGTCGGCGTCGGGGTGCTGATCGGATGGCAATTCCGGCACGCGATCAACGACGTGCTCGATGTGCTCAACCAGGCCGGCCGGGTCGGGCTCGCGGTCATCGTGCTCGCGTTTGCGCTGTTCGTTGTCGTCAAGGCGTGGCGGCGTTATGCGTTCCACCGCCAGCTGAGAATGGCACGGGTGTCGGTGGACGAGTTGAAGCAGATGCTGGCGCACGAGACGCCGCCGCTTGTGGTCGACGTGCGTTCATCGACCAGCCGCGACAGTGGCGCGATACCGGGGTCGGTGTGGGTCGACATGGGGGCGATCGATGCAGGCCTGGCCAAGCTGCCGATCACCGACGAGGTCATCGTGTATTGCGCGTGCCCGAACGAGGCGTCGGCCGCCCTCGTGGCCAAGCGGTTGATGCAGCAGGGCTTCAAGCGCGTGCGGCCGCTGGCCGGTGGCATCGACGCATGGGTCGCCGCGGGATATGAGACTGGCACCTCCGAAGCGAGCACAACCGCTGCTGCCGAGTGACCACGCGGCTGTCTCACGCGTGGCCGCAGTTCACTGCACTGTCGCCCGTCAATCTGTGGCGACCGTCGTCCGCTAATCTCAGTCCTCTCCGATCGGGATTCCCTCTGAATGGCTTGGTCCACGCAATCGCCCTGGGTACGCCGTGCGCTGGTCGTGCTGCCCGTCGTGGCCGTCATCGCGGCCGTCGTCTGGTGGCTGGGTCGGCCGACACCGATTCCGGTCGTGCTGACAGAGATCGGACGCGGGCGCGTCGAGGCGACGATCGCGAACACGCGCGCCGGCACCGTCGAAGCGTGCCAGCGCACGAAGCTGTCGACGATCGTCGGCGGCCGCATCGAGGTGCTGACGGTCAAGGAAGGCGACAAGGTCAAGAAGGGCCAGCTGCTGATGCGGCTCTGGATCGACGACCAGAAAGCGCAGGAGCGGCTGGCGCTGGCGCAGCTCGAGTCCGCGCGCAAGCGCGTGGTCGAGGCATGCACGATCGCTGACAGCGCCGAGCGCGAAGTGGCGCGGCAGATCGAGCTGCATCAGCGCGGCTTCATCTCGGCCAATGCGATCGACACCGCGCGTGCCGCCGCGGACGCCAAGGTCGCCGCATGCGCGACCGCGAAGGCGGAGGTCGCGCAGGCCGAGGCCAACGTGAAGCTGGCTCACGTGCAGCAGGGGCGTACCGAGCTGATCGCTCCGTTCGACGGAACAGTGGCCAAGATCGTCGGCGAACTCGGTGAGTATTCGACTCCCTCGCCTCCCGGTGTGTCGATGCCGCCCGCGATCGACCTGATCGACGAGACCTGCCTGTACGTGGAAGCCCCGATGGACGAGATCGACGCGCCCAAGGTGCGTGAGGGCCAGCCGGTGCGCATCTCGCTGGATGCGCTTCCGAAGCAATCGTTCCCCGGCAAGGTCAAGCGCATTGCGCCTTACGTGACAGCGGTTGAGAAGCAGGCGCGAACGGTCGATATCGAGGCGACGTTCGACGATCCGTCCAAAGCCGGGCGGTTGCTGGTCGGATACAGCGCCGATATCGAGGTGGTGCTCGAGGCGCGTGACAACGTGCTGCGCGTGCCGACCTCGGCACTGCTCGAGGGAGAGCGTGTGCTCGTCGTCGGCGCCGGAGGCAAGCTGGAAGAACGCAAGCTGAAGACGGGACTCGCCAACTGGGAATTCACGGAGGTCATCGAGGGCCTGGCGGCCGGCGACAAGATCGTGACCTCGCTCGAGCGCGCCGGCGTGAAGGCGGGCGCCGT
>DAINBQ010000316.1:0-3317 GCA_036732825.1 Burkholderiaceae bacterium | reverse complement strand
TGTTGATGATCGCCTCGGTCTGGTTGCGCTCACGGTACGCGAAGATCTCGGTCTCAAACCCGTTCGGGTGGCCTGCCTCGGCGAGCAGCTTCTTCGCGAGCGCCGGGTCGTACGGGTAGCGCGCAGCGCCTTCGTCGGTGCAGCCGAACTGCGACGGGAAGCACTGCGTGTGCAGCACGCGCGAGCCGGCGCCGACGATGTTCTTCACGATCGATTCGCGGTCGATCGCATGGATGATCGCCTTGCGCACGCGCGGATCCTTCAGCTGTGGCGCCGGCGTGTTGTCGAGCGAGTTCATCTGCATGAAGACGATGCGCATCGTCTCGCCGCTCACCACCTGCAGGTGCGGCACCTTCGCGGCCTGGTCGGCCTGGTCCTTCGGCACGTGCATGATCAGGTCCGCGCCGCCCGAGAGCATCTCGGCCATCTGCGTCTGGCGGTCCGGGATGAAACGGACATCGACCTTGGCGATCCGCGCCGGCGTCTTCGGCCCGCCCTTGAAGTAGTCCGCGTTGCGCTCGAGCGTGATCGACTTGCCCGGCACGTAGTTGGTCACGCGGAACGGGCCGGTGCCTACAGGCTTCGCGTTCATGCCCTTCGGGCCGACCTCCGCGTAGTACTTCGCCGGGTGGATCACGACCGGGCCGGCCAGGTACTCGATCGCAGCCGGGAACACCTGCTTGGTCGTCACGCGGACCTTGTACTTGGAGAGCTTGGTCGCCTTGTCGATCCAGTTGACGTTCGCCTGCGTCGTGACCTTGTTCGCCGGGTCCGCGACGAAGTTCAGCGTGTAGACGACCGAATCCGCGTCGAACTCCTCGCCGTTGTGGAATTTGACGCCCTCGCGCAGATCGAACTCGATCGTCTTGTCGTCGATCTGCTTCCAGCTCGTCGCGAGGTTGCCCTTGTACTGGTTGGTCTTCGGATCGAGCGTGACCAGCGTGTCCCAGACGTTGTGGCCGATGATCACGCCGATACGCACGTTGTTGAAGAACGGATCCACGCTCTCCGGCGCCTGGTCGTACGCGAAGCGGATCGTGTCGTCCTTCTTGCCGGCGAGGGCGGGGCCGGCGGCGGTGAGCAGGGCGGTGATCAGTGCCCCGGCGATGAGGTTCAGCCCTGTGCGGGCGTGCGTACGTGTCTCCATGATGTCTCCGTCGAGTTGTTTGCTCCATGCCGGGCGGGCAGGAGATGTCCGGCGGCCGGGAAGGCAGTGTCGCGCGAGTCAGGCGGGCGGGTCAAACGACACGCAATAGGTGCCTTTGCCCACTTGAACTAAACACTCAACCGAGAGACCATCGCCCGAATTTCTTCGAAGGCATTGACGAATGAAGAAGAAGTGGCCGGCTCTGTTTCTCGCTGCTCTCGCTCTATCCACCTCCATTGCACTGATCGCCTGGCACTTGCGGCAGGTCCCGGCCCCGGAAATACCTTCTCCCGAAGTCGCCAGCCCCGCGCCGCCGCCGGTGGTGGTCCAGCCCCTGCTGCACACGGAGGCCGTTGCAATCCGCAGACGCGACACCTTCGTCGCCGCGCTGCTGCGGAACAATGTCCCGTCCGTCACCGCGCACGAGATCGCCGCCGCACTGCGCGACGCAGGCGCGAACCTGCGTCAGATCCGGCCGGGGGATCAACTGGAGTTGACCCGCGAGGAGTCGGGGCGACTCGCGATGGTCGGGTATCGAGTCGACCCATGGAAGCGCTTCGACGTCGCCGAGACGGACGACAGGTGGAACGCCATCGCCACCGAAACCGAACACGACATCCGTGTCGAGGTCCGACAGGGCGAAGTGCAGCAGTCGTTGTGGGACGCGGTGGAAAAGGGCGCCATCACGCCATCAGCGCTGCTCGAACTGGTGCAGATCTTCGAGTCCGAGTTCGACTTTGCCGCGGATGCGCAGCCCGGAGACCGCTTTCGCCTGCTGGTGGAGACGCGCTACGCGGAGGGTGTTCTGGTCGACTATGGACGGATAATCGCCGCCCAGTATGTCAGCGCTGACAGGACCCTGACCGGCGTGGGCTTCGAGGAGCAGGGCCGTTTCAAGTATTTCGACGCCGAAGGCCGCTCACTGCGGAAGATGTTCCTGCGCTCGCCGCTGGAGTTCACGCGCATCAGCTCCGGCTTCACGTACCGACGCCCGCACCCGGTGCTCGGCGGCGTGCGTCCGCATCTTGCGATCGACTACGCAGCGCCGACCGGCACGCCGGTCTGGGCGGTCGCCGACGGCGTCGTCGTGTTCGCCGGGCGCAAGGGCGGTAACGGCATTCAGGTGCTGCTGCGGCATCGCGGCGGTTACGAGACCTACTACAACCACCTGTCCCGCGTCGGGCCGGGCATTCGCCGCGGCGTGCGGGTCAGTCAGAAGCAGGTGATCGGCCGTGTGGGTTCCACCGGGCTTTCAACCGGCCCGCACCTCGACTACCGCGTTTCGCACAACGGCAAGTTCGTGAACCCGCTGAACGAGAAGTTCTTTCCGGGTGAGCCGATCACGAAGGCGCGGCGCGATGAGTTCGTTAAACACGCTGGCGCAATGGTCGAAAGGCTGGAGCGGGAGGCGCCGTTTCGTCTTTGAACCGGTGTCGGGGCTTTCGACCCGTTGCGGTCATAGCGCTCGTCCAGTGGGTCGTGGCTAGAGCAGGGATCCCCGCAACCACTACAGCGTGGGACGTCGCGCCGTGAGCCTCACATGCGATTGACGCGGCAGGCATAGCAGCCCGGGCGCGCATTGTGGACGTGCAGGTACGCCACCCTCGGATCGGCGAAGAATTGCCCGATCACGGTTTCCAGCTCGGTCCCGGGCGTGACTTCCGCATCGATCAGATATTCCCTTTCACTGTAGGCCCGCACGCTCAGCAGGCGGCGACGTTGCTGGTCCGGGATCACATTGATCGCATCGAACGTCTGCGTCGCGGAGCGCCGAATGAAGATCGGACCGCTGGCCGCGTAAGGGCTCGCGCCGCCCTGATGCCGGAAGGTGAAGAGCAGCACTTCCTCGCCCACTTCGGCGTCCTGCAGGCTGATGCGGCACGGCGCCGAGTTGGGCTCGTCGACGATGCGCCGTTCGACGCTACGAAGCCGCAGCTCATCATCCGTCGCGCGCTGTAACTCGGTGAACTGCTCGGCAGGCAGGCCGGTGATGCGGTAGTCCATGAAACCTCAAGGTTGGATCATTGAGATTTGCCAGTCTCGGTTCCGGCGCTCCGGGCAGCAATCCGTTTCTTGCGCGACAATGTGCGAAACAGGCACGCGAGTTGCCCGTAGGCAACCGGCGGAGAGCCAGGATGCGAGTCCAGATTTCATGGCTGCTGAGTGCGAC
>DAINBQ010000315.1:0-3335 GCA_036732825.1 Burkholderiaceae bacterium | reverse complement strand
ACCTCGGCCAGCAGCGGCGCGCCGAGCAGCGGCGCGACCACCGCGGTCAGGCTGCCGAGCGATGAGAGAGAGCCCATTGCCACGCCCTGTTCGCGCGGATCGGCGGCTTTCGAGACGATCGCGTTCATTGCCGGGCCGACCGCGAACGCGAGCAAATTGGCAAAGATGATCGCGTACATCATCCAGCCCTGCGGTGCGAGCGCATAGGCGAGGTAGGCGAACATTCCCGAAGTGAGTCCGGCCAGCACGACGGTGCGCTCGCCCATCCGCTTCAGCAGCAGGCCGAGCAGGCCACCCTGCACGATCGCCGCCGTGAGACCGACGACGAACAGCGACATGCCATTTTCGAATGGCCCCCAGTTGAATCGGAACGTCGTGAACAGCACCCAGGTCCCGTGCAGCACGAACTGCGCGAGCGTGAACAGGCCGATGACCGCGACGAGCACGCCGACGTTCTTCAGCCGCGCGAGCCCTGCGAGTGCGGAAAACGGGTTCGCCTTGCGAAAGTCGACCGGCTTGCGGCGATCCTGCGGCAGCGACTCGGGCAGAACGAGCAGGCCGTAGAGCCAGTTCAGCAGCGAGAGCGCCGCAGCGGCGTAGAAGGGCAGCCGGATATCAATTGCTCCAAGCAGGCCGCCGGCGGCCGGGCCGATGATGAATCCGATGCCGAACGCGGCGCCGATCATGCCGAACCCCTTCGCGCGGCCCTCGGGCGGCGTGATGTCGGCGACGTAGGCATTGGCGACCGAGAAGTTGGCCGCCAGCGCGCCGCCGAGGATCCGGGTCGCGACCAGTGCCGCCAGCGTCTCGACGACGGCCGACAGGTAGAACATCGTTCCCAGGCCCGCGATCGAAGCCAGCAGGATGGGGCGCCGGCCATAACGGTCCGACAGCGCACCGAGCAGCGGCGCGCACAGGAACTGCGCCAGTCCGAACGTCACCATCAGGGCGCCGTACCAGTAGGTCTGCGCGTCGCGGCTGGTCGTGAACTCGCCGACCAGCGACGGGATCACCGGCAGCAGCAGGCCGATCCCCATCACGTCGATCAGGACCGTGACGAGAATGAACGTGATCGCCGGCGGTTTCTTCACGCGCGGCGCGGTCCGAACATGTCGGCTTCGGTCCAGCCCAGCGCCGCGAGGTCGTCGCCGCGGAAGCGGTCGTCGCTCGGCATCACGAACTCGTCGAGCTGCGGCGGCCTGATCGCGGTGCCGGAGAGCATCGCGTGCGCCTGGCCGCGGTGATGGATCTGGTGCGTGAACAGATGCATCAGCACGTATTGCGCGCGGTCGCGCTGCACGAACTTGCCGCGGTCCATGTCGACGATCGCTTCGAGCGCTGCGTCGTCGGCGGCATCGCACCAGTCGATGAGCCGCTGATCCGAGCCGACCTGTGCGGCGGCCAGCTCGGTCATGCGGTCGAATGGCGTGTCGCTCGTCCAGGCCGTCGTCATGTCGGGCTCGCGGTACAGCGCGGCGATGTAATACCAGTCGACGATCAGTATGTGGTTGAGCGTCGCCCACAGGCTGGGGAAGAAGCTCACGCGCGGCGCCTTGAACTCGGCGTCGGTGAGCTGCAGGCAGGCGCCGTGCAGCCGGTGGTTCGCGAGGCGGTTGGCGCGCGCCAATGCGCGCAGCTGGTCGAGGAGAGTGCTCATCGGCGCGGGGCTAGGGCGTCGGCATCGCCGAAGTTCCGGGCGTGGCTGCGACCCGCGCAAGCCAGGCCCGCACGGCCGGGTAAGGGCCGAGATCGAATCCGCCATCACCGGCCTTGTGCGTGTACGCGAAAAGCGCGAGATCCGCGAGCGACAGTGAATCGCCAGCGAAGAAGTTCCGACCGGCAAGCCCGCGCTCCATGACGCCAAGCGCCGCACTTCCGCGCTTGATCAGGTCCGGCAGGCGCGGATCGTCGTCATTGCGCAGGAACACGCGAATGAAGCGGGCGACTGCGATCGCCGGCTCATGCGTGTACTGCTCGAAAAACATCCACTGCAGCATCCGCGCGCGCTCGAGCCGGTCAGCGGGCACCAGCTTCGTGCCCTCGCCCAGGTAGCAGAGGATCGCGTTCGACTCCGACAGGAAAGTCGACCCATCGATCGCGAGCACCGGGACCTTGCCGTTCGGATTCATCGCGAGAAATTCGGGCGTGCGCGTGCCGCCCTTCATCAGGTCGACTTCGCGCCACTGGTAAGGCAGGCCGAGCAGGTCGAGCGCCAGTTTGACCTTGTGGCAGTTGCCCGAAGCCGCCATTCCATACACGACGTAGTCCACACCACCTCCTGTCGCTGAGTCGGCGCCCCCGCGCCGTCCGCCGAAATCGACAGTTTGACACTCGTGGCGCGAAGCTCTACCTTCTGCCCCCTGCGCCGATTTGCCGACTCGCTTGCGGGCGCGCGCGAAGCCCCACGGAGCTCTCTCGCATAACCGCTAAAGAGGTCACGCAGCATTGCTGCGGGAACCCGGGCCGGCCGTCACGCGTCTCGGGTTTTTTGTTGCTCGCATGGTCCTGAAACCGGGTTCGGTCGGCGTCGTCACGCCGAAACTGATGCGATTCGACGCGCCGCTCGCGCTCGCCAGCGGCGCCTCGATCGACGGCTATTCGCTGATGGTCGAGACCTACGGCGAACTCAACGCCGGGCGCAGCAACGCCGTCCTCGTCTGCCACGCGCTCAATGCCTCGCACCATGTGGCGGGCATCCACGCGGATGCGCCCGACGTTCCCGGCTGGTGGGACAACATGGTGGGGCCGGGCAAGCCGGTCGACACGAACCGCTTCTTCGTGGTCGGCGTCAACAACCTCGGCTCATGTTTCGGATCGACCGGACCGATGTCGATCGACCCCGCGACCGGGCGACCCTACGGGGCGAGCTTTCCGGTGGTGACCGTCGAGGACTGGGTCAACGCGCAGGTTCGACTCGCCGATGCGCTCGGCATCGAACGCTGGGCGGCCATCATGGGCGGTTCGCTGGGCGGCATGCAGGCGCTGTCATGGACGATCCAGTACCCGGAGCGCGTCGGGCATTGCGTGGCGATCGCCGCCGCGCCGAAGCTCTCCGCACAGAACATCGCGTTCAACGAGGTTGCGCGCACAGCGATCCGCTCGGACCCGGATTTCCATGGCGGCGACTACTACGCGCACGGCGTCGTGCCGCGGCGCGGGCTGCGTGTTGCGCGCATGATCGGCCACATCACCTACCTGTCGGGCGAGGACATGGCCGAGAAGTTCGGCCGTGCGCTGCGCCGGAGCGACGGCATCGCCGACTACCAGTTCCACTACGAGATCGAGTTCGAGGTCGAGAGCTACCTGCGCTACCAGGGCGACAAGTTCTCGGAGTA
>DAINBQ010000314.1:0-3345 GCA_036732825.1 Burkholderiaceae bacterium | reverse complement strand
ACCAAGTCGCAAGATGCGCCCCTAGCGGCGTTCTTATCGGCTGCTATCGGTCGTCTCGCTCGGGCAGCATCGGAGTCGTACTGCAGTCTGCGGACGCTCCGCCATTCGTCGCCCATGTCAGCCGGGAATTTTCGCAACACCTTCGCCTGGGCCGGAATCGGCAGCGCAACCGTGCTCGCCCTGCTGCTGCTCGCCGCTTCCGGTGAAGCGCACGCCGCCCGGGCGTGGTTGCACGATCTGGGCGATCTGAATCCGTCGCAGCGGCTCTGGCTGGCGGCGTTCGGCGGGCTTTCGCTCGGGCTCGCGTTCGGCCTGATGGCATTCGAGCTGCGTTCGCGGGCGATTGCGATCGCATTGCGGCGCCTGACCGATCTCGCGGCTGGCGTTGATGGCCGGACCCACGAGGAAACCCGGCGCCAGGGCGTGACGACTGAACTCGGACGCCTGTCCGACGAGATACTGTATTCGGCGCAACGCATGGCCCGCGAGCGGAGGGAGATGTACGGGCGCCTCGCGGGCTGGGACGCAATCTTTGCCGCAGCTCTCGACGCCGCGATCGAACTCGACGGCAAAGGCAACATCGCTCAGATGAACCCGGCCGCCGAGCGGCTGTTTCGGGTCAAGGCGCAGGAAGTATTAGCGAAGCCGCTGGTCGACGTCATGCTGCCGCCGTCGCATCGCTCGCCGGACAATGCGAGCTTTGCGAGCGACCTCGCTTCGGGCAAGGCGCAGGGTCGCCGCCAGGAACTTGTCGCGATGCGCGGAGACGGACGCCAGTTCCCGCTCGAGGTGGCCATCGCCGAATTCGGCAGCGGCGAACAGCGCGGCTTCATCGTCACTGCGCGCGACATCTCTTCGCAACGCCGGTTGCGCGCCGATCTGAGCCGCGCACAGGAGCAACTCGAGCGCGAACTGGCGCCGCTGCGGGTGGAAATCGCCGGCTTGAAGCAGCAACTGGCGCAGCGATCCCTCGGGCTCGCTCCGGCGAACGAGCCGAAGGCCGCCGCCGAGACTGCTGCTCCCGCGCGCCGTGCGTTCACGGTGGATGGTGCGTGCGGCGACCTGATCCGGAAGCTCGTGTCGCGGGCCGAACGCAAGGGGCTCGGTTTTCGCTACGAGGACTCCGACGTGCAGGGACTGTCGCTATTGGGCGACGCCGCACGGCTGCGACGTGTACTGGTCAACCTGATCGACAGCGTCGTGCGCGTGACCGAGTCGGGCGAGATCGTCGTCCATATCGCGGCGGTTCCGGGGGACGGGCGGCAGATCGATCTGGCGGCGTCGGTGACGTCGACCGACATGACCGAAGAGCAGTCGACGCGGATGGTGCGGCCATTTCTCCACGAGAGCGTCACACGCGGCGAACGCGATCCGTATCCGGGTCGCGCAATCACTGCACGGCAGATCGAGTTTCTCGGTACGCGGGTGCATGCGGAGCGCGTGACCGGTGGGGGGTCGACTTTCCGGTTCAATCTGCGCCTCGAAGCCGATCTTTCACAGGTCACCTTTGACATCTCGACGCCGGCCGCACCGGCGCGGCGCCCGTCGCCTCCGAAGCGCAGCGCCGAACCGGCAGACGAGAAGTCGCGTGCGAGCACGGAGTACGCCCGCGCGGCGGCCCGCCTGCGCCGCAATGCCGATCGGACGAACCTCGGCGCGCTCTGGGCCGAGTCACACCGGCTGAAGGGCACGTGGATGAAACACGGAGACCCGGCGCACGCCGGCCTCGTGACGGCACTGGCTCACACAGCGCGTGGCGGCGATGCGACAAATGCGGTGTTGCTGGCACGGCGCCTTGCCGACGTGCTCGACCAGATGAGTCGCCGCGACCGTCTCGCGGCGGCCGCCGCGTGAGGAGCCACGTGAGCAGCAGCAATGCAGGGCCTTCGCGGTACCATTGCGCGCCGCTGATTTCCGCCCCTGCACGGGGGATGAACAGCGCGATTCCCCCGACGACAACGACTGATGCGACAGGAGCGATCATCGACAGACTCGCGTGGCTGATCATCGCTGCCGTCATCGGCGGCTGTGCATTGTTGGGACCGCCCGCCATTTCGCTTTCCCGGAGCGAAATCGGCGAGCGGGCATTCATCGATCGGAGTGCGGAGCTGTCCCGGGTGTTCCGTCAGTTCGAGGGGGTCGACATCAGCGGCCCCGACGTCGGTTTCCAGATGCAGGCACAGCGCATCGAACTCGGCTGGTCGATCAAGCTGAAGGAGGCGCCGCTCGGCGTTCCGCTCACGATGCGCGTGGCGATTTCGGGTCGCCCCGAGCTGAATGCGCAGGGCAATGGCGTCGACCTGGTCGACTCGCGGATCGAGGAAATTCGCCTGCCATCGATTCCGTTCGTCAACCTGGATATGCGACAGTCGTCCGAGGGTGAGTCGCTGGGCCGTCTGCCGTTGCTGTCGTTCCAGCCCGAGGAATTGAATCGCGACGGCATCATCTACCAGGCGACCGGACTGTCGCTGGGGACGTTCGGCCTGCGGGTCGATCTCGCTCCAAAGTAGGCCCCGGCCAAGGTGGAGTTCGCACTACTCGTCAAGGCGGCGATACTCGGAATCGTCGAGGGCCTGACCGAATTCCTGCCGATCTCCTCGACCGGCCACCTGATCGTCGCCAGCTCGTTGCTGAAGTTCGTAGGCGAGAAGGTGCCGACCTTCGAAGTCGCGATCCAGACCGGCGCGATGTTCGCCGTGATCTGGGAATACCGGTCGCGGCTCGCCGGTACGATCGTTGGCATTGCGAGCGAACGCGTCGCGCAGCGGTTCGCGCTGAATGTCGTGGTCGCGTTCATCCCGGCCGTCGTGCTCGGTCTCGCTTTCGCGAAACTGATCAAGGCGCACCTGTTTCACCCGGTGCCGGTCGCGATTGCGTTCATCGGCGGCGGCCTGATCATCCTGTGGGTCGAGTCGCGCCACCATCGCTTCTACGGTGAGCGCGACCTCGAGGGACGCCGCCACGCGCGAGTCGAGACGGTGGACGACATGTCGCTGCTCGATGCGCTGAAGGTCGGCATCGTGCAATGCGCGGCGCTGATTCCGGGCACGAGCCGCTCCGGCGCGACGATCATCGGCGGCATGCTGTTCGGCCTGTCGCGCAAGGCGGCCACCGAGTTCAGTTTCTATCTGGCGATCCCGACGCTGATCGGAGCCGGCGTCTACTCGGTGTGGAAACAGCGCGACGCATTCGTCGCGGCCGATCTCCCGCTGTTCTCGGTCGGGCTCGCCTTTTCATTCATCTCGGCGCTGGTCTGCATCCGCTGGCTGATCCGCTACGTGTCGACCCATGACTTCACGGTCTTCGCCTGGTATCGCATCGTTTTCGGTGCAGTGATCCTGCTGA
>DAINBQ010000313.1:0-3407 GCA_036732825.1 Burkholderiaceae bacterium | reverse complement strand
CGCGGACGCGCGAGTGCGACATCGTAGGTCGTCAGCTCGATCGGGTTGCCGTCGACATCGTTGAAATAGAGCGAAAGCGAAAGCTGGTGGTCCTGCAGCTGCGGCGGCGACGGCCGCCGGCGCCGGTCGAAGAGCGGCAGCTTCGCGCTGCGGCGCTCGAACGCGACGAACGACTCGCCATCGACGCGCAGCGCGAACGGCGTCGCCTTTCCTGCACGCTGTGCATCCTCGAACAGCGCGATGTGCGTGACCTCGTCGCCCGCAGTCAATGTCAGCGGGCCGCCGATCTCGCGGGCCCACGACGCGTAGCGCGCGTCCCTGCGGAAACCGAGCACGCTGGCGTACCAGCGCGCAGCCCCGGCGCGGTCGCGGACGTACACATGCACGTGGTCGAGGCCGATGACGCGAAACCGGCTCATCGATTCAGGTTCTCGGTCACGCAAGCGGCGTCAGGCTGCACGCTGCTGCAGGATGTCGATCGCCGGCAGGACCTTGCCCTCGAGGAACTCGAGGAAGGCGCCGCCGCCGGTCGAGACATAGCTGACGCGGTCGGCAATCTTGTACTTCGCGATGGCCGCCAGCGTGTCGCCGCCGGCCGCGATCGAGAACGCGCCGTTCGCGGTGGCCTCGGCGATGGCCAGCGCCATCTGATGCGTACCGTCGCCGAAGGCGTCGAACTCGAACACGCCGACGGGACCGTTCCAGATGATCGTGCCGGCTTCCCGGATCGCAAGCGTCAACCCCATCGCGCTCTGCGGCCCGATGTCGAGGATCATCTCGTCCGCGTGCACGTCGTCGGCCCGGCGTACCGTCGCGGGCGCAGTGGCCGACAGTTCCTTCGCGACGACGACGTCCATCGGCAACGGCAGCGTCGCGCCCTTGGCATTCAGCGTCGCCAGCACCTTCTTGCATTCGGACACGAGTTCGGGTTCCGCCAATGATTTGCCGACCGGGAACCCTTCCGCCAGCAGGAACGTATTGGCGATGCCGCCGCCGACGATCAGCCGGTCGACCTTCTCCGCCAGATTCGCCAGGATCGTCAGCTTGGTCGAGACCTTCGACCCGCCGACGATTGCGACCAGCGGACGCTTCGGATTTCCCAGCGCCTTGGTCAGCGCGTCGATTTCCGCCGCCAGCAGCGGGCCCGCGCAGGCGATCGGAGCGTATTTGGCGACGCCGTGCGTCGTCGCCTCGGCGCGGTGGGCGGTGCCGAATGCATCGTTGACATAGACGTCGGCGAGTTTCGCGATCTTCTGCGCGAGTTCGTCGCTGTTCTTCTTCTCGCCCTTGTTCAGCCGGCAGTTCTCCAGCAGCACGACCTCGCCCGGAGCCACCTTCACGCCGTCCACCCAGTTCGAGATCAGTGGCACGTCGCGCCCGAGCAGTTCGCCGAGGCGCCGTGCGATCGGCGCAAGCGAATCCTTCGGGCTGAATTCACCTTCAGTCGGCCGACCCAGATGGGACGTGACCATCACCGCGGCGCCCGCGTCGAGCGCGGTCCGGATCGCCGGCACCGAAGCGCGGATCCGAGTGTCTTCGGTGATGTTGCCCGCGGCATCCTGCGGGACGTTCAGGTCGGAGCGGATGAAGACGCGGCGGCCGGCAAGCTGGCCGCTGGCAGCGAGTTGATCGAGGGTACGGACGCGCATCGAAGGAAGGATTTTTGTTGCAGGCCGCCGCTGACCGTTGACTGAATCTCGTCGCGCGGCGCGACTGGAGTTGGGCATTATACGAGCGGTTCGCCCTTCGAAGATCTGCGAGCGATGACCTTTTCAGGAGCCGAGCGCGCTGCGCTCGCCATTGCGATCGCGGCCCTGCTGATGCAGGCGCTGCCGGTCGGCGATGCGCTCGAGTTCCGGCGCTCCTTGCTCGGCGCCGAACCGTGGCGCGTGATCACCGCACATATCGTTCACGTCAACTGGGCGCATGCGCTGATCAATGCGGCGGCACTCGTCGTCGTCGCGCGCCTGTTTGCGCCGGATCTCGGGGCGCAGCGTCAGTTGCTGACGCTTGTCGCTGCGGCCGCCTCGATCAGCATTGGTCTGGCACTCGTTTACCCGGGTATCGCCTGGTATCGCGGCCTCTCCGGCGTCCTGCATGGACTGTTCTTCGCCGGCGCTGCGATCTGGCTGATGAAGGCGCGGCCGCGCGACTGGCGCCGCCTGTGGCTGCCGGCAGCGCTCTTCTTCGGGGGCTGGATCAAGGTTGCGTTCGAGCAACCCGGCGGCGCGCGCACACCGTACGCCGAATGGCTCGGCGCCGGCACCGTCCCGCAGGCGCACCTGATCGGCGCGATCTCCGGGACGTTACTGGGACTGCTCTTCGCCGCGCTTGATGCGCGCGCCGAGCAGCAGCGCCGCGAGCAGTAGCAACTGCGCGAAAGGCAGCGCGCCGCCGCCTCCTCCGCCGCCGGTGGGCGGAGGCACACCACCACCGCCCGGAGGTGCCGCGTCGATCGTGATCGTCACGGTCTGCGTCGCGCTTTGCGCGATGCCATCGGTCGCGAAGTAAACGAGCTGGTAGGTGCCGGCCGCGACGCCCGTCGTGTTCCAGGTGAACTGCCCGGTCGGGCCCAGCGCGCTCATCGGCGCCGTCGACGCATTCGTCGCGGCAAACGTCAGCGTGTCGTTGTCGGCATCGGTCGCAGTGACCGCAAAGCTCAGGATCTGCCCCGACGTTGCCGTCTGGTTCGCGACTGCGCCCAGCACCGGCGCGCTGTTGACGCGCACGGAAATCGTGTCCTGGCCGATCAGTCCCGTGTTGTCGGTCACCGTCAGGCGGAAAGTGAGATTGCCGGTGGCCGGCGCGGTGAACGTCGTCGTCGCCGCGTTCGGAGTATTGAGCGTGACTGTCGGTGTGCCAGCGGTTTGCGTCCAGAGGTAAGTGGTGATGGACTTTCCGCCGTAGGCTTGGCTCGTCGAGCCGTTCAATGCGACCACTGTCGCCGGCGCGACGACCTGATCCGCACCGGCGGCCGCCATCGGATTCGCATTGACCGCCGCGGCGTTCATGACCAGTGTTGCGTCAAGCAGTCCGGAACCGCACATGTTGAAGAATGTGCCGCCGGCGGCGCAGGCGCTACCCGCCGGATACGGGCGAACGTTCGTCGTCAGCAAGGAACTGATATAGCCGGGCGTGGCGGCCTTCACGAACGATTTCACGAGCGCAGCGGCGCCTGCGACGTGCGGGGTGGCGGGGCTGGTGCCGGTAAAGCCAATGTACGCAGAGCCGACCTGGGGAGGAGTGCCGCTGGTCGGCGTCGTATTGCCGAACAGCACCGCGGACCAGATGAAATAACCCTGCCAGGTTGAATCGTCAGTTGCCATGCCGGCTCCGAGCAGCGTCGGCGTGCCGCCGCCGGGGGCGCTCATCGCAGTGCCGGTGCCGATGTTCGCGTAGTCGGCGTT
>DAINBQ010000312.1:0-3425 GCA_036732825.1 Burkholderiaceae bacterium | reverse complement strand
ACGATCTGGTGGCCCGCGACCGCCGCGGCGCCGAGCCTTGCGATCAGTATCGCCATGAACGTGAACGACGTGACCTCGAACAGCGTCGACAGCCCGATCGGGATGCCGAGCTTCAGCAGGTCGCGCTGGCTCGACCAGCGCGGGCCATGCGTATGTTCGCTGCGAAAGCGTGCATAAAATGGATCGAACTTCCAGACGGCGACACTCAGCGCCAGCGTCAGCCACGCGAGCAATGCGGTGGCCACGCCGGCTCCCGCGCCACCCAGCGCCGGGATCGGACCGGCGCCGTACATGAAGAGTGCATTGAGTGGCGCCTTCAGCGCGATCGCGACGAGGTTGATCGCCATCGTCACCTTCGGCCGCGAGACGCCCGCATTCAAGGAGACGTACACGCGGCTTGCGAGGGCGGCCGGCAGGCCGAAGGCAATGGCGTTCAGGTAGGTCTTCACGACGTCCGCGACGGGCGAGTCGACCTGCGCAAAGCGGACCCAAGTATCCGTGGCGAGCAGCCAGGGCAGCCCGGCGAGCGTCAGGAACACCGACAGCCAGAGCGCCTGCTGCACGTCGTCGCCGATCGCGTGAAACCGTCGGCCGCCGAAGTGATGTCCGGCGATCGGAGACAGTGCCTGCAGAACGCCCATCGCGCCGATATAGACGGTGATGTAGATGCTCGACCCGACGGCGACCGCAGCGAGATCCGTCGCGGACAGCCGGCCGGCCATCACCGTGTCGATGGTTCCATTGCCGACGACCGCCAGATTTGCGACCAGCATCGGCCAGGAAAGCCTGACGAAGGCCCGGGTCGAAGTGTCGGGCGCGCTCGCAACGCGGAACTCCGTCATCGTCGGCGACCGGTCAGAAAAGCCCCGCGAGGATCAGCGCGATCGCACCCAGACGCGGAATACCTCGTCATAGCGCGCCCGCCGTGTCGTTTCGTAGACGAGACGCCACTGTCCCAGCGGGCCGGCATCGTCGAGTTGCGTGCGCTGGCTGTCGCGATGAATGGCGACGGCGCACGCGGCGCCTTCTCCGGGCCGGGCGAAGGTCAGTTGACCGTGGTAGGCGAGCATCGCCCGTGCTCCCGGCGGAAGCTGGTGCGCCAGCACGCAGCCGTCGCCGGCGACGCGCCGAACCTGTTCGGCCAGTACCGCAGCGGTCGGCGCGTAAGTGCGCTTGTATTCAATCGGCTCGCTGAAAACCGACGTTGCGACAACCCAGACAACGGTGAGCCCGCCGGCAGCGAGGAAGGGCCCGCGCCAGTGCATCGCCGGTCGGGTGCGCACGCGCCAGCCGGCGAGAACGATCCACGCCGCGGTTGCTACCAGCGCGAGAAGGGTCGGCCCGAGCGGAACCGATGGCTCGAGACCCGGCACGATCCGGGCCACCGATCCGGCCATCTTGGGTGGCACGCCGAGGTTCCATGCGATGAAGTAAAGCCAGACCGCCGTCAGCGCAAGGCTGAACAACGCCATCGAGAACCAGTCGATTGCATCGTCGGCGGCCCGCCTCAGCGTCGATACTCCGAACGCCCCCAGCACGACGAGCGGCGGAACTGCCGCTATCAGTTCGCGATCGCTGGCCGTCCGCGTCAGCAGCAGAGCCGCCAACGCGCCGGCGGCAATGAGCGTCGGCAGCAGCACGTGCGGCCGGCGCAGAAAGCTGCGCCACGAATAAAGCGTCCACACGGCAAAAGGCCAGACGGGCCACAGGTACCAGCCGGCATTGCGCAACAGCCACAGCCCGCCTTCGAGGTTCGGTCCGCGCAGCTGGTAGGCGTTCCAGTTCCACCATTCGTACATGAAGGCCCAGGATTCCTGCGGCACCATCCAGCGCGCGCCGAGCGGCCACAGTGAAAACGTGAAGACGGCCACGCCAACGACGACAGCGACCCGTACCAGTCGCTGCTGGCCGTAAGCGACGACGAAGCACAGCGTGGCCAGCATCAGCGTCCCGGCCGGCAGCCAGCCGCGCGTCAGCGCGATCGCCCCAAGCGCGACCCCGGCGCCGATCGTTCCCTGCCAGAGATCTTCCAGAGAGAGCGCAAGGGCCAGCACGAGCACACCGACCAATGCGAAGAGCGTCGTCTCCGCCACCGTTTCGTGCGTGCGGACGATGATGCCAAGCGTGGCGAGCATCAGCAGCACCGAGACGTCGGCGAGCATGCGGCCGTAATCGCGGGGATTGGCTTCGCCGCCGAACGCCAGCGCGACCGGCTGCGCCTCGGCGCGCCGCGCGAGCCGATAGGTCGCGTACCAGACGCTCGTCGTGGCGACCACGAACCAGAACACCGAGGCGAGTCGCGCGGCGGTCACGTCCCCCAGGAGTTCGCCCAGCACGCGGATGAACACCGCCCCGACCCAGAACGGCAGTGGACCCTCTTCGGGCAGGCGTTCGCCGGCGACAGCAGGCAGCCACCAGTCAGCCACGCTGCCGTTGGCCATCGTCCACATCACGCCGAACGCCGACGCGTCCTCGAGGCTCCACGGATCGCGCCCGAAGAGTCCGGGTGCGATGTATGCGACGAGCAGCGCAAACAGCATCCAGCGCGGCAACTTGGCGGCGGCGGCCTCGGTGACGCGAGCGGGCGACGGGCGATGTTCGAAGCTCATCAGGCGGACTTATAACTGCTCGCAACAAAAAAGGCAGCCGAAGCTGCCTTTTTGCATCCAGCGCTGGCGCTCAACGCCGGCGCGCCGCCTTCGCCGCCGTCGCTTCGGCGGCTGCGGCATTGACCGCCTCGGTCTTCGCCGCGAACTTCTGACGGAACTTCTCGACCCGGCCGGTTTCGACGATCCGCGTCTGCGCCCCCGTGTAAAAAGGGTGCGACTCGGACGAAGTGTCGAGCTTGTACAGCGGATAGGTCTTGCCGTCGAGCTCGATCGTTTCCCGCGTCTGCAACGTCGAACGGGTGATGAACTTGAAGTCGTTCTGCATGTCCTGGAAAACGACTTCGCGGTATTCGGGGTGGATGCCGGACTTCATGGTCTGATTCGCCTCGCGCTTGGTCGGCCGCCCAACCTGGGGCGACGCCGGTCTGTCGACTCGCCTGCCCAGGATACGTGCCGGAATTCGGAAAACCGCGAATTATCCGGGATTTGGCCGCAGGCTGCAAACACCCGGCCGGGCGGTTTCCCCTGGAGATATGTCTACCCGCCTCGCCGCATCATGTCGAAGAATTCGGCGTTGTTCTTTGTCGCCTTCATCTTGTCGAGCAGGAATTCCATCGCCTCGATCTCGTCCATGCCGTAGAGCAGCTTCCGCAGGATCCAGACCTTCTGCAGGATCTCCGGCTTGAGCAATAGCTCCTCGCGCCTCGTGCCCGAACGGTTGACGTTGAGCGCCGGGTAGACGCGCTTCTCGGCGAGCCGGCGCTCCATGTGGATTTCCATGTTGCCGGTGCCCTTGAACTCCTCGTAGATCACGTC
>DAINBQ010000311.1:0-3438 GCA_036732825.1 Burkholderiaceae bacterium | reverse complement strand
GCGAAGGCGTGCGGAAGGCGCTCTTATCGAGCGAATGACAGAGTGCCTTGCGCCGTGCATCGTCGATACAATGGATCGAGGCGGACTTTCGCAGGTGGCCGGGCAGGTGGCCGAGTGACGGCATGGCGTTGAACTCGTCAATGATCTATCGGCGCACCGATCGCGGTGTGCGCGAGGTCTATGAGAAGTCGCATCAGTTCACGCAAAGTGAGCGACTGATCCTGATTCTGCTCGACGGCCGGCTGAACGTCGCTGGGCTTCAGACCCGCCTGCCGAGCCTGAACGACGAGCGCGTCGAGCGGGCGCTGCGCAAGCTGCAGGACGCCGGGCTGGTCGAGCCGATGTCCTCCAGCGAAGGACACAAGGGCAACGGCTCCTTCCCGAGCGAATCGCGCATCGAGCCCGAGGCCGTGGCTCACTTTCTCGAGCAGACCGATCTCGATCCGGTCACGGTCTTCGGAGACACCGAAGAGGCCGTCGAAGCAGAACTCGTACGGGCCAGCGTCGAGCAAGCCGCCGCCCAGCTTGCGCGCGAAGCCGCCGGCCCGCAGCAGAGCGTTTCCGAGCGCGGCCCAAGCCGGCAAGGTGAACAACGCAGGCGCCGCGCTGAGAGTGTGCGCTCACATGCGCAGGTGACGAGCCGGCCCGCAACGACGGCAAACCACGAGTGGAACGGCGCATCGACTCATTTCGCGATCACGACGGTCAACGTTCCGGACCGGCTCGACCTGCAGGAAGAGCGCGACCGGGCCGAGATGGAGGAATACGCGGACGATCGCCGGCGACAGACTCTGCGGGCCTGGATGAAGCGGCTGCTCGTGATTGCCGTTTTCGCAGTGATTCTGTCGCTGATCTACGCCTCACTGAAGCCATTGCGCGATGACACGTCGGCGCCGCGCGTGGCCGATCGCCTGACAGCCGTCTTCAAGCGGCCGGTGACGGTGGCAGACACGGAGTTCCGGTTTTCGCCGACGCCGCGGCTGATCGTGCGCGGCATTGACGCCGGCCAGTTCCGTGCGGACGAGGTCTCGCTGCTGATCAATTGGAAGGACCTTTGGGGCGCGATTCGGGGCGGAAGCTGGGTCTGGAGCGAAGCGACGATTGCGCCGATGAGCGTGAATCCGGCGCAGGCGGGGGCGATCCTGCGAACGCTTCCGGGGGGCGCGAGCGAGTTGCCGAGCAAGATCTCGACGATCCGCTTCGAGTCGGTCAGCGTCTCGGACTCGCGACTGTTCCCCGATCGGTATGAAGGCTTGCTGCGTCGGGGCAGCGATGGCAAGTTCGGCCCGCTGGTGCTGCGCCAACTTGATAGCGATACCAAGATGCAGGTGTCGTTCCGGCCGGGGAAGCTGGCGGACGGCCGCAGCACGATCGAGTTTCGCCTCGACGCCGACCGCTGGATGCCGCCCGTCGGTCCCAGGGTTCGCTGGAACGAAGTGCAGGCCGACGGGCACGTCTACGACAACGTCATCGAAGTGTCGAATTACTCGCTCGCAGGGTTCTTCGGCGTAACGAGCGGGGTCATCTATGCCGCATCTGACATCGAGTGGGTGATCACCGGCACCGCGGGTGCCGCAAATATCGATATTGAGTCCGTGCTGCAGTCGCTGCGACCAGGGAGTCAGAATGGAGAGGCTCCCCCTCCGGCCGCGTTTCAGGGTACGGCAACGATGAAACTCCACGTCGTCGGCCGTGGCGCGACGCTCGACGACGCGATCGGGCGCGGAGCGATCGCCGGTCCCTTCACGGTTCGCTGGGCCACGCTGAATGGCATCAACCTCGGCCTCGCCGCGGCTCAGGGGGCGACGGCATCGGGGACGACACGCTTTACCGAGTTCGAGGGGGTGATGGGCGCAACATCCAACGGGGTGCGCTTTGAAGACACCGGGGGCCGGGCCGGAGCGATGGCGGCGCGCGGTGACTTCACGGTGTCGCCGGATCTCGCGCTCGCCGGGGGAGTCCGGGTCGAGCTCGGCGGCCAGCGCGTACAGGCTCCGATCAACCTTCGAATTCGCGGCAACGTCCTCGGGCCGCGCTTCAACCAGTATTGAAGGTTCCACGTGGAACCAGTCGTTCAGGTTCCACGTGAAACAAAGTTCCCGAACCCGGAATAAGACGTTCGCCGATTCAGTTCCCGGACCTCGCTGCGTATACTGCAGCGCCTCGCTGAAGCGCTGGATTTTGCCTCGCTTCACTCCATATCCTGGGTTTGAGCCGTCATTCCGGCGCTCAAAGCTGATCACGATGGAATTTGGTCATCACTACGACGTCATTGTCGTCGGCGGCGGTCATGCAGGGACCGAGGCCGCGCTGGCGGCTGCCCGCAGCGGATGCCAGACCCTGCTGTTGACCCACAGCATCGAGACGCTGGGTCAAATGTCGTGCAACCCGTCGATTGGCGGGATCGGCAAGGGACATTTGGTCAAGGAGATCGACGCACTGGGCGGCGCGATGGCGGCGGCGACGGATGAGGCCGGCATCCAGTTCCGGATCCTGAACCGGTCCAAAGGCCCGGCAGTCCGGGCGACTCGCGCCCAGGCCGACCGGCTGCTTTATCGCAAGGCAATCCGCAGCCGGCTCGAGAACCAGCCGAATCTGTCGCTTTTCCAGCAGGCCGTGGACGACCTGTTGATCGAGGGCGACCGCGTCGTCGGCGCCGTCACACAGGCCGGCATTCGCTTCCGCGGGACGACCGTCGTGCTGACGGCCGGGACGTTCCTGAACGGGTTGATCCATATCGGCCTGCAGCATTACTCGGGCGGCCGGGCCGGGGATCCGCCAGCCATCTCCCTCGCGGCGCGGCTGAAAGAGCTCGAACTCCCGCAGGGTCGGCTGAAAACCGGAACGCCACCGCGCATCGATGGGCGCACGATCGACTTTTCACGCTGCGAAGAGCAGCCGGGCGACAGCGATCCGGTCCCGGTGTTTTCCTTCCTCGGGACACCGGACCAGCACCCCGCGCAGCTCCCGTGCTGGATCACGCATACGAACGAGCGGACCCACGCGGTGATCCGTGCCAACCTCGACCGCTCGCCGATGTATTCGGGGGTTATCGAAGGCGTCGGGCCGCGCTATTGCCCGTCGATCGAGGACAAGATCCATCGTTTTGCCGACAAGTCTAGCCATCAGATCTTCCTCGAGCCCGAGGGTCTGTCGACGCACGAGATCTATCCGAACGGCATTTCGACCTCCTTGCCGTTCGATGTGCAGATCGAGATCGTGCGGTCGATGCGCGGGCTCGAAAACGCACACATCGTCCGGCCGGGTTACGCGATCGAATACGACTACTACGACCCGCGCGCACTGAAGAGCTCGCTCGAGACCAAGTCGATTCGCGGGCTCTTCTTCGCCGGCCAGATCAACGGAACGACGGGCTACGAGGAAGCCGCCGCCCAGGGGCTGCTGGCCGGAATCAACGCGGCGCAATACGCGAAGGGC
>DAINBQ010000310.1:0-3445 GCA_036732825.1 Burkholderiaceae bacterium | reverse complement strand
GCGGGCGCCTTCGTAGGCTCGCCTTCTTTGGCCCACCTTTCTTGGCGAAGCAAGAGAGGTGGGAGCCCCTGGCGGCTTGAGCGTTGGGCGCCCCGCGCAACGCGCCTCGTACAATCGCGCCCACCTCACAGGGCTTGCAACTTGAACACTCCGACAGTCACCATCGACGATATCCGTGCCGCGCAGGCGCGACTGGCGGGGCATATCGAGAACACGCCGTGCATGCATTCGCGCACGCTGTCGCAGATCACCGGCGCCGAGGTCTACCTCAAGTTCGAGAACCTGCAGTTCACGGCATCGTTCAAGGAGCGGGGCGCGCTGAACAAACTGGCGACGCTGCCCGCGGACCAGTGCGCCAAGGGCGTCATTGCAGTGTCGGCCGGGAACCATGCACAGGGCGTGGCCTACCACGCGCAGCGGCTCGGCATCCCGGCGGTGATCGTGATGCCGCGCTTCACGCCGATGGTGAAGGTCGAGCGCACGCGCGGGTTCGGCGCCGAAATCGTGCTCTCGGGCGATACGTTCGACGACACGAAGGCAGAAGCGGCGCGGCTGGCGGTGAGCCGCGGCCTGACGATGGTGCATCCCTATGACGATGCGGTTGTCATCGCGGGGCAGGGCACGATCGCGCTCGAGATGCTCGAGCAGCAACCTGAGCTCGACTGCCTGTGCGTAGCGGTCGGAGGCGGCGGGCTGATCTCCGGCATTGCCACCGCGGCGCGCGCGCTGAAGCCGGAGATCAGGATCTTCGGCGTGCAGACCGAGCAGTTTCCCTCGATGTACGCCGCGTTCAAGGGCATCGAGATGCCGTCGGCGGTCGCGACCCTGGCCGAAGGCATCGCGGTCAAGCGGCCCGGTGACCTGACCCTCGAGATCGTTCGACGCCTGGTCGACGACATGCTGCTGGTCGCCGAGGGCGATATCGAGCAGGCGATTGTCATGCTGCTCGAGATCGAGAAGACGGTCGTCGAGGGCGCGGGCGCAGCGGGACTGGCCGCAATGTTGCGCCATGCGGAACGCTTCGCCGGTCGCAAAGTGGGCCTCATCCTCTGCGGCGGCAATATCGATCCGATGGTGCTTGCCGACATCATCGAGCGTGGCATGGTGCGCGCGGGCCGGCTCACTCGCATCCGCGTGCACACGCGCGATGTTCCGGGAGAACTCGCGCGGGTCGCAACGCTGATCGGCCAGGCCGGCGCGAACATCGAGGAGGTCGAGCACCAGCGCGCGTTCACGACGCTGCCGGTGCAGAACGCCGAGCTCGAGTTCGTGTTGCAGACGCGCGGACCGGATCACATCGAGGAAGTGCTGAACACGTTGCGCAACGCGGGGCTGTACGCGAACACGCATCCGTACTGAACTTCGATCAACGAGTTCGAAGTCCATATCCGCTGCTTTGTTCCAGATCATTGGTGCGGGGGCGCGCCGCGACTAGTGTTGATCGCGAGGCTTGAGCGAGAAAGGTAGTGATGGTCGCCGCGCGAACGCCAAACGTGTTAGTTGCCGCCACGAGCGGACGCCACATCACAGCGGTTGCGAAGAAGCCCCGGAAGCAGAAGCGCATCAGCTGGGAAGTCAAGCTGCGGCCTGAGCTCCAGCCACGCATCGTCACGGACAAGCGCAGCGGCGAATCGCTGCTGCTGCCGTCGCCGCTGCTGGTGGGCGAGATTGTCTCTGCCGTTCCGCGCGGACAGGTCATCACGCTCTCGCAGCTGCGCGACCAGCTCGCGCAGCGCTTTAACGCAGCGAAGACCTGCCCGTTGATGACCGGGATTTTCGCGGGGATCCTCGCCGGTGTCGTCGCTGACGATCTCGGGCAGCGGCGCAAGCCGCGCTGGCCGATCTGGCGGCTCGTGCGAGATGACGGCACGCTGAATCCGAAGTGGGCGCTAGATGTGCTCTATCGGGCGTCGATGCTGCGTGCGGAAGGCCTGCGGCTCACGCGTCGCAACGGGACCTGGGCCGTCCTCGATACGCGTCAACCCTGATGCCCTGACGAGCGTCGGGCCCTAAACTGGGGCCATGGTTCCGCTCGACACCAAGGCGCGCTCGCGCCAGCCGCTGTTCGTTGACATGCGCTCGGAGACGGTCGAGCCGCGCGCGGAGCTGGCCGCGAGCCTTCTTGCGGAACCCGCCTCGATTCCACCGAAGTATTTCTACGATGCGCTCGGCTCGCGCCTGTTCGAAGCGATCTGCGAACTGCCCGAGTACCCGCTGACGCGGACCGAGCGCGCGGTCTTCGACACCTTTGCGCCCGAGATCGCTGCGCAGGTCGGCCGCGGTTGCGTGCTGATTGATCTCGGCGCCGGCAATTGCGAAAAGGCCGAGCGCTTGTTCGGCTGGCTGGCCCCGTCGCAATACGTCGCGGTCGACATCGCTGCCGACTTTTTGCGCCAACGTCTCGATCTGGTCGCCGGCCGTCACCCCGAGCTCGCGATCATCGGAGTCGCGCAGGACTTCACCGCGAAGCTCGAGCTGCCGCCGCCGGTGCGCAGCGGGAAGCGGCTGTTCTTCTATCCGGGATCCTCGATCGGAAACTTCGCGCCCGACGCTGCGCTCGACTTCCTGGCGCGCGTGCGTGCCGCGTCCGGCGGCGGCGGCCACTTGCTGCTTGGAGTCGATCTGGTCAAGGACAAACGGCTGCTCGACCTCGCCTACGACGATCCGCTCGGGGTCACGGCCGCGTTCAACCTCAATGTGTTGCGCAATGTGAATTCGCTGCTGAAAAGCGACTTTGAGGTCGCCGACTGGCGCCATGTGGCGTTCTTCGACCCGCAGACTTCCCGCATCGAGATGCACGTCGAAGCGCGCCGCGAAGTCGTCGTGCGCTGGCGCGGCGCGATCCGCCGCTTCGCGGCTGGCGATCGCATTCACACCGAAAATTCCTACAAGTACACGCCGCAGCAGGTCCAGAGCCTGCTCGAACGGGCCGGTTACGACGACGTGCGCCTGTACCTGGATGACGCGAGCGGCTTCGCAGTTGC
The DNA here is from genome assembly GCA_036732825.1 of Burkholderiaceae bacterium. Lineage (GTDB taxonomy): Bacteria > Pseudomonadota > Gammaproteobacteria > Burkholderiales > Burkholderiaceae_F > DAINBQ01. The sequence goes on along the minus strand of DAINBQ010000310.1, from coordinate 461 downwards.
GCTCGCAACCACCTGATCAGCGCCGCGCGAGCCGGAACGTCGAGTAAACGTACGGATACTCGGCGCGAAACCAGTTGCGGAATGACCGCCGTAGCAAGCGCCGGGCCGTGCGCGGCGAGGCTCCCTTGATCACGTAGTGGTCGCCGTCGAAGAAGTCGGCCGAGTAGCCGGGGTAGTAGGGCCGCGCTTCGAAGCCGTCAAAACCGGCAAACGGCGTCGACGTCCATTCCCAGCCGTTGCCCATCAACTGCGACACACCCAGCGCGCTGTCGCCGGCCGGATGCGCGGTGACGGCGACCGGATCCCAACCCGCGAAATCGAGATTGCCGCGCCGGCTGTCGGGGGCCGCGTCGCCCCATGGATAGGCGCGATCGTCGTCGCCGTAGGCCGCACGATGCCACTCGGCCTCGGTCGGCAGGGCGCCACTCGCCCACTCCGCATAGGCGCGCGCCTGTCCGTGC
>DAINBQ010000309.1:0-3456 GCA_036732825.1 Burkholderiaceae bacterium | reverse complement strand
CGAACCGGCGTACACGGATTTGCAGTCCGCTGCATGGCCACTCTGCCACCCCGCCACAGCCCGCACACGCGCGCTGCTGAAACCAAAAGGGGAAGCGCATGGGCTTCCCCTCGAAAACGTGGAGCGGGAAACGAGTCTCGAACTCGCGACCTCAACCTTGGCAAGGTTGCGCTCTACCAACTGAGCTATTCCCGCACGAGGACGCGAATTATAGCGGCGGTGAGAGGGGTGTCAAACCGAATTGCCTCTGAAAAAGCGATCACGAGTCCTGGTTCAGATGCGGCCACGCGAGCTTCAGGTAGATCAGCATCGAGTACACGGTGAGCACCGCCGCGACGTAGATCAGCAGCGTTCCGATCAGGTGCACGTCGATCAATCCGAACAGCCGGTCGTGGAACAGCAGCATCGGTATCGCAACCATCTGCGCGATCGTCTTGATCTTGCCGAGCGAGTTGACGGCGACGCTGCTCGACTTGCCGATCTGCGCCATCCATTCGCGCAGCGCGGAGACAGCGATCTCGCGCCCGATGATGACGAGCGCGACGAAGTCGTCGACGCGGCCGAGCGAGATCAGCACGATCAGCGCGGCGCTCACCATCAGCTTGTCCGCCACCGGGTCGAGGAATGCGCCGAGGCGGCTCACCATGCCGTACTTGCGCGCGATCCAGCCATCGAACGCATCGGTCAAAGCCGCCAGCACGAACAGCCAGCAGGCGGTCGCGTTCTTCCAGTGCGCCGGGTACCAGCCGTCGGGCACATAGAAGATGCCGACCACGAGCGGAATCATCGCGATGCGCGCCCAGGTCAGCGCCATCGGAATGTTGAAGCCGATCGGGGGGCTATTCGGTTGGCTGGCCATGCAACTGCGCGTAGATCCGCTCCGCCAGCTTACGCGAAACCCCTTCGACGGTTGCAATGTCGTCGATCGATGCAGCGGCCAGGCCGCGCATGCCGCCGAAGCGGGCGAGCAGCTTCTGGCGCCGCTTGGGTCCGATGCCTTCCATGCCTTCCAGCTGCGATGTATTGCGCGTTCGGGCCCGTCTCGCCCGCATTCCCGTGATCGCGAAACGATGCGCTTCGTCGCGGATCTGCGCGATCAGCATCAGCGCCTGTGATTCGCGCCCCAGCACGAGCGGAGCGCGGCCGTCCGGGAACACGAGTTCCTCGAGCCCGACTTTGCGTTCCTCGCCCTTCGCGACGCCGACCAGAACCGAGGGATCGAGGCCGAGTTCCTCGAAGACCTGGCGCGCGATCATCACCTGGCCCTTGCCGCCGTCGATCAGCACCAGCTGCGGCAGCACGCCTTCACCGCGTGCGACCGGCGAGAAGCGGCGCGTCAGCACCTGCCTCATCGCTGCATAGTCGTCGCCCGCCTCGACGCCCTCGATGTTGTAGCGGCGGTATTCGGACGGTCGCATCTGGTGATTCGCATAGACGACGCAGGAAGCCTGGGTTGCCTCGCCTGCCGTGTGACTCACGTCGAAGCACTCGACGCGCAGCTGATCCGCGTCGCCATCGCCGAGATCGATCGCCAGCGCCTCGATCAGCGCGCGCGTGCGTGCGATCTGCGAGCCCTCCTCCGCGAGGCGGCGCGCGAGCGCGAGACGGGCATTGGATTCGGCCATCTCGAGCCAGCGGCGGCGGCTCTCCTGTGGATGGCGCACGATCTGCACGCGTCGTCCGCTGGCATCCGACAGCAGCGCCGACAGCTCCTCCGTGTCCACGTCGGCATTGACGACGAGCGTCGGCGGCGGTTGCTGCAGCAGGTAGTGCTGCGAGATGAAGGCCTCGAGGATCTCCGCGGCTTCGGCGGCGTCGCCTGAGCGCGCCGGAAAATTCGGCTTGTCGCCGAGATGGCGGCCACCGCGGATCATCGCCAGGTTCACGCACGAATGTGCACCGTCGGTCACGACTGCCAGCACATCGACGTCGGCGTCCGAGCCGGTGGTGTCAACTGCCTGCTGGTGCAGGACGCGGGCCAGCGCGCCGAGCTGGTCGCGCACCGCGGCCGCTTCCTCGAACCTGAGCTCGTTCGAAAACTGCTCCATGCGGTGCTCGAGTTCGCGCATCACATCGCCGGTTTCCCCGCGCAGGAAGCGAACCGCGCGGTTCACGTCCTCCGCATAGCGGCCGGCATCGATCAGCCCGACACAGGGAGCGCTGCAGCGCTGGATCTGGTGCAGCAGGCAGGGCCGCGAGCGATTCGCGAACACCGTGTCCTCGCAGGAGCGCAGCCGGAATACCTTCTGCAGCATCTGGATGCTGTCCTTGACTGCCCATGCGTTCGGGTACGGGCCGAAGTACTGCGCACGCCGGTCGACCGCGCCGCGGTAGTAGGCGATGCGCGGGAACGCGTGGTCGGTGAACTTCAGGTACGGGTAGGACTTGTCGTCGCGGAACAGCACGTTGAAGCGCGGCGCATGCGCCTTGATCAGCGTGTTCTCCAGCAGCAGCGCCTCGGCCTCGGACCGGGTCACCGTCGTTTCGATGCCGGCCACGCGCGCCAGCATCAGCGCGATGCGGGGACCGACGCCCTTGTTGAAGTAAGAAGCCACGCGCTTCCTGAGGTCGCGCGCCTTGCCGACATAAAGCACGGTCCCGCCGCCGTCGACCATGCGGTAGACGCCGGGCAGGTGCGGCAGCCCGTCGACGACGGGGCGGGGATCGAAGGTCGGATCTGCTGACGACACGGAAAGCACGGAACGGAAGACAAGGAACGCATGCGCGGCCCGCCTATAATCTCGGGCTTTGCTCAGCTTGCTCGGCGAACGACCCGATTGTAGGTGGGTCGCCGGTCGTCGTCGGTCGATTGCGGGCGAACACATTCGGGAAAGCCCATGGCCAAGATCCTCGCCACTGAAATCCGCGTCGGCAACCTGCTCGAATTCGACAAGCGGGTCTGGCGCGTGCTGAAGAGCTATCACGTGCACGTCGGCGGCCGCGGCGGCGCCTACATGCAGATCGAGATCAAGGACATCGAAAGCGGCCAGAAGCGCAACGAGCGGCTTTCGACCGACGAGAAGGTCGAGCGCCCGTACATCGACCGCCGCACGATGACCTACTCGTACCACGACGGCGACAACTGGGTCTTCATGGACAACGAGACCTACGAACAGCTGACGCTGGGCGAGGACTTCCTCGAGGGGCAGACCGGCTACCTGCTGCCCAACATGGAAGTCGAGATCAACTTCCACAACGGCCGCGCGATCGGCATCCAGCTGCCGACGACTGTCGTGCTCGAAGTCGTCGACACCGAGCCCGGCATCAAGAACGCGACTGCGACGACTTCGTTCAAGCCGGCCCGGGTCGAGACCGGGATCTCGGTCCAGGTTCCGCCCTTCGTCAACACCGGCGAGAAGATCCGCGTCAGCACCGACGACGGCAGCTACGTCGAGCGCGCTTAGGATTCGTCGAGCAGCGCCAGGTCGCTCTGCGCGCGCCGGTACAGCTCGCTGG
>DAINBQ010000308.1:0-3459 GCA_036732825.1 Burkholderiaceae bacterium | reverse complement strand
GGCGTGTTGTTGGAACGCGAAAGGTGCGCGGCCGCGATCCAGCGCAGGCGGCTGCGGTCGATGCTTTGCAGGATGCCCGCCGCCTGTTCGTTCGACAGATGCCCCTGCGCACCGCCGATGCGGAACTTGAGGAACGGCGGGTAGCTTCCCCCTCGCAGCATCGCTGTGTCGTGATTGCACTCGAGCAGCAGTGCATGGACGCGACTCAGGGCGGCAACGATGTCCGCGGTGGATTCACCGGTGTCGGTCAGTAGACCGGCCCGTCGGTCGCCGTCGCTGAACACGAACTGCACGGGCTCTGCCGCGTCGTGCGGAACCTCGTACGGGTCGATCGCGAGCGGGCCGATCTCGATCCGGACGCCGGCCCGGATGACCTCACAACGGACACCCCGTTCCTCGAGGCGGGACACTTCGAAAGTGCCTTGCGAACAATAGACGGGGACCGCGGACTTCGATGCGAAGCGCGCGACGCCGCCGACATGATCGAAATGTTCGTGAGTAACGAAGACGGCGTCGATGTCGTGCAAGGCGAGGCCTGCCCGCTCGAGCCGCCGCTTGAGCTGGCGCAGGTTGAACCCGTTGTCGACCAGCACGCGGGTGACGGCCAGGCCATCGCTTGCCTCGACGATCAGCGCGTTGCCGGCGCTGCCCGAGCCGAGGCTGCAAACGCGCAGCACGGCCGCCGCGCTACCGGAGCTGGTCGTTCAGGAGATTCAGTATGCGGTCGCCGGCCGCACTCTTCTCAGGCTTGCCCTCCGAGTCGTAGACCTGGACAACCGTGCGCGCCTCCGAGGCGCTGGTCAGAGCGACCCGGAACTGCGGTGCCTGCACCGGCTTCTCGCGCCCGAAGAGCTTCGTCAGGAACCCCTCCTCGGCCTTGCGCTTCGCTTCGAAATCGGGATCGAGATAGCGCACGAAGTACAGCCCCTTCGCGCGATCGCGGTCCTCGACCGTGAACCCGCCGCGGTCCAGCGCAAGACCGACCCGGCGCCATGACCGGTCGAAGGCCTCGTCGATTTCGAGCCGCTCATTGCGACCGTCGCTGCCTTTGACGAGCCGCGCCACTTGAGTGGAAGCGGCGACGGCCGACGGGGCCGCCCCGCCTGCCGTCGCTGGAGCCGCTGTTCCGGCCGTTGCTACCGCGGTCGGGCGTCTCTGTCCCTCGAAGCGCACCAGAAGTCGCTGCAGCATCTCGGCTTCGAGTTCGGGATCCGACGGGCGCGGCTGCCAAGCGGTGGTTTCCTGCGCGCTCGTCGTGTAAACCTCGATCATCCCCCGGTGGCTGACGTAGATTTCCGAGGTCCCGTTGGGCGTCCGTTCGATGCGCGCCCGATACTTGTCCTGCTCACCCGTGGAGTAGATAGAGTCGAACACACGTCCAAGCGTCTTGCGGATGATGTCCTGCGGCAGGTTCGCGCGGTTCTCGGCCCATACCGTTTCCATCACGCCGGTGGTCGCATCGGCTTTCTCGACCTTAAGACCGACGCTTGGCCAGAACTCCACCAGAATCGGCCATGCCTTCTCGGGGGGCATCTCGACGACCAACCAGCGCTGGTTGCCCTGCCGCTCGATCTTCGCGACCGCCCCGGAAGGGACGACGGTCGGGCCGCCCGGCTGCACGGCCACTCCGGCGCGCGGCTGACCGACGCCCGATGCGGTGACGGTCTGCGGCCGCTCCGGAACGACGAAGCGTTCATCGCGCGGCAATTGTGAAAGGTCGGGCGGAATCTCGAGCGGCGCGCGCGTCTGCGCCGTCTCGTATACGGCCTTTTCCGGAGTGAAAATATCGCCGGTCCACGAACACCCGACCAGTGAAACGGCGGCGCCGGCAGCGGCAAGCCATCGCGCGCTCTGGGAAAACGTCATCCTTGATACTCCTGCATCGGGCTAGAGCAGCCCAGCTTCCTTCATTGCGCCCAGTACAACTGGCTCGCCCGCTGCCGACAGCGGCACCAGCGGCAGCCGGATTCCGGCGGCGATGCGGCCCATCCGCGCGAGCGCCCATTTGACCGGGATCGGGTTGGCTTCGACAAAGAGCTTGAAGTGCAGCGGCAGCAATCTGTCGTTGATCGCACGCGCACGGACGAAGTCGCCGGCCAACGCAGCGGCGCACAGCTCCGACATCGGGCGCGGCGCAACGTTCGCGGTGACCGAGATCACGCCATGGCCTCCGAGCAGCATCAGCGCGAGCGCCGTGTCGTCATTGCCGCTGTAGACCGCGAACCCGGCTGGCAACCGCTTCAACAGGTCGGAACCCCGAGCGAGGTCGCCAGTGGCGTCCTTGAGGCCGACGATGCCCGGGACCTGAGCCAGGCGCAGCGTGGTCTCGGTGGCGAGATCCGCGACGGTGCGGCCCGGGACGTTGTAAAGGATCATCGGCAGGTCGACGGTTTCCGCGATCTTGCGAAAGTGCCGATACAGCCCTTCCTGCGGCGGCTTGTTGTAGTACGGGACCACCTGCAGCGTCGCGCTGGCGCCGACCTTCCTCGCATGCGCGGTCAGCTCGATCGCCTCCGACGTCGAATTGCCGCCGGTGCCGGCGATGATCGGCACCCGGCCATTGGCACACTCCACGGCTACCCGGATCAGCTCGCCGTGCTCGTCGGGGTTCACCGTCGGCGATTCGCCGGTGGTGCCCACTGCGACGATGGCATTCGTGCCCTCGGCGATATGCCAGTCCACCAGACGCCGATAGGCGTCGAAGTCGAGTGACCCATCTTCGTGCATCGGCGACACGATCGCGACGATGCTGCCCTTGATCATTGTGATGTCGTTCTCCCTCGCAAGGGCGAGATTCTACCGTGCGCGCCCGTCCCGGCCGCGGTCTACAGCGGGCACAGATCGGCAGGCAGCGATGATCCCGGCGGCGACTTGCGGGCCGCGATTCTCTGGATCATTGCCGGCTTCGGGGACGCGACATAGCCGTCCTCGAACGCGAGGACCCGCAGCTCCGCGCCGAGCGTGTCCAGAAGTTCGCGCGGCGCGAGCAGGTAGTCGGGGTTGCTCGGCCGCCCGAACGCTTCATTGCCGGCGGCGAAAGTCTCGTAGATCAGCAGCCCTTCCGGCGCCAGCGCCGCCAGCAGTGCGCCGGCGAGCGGACGGTGCAGGTAGTTGGTGACGACAATCGCGTCGAACACTGAGGTGAATGGCCACGGCGCCGCTTCCAGGTCGGCACAAACGAAGTCGACGTTGTGCACTCCGCGCAGGGCCGCGCCGCATCCGGGGTCCCGATCGACTGCCGTCACGCTGCAACCGCGTGCAGCGAACAATCGCGCGTGGCGGCCATGTCCACATGCGAGGTCGAGCACCCGGCTGCCGGAAGCGACAGCACGCGCCCAGCGTTCAACCCAGGCCGAGGGTTCGAGGTTGTCGTGCACGCTACAGAAGCGCCCGCGCGGCGCTGTTCACGAATGCGCCAGGCCCATGGCCTCGCGCACATCCCGCATCGTTTCGTTCGCG
>DAINBQ010000307.1:0-3486 GCA_036732825.1 Burkholderiaceae bacterium | reverse complement strand
CAGCACAGCGGCAACTGAATCGAAGCTGTTGCAGTTCGTTCGGGGGAGTCGATCGACTCCCCCGACTTCCTTCTGCGCTTGCGTTTCCCGCTTTTTACGGTGACGCTTGATCATCGAGCGCCCGCTCGCCGTTGCCGGAGCCGCCATGCCGAACCCGACGCTTTCCGAAATGTTCAGTCGACTGCTGCGCCCCGCTGCACAGACTCGCGCCGCCAAGACCGTCGAGGCCTTTGGCTGGCTGATCCTGGCCGAGGCCGTCGTGCTGATGTTCGCGCCGCACTTCGCGGCCGCCCTGCTGCACCTGCCCGCGCTCGAACCGCAAGGCGCCAACTACCTGCGGCTCGCCGCGCTGCTCGTCGGAGGGGTCGGGATGCTCTATGTCGTCAGCGGCCGGCTCAACGCAGAAGGTTTCGTGTTCGCCTCGCTGCTCGACCGGCCGCTCGTTCCGCCGGTCATGGCAGTGCTCTGGGTCCTCGGCATCATTCCCGGGCCGCTGGCGCTCGTGTTCGCCATTCAGGACTTCGGCAGCTTTCTGTGGACACTGATGGCGTGGAAAGCGGAACAGCGTGCGGAGGCGGCGATCGCGACTTGAGCAGCGGCAGCGCGCCCGGCATGACCATTCGGGAAGGATTCAGCGGGACGGTCGGCAACACGCCGCTGATCCGCCTTGGCAGGTTGAGCGTCGAGACCGGCTGCGAGATCCTCTGCAAGGCCGAGTTCCTCAATCCGGGCGGCTCGGTCAAGGACCGCGCAGCGCTCTACATCATTCGCGCGGCCGAGCAAAGCGGTGCGCTGCAACCCGGCGGCACGGTCGTCGAGGGGACCGCCGGCAACACCGGAATCGGGCTCGCGCACATCTGCGCCGAGCGCGGCTACCGCTGCGTGATCGTGATTCCGGACAACCAGTCGCCCGAGAAGATGGACCTGCTTCGAACGCTCGGCGCCGAAGTACGGCCGGTTCCGCCGAAGCCTTTTGTCGACGAGAACAACTACCAGAAGATCGCCGCGCGGCTCGCGGCCGAGCTACCGAATGCGATCTGGGCCAACCAGTTCGACAATGTCGTCAACCGGCAGGCGCACTACGAGACGACCGGCCCAGAGCTGTGGCGCGATACCGGCGGCGCAATCGATGCCTTCGTCTGCGCGACGGGAACCGGCGGCACGCTGGCGGGCGTCGCGCGTTACCTGAAGGAGCAGGACTCTCGCGTGCGCATCGTGCTCGCCGATCCGCAGGGAAGCGCGCTCTACAACTGGGTCAAGACGGGTGAGCTGAAGGCCGAAGGCAGCTCGATCACCGAAGGCATCGGCACGACGCGCGTGACGGCCAACCTCGAAGGCACGCCGATCGACGACGCGGTCGCGATCGACGACCCGACCTGCGTGCGCATGGTTTATCGCCTGCTGCGCGAGGAAGGGTTCTTTGTCGGCGGCTCGAGCGGAATCAATGTCGCGGCCGCAGTGCAGATCGCACGCGACCTCGGCCCGGGCCACACGATCGTCACGCTGCTCTGCGATCGCGGCAGTCTCTACGCGCAGCGGCTCTTCAATCCGGCCTGGTTGCGGGAGAAGGGCCTTGAAGTCTCTTCCGTGACTTCGGTCCCGCGTCCAACCCGGTGAGAAGGTGGCACGCGGATGCGCGATCCGCCTCGCGCCCACCCTCGCTTCCGCTGGGTTCAATCGCCGGCACGCAGTGACGACGCGGCGTCAGTGCTGCTCGGTGCGCGGGCGCGTTTCCTCGCCGGGCTCGCCGGTTTCCGGGTCGATCCAGTCGGCAATGCCGACCTCCTGTTCGGCTTCCTGCAGCGTCTCGGCCGGCTCGAGTCCTGTTTCCTCGGCTGCGCGCAGATCGGCCAACGCGGCCGCGGCACTCTCGAACGGGCCGAACTCCTGCCTTCCCTCGTCGGTAATCCAGTAGTAGCCGTCGGGCCGGGCAATGATGCGGGTGTCGTCCGTCGCGGCGGCTTCAAGCTGTTCAGTTGCAATCGGCAACTCTCGACGCGATGTGTGTGTCATTTCGACTTTCCCCAACTTGATGGCTATTTAGATTGCCCGGTTCACGACTCGCTCTGCACATTGACGCGCTTGGCCTGCGGTGTATCGGCGCCATAGTCTTCAAGGAACGACACCGGCTGCCCTGCCTGCAGGGTCTCGAATGATTGGTTCGCGACGTTGTCGCGGCCAAAGTAGTACTCCTGCCCGTCGGGATCTTCGATGAACCCGAAGCCAGCATCGCGGTCAAGCCGGGCCACGCGGCCGCGCCGCGTGGGCGCGTGCTGCTTCACGTCGCCGCGCGCGCGGTGCAAGTCGTCCTGCAGCACGCGCTTCGCGGCATCGAAGGCATCGCGCAGCGCCACGAACGGGTCTTCGTCGTGCCGGTGCGTGACGGCGATGTCATTGCTCCGTCCCTTGCAGTGCAGGTCCAGATGCACGCTGAAGTGACGACCCTGGTGCTGGTGCCGCCCCAGTTCACTGACGACGACATGCACGCGCATCAGGCCAGAGCGCAGATGCGCCAGTTCCTTCACGCGCTTGTCGATCGCCTGTTCGAGAGCGGGGGAGCGATCGATTCCCTTGAATGCGAGGGTGGTTTGAACTGTCATTGCGTAGCCTCCTGCGGTCAACCCGATCAGTTTCATCAAGCTGTCCGCTGATTTGAGCGTAGGCGTGACAGGCACTTCAGGATTGACAGCAGTCAATCGCCGGCCTCGGCCGCGCCGCGCATTCAGTTCGCTCGCGCTGCTACGCTGGGCCGATGAAAAGCCCCTTCATCGATCTCGGACTGTCCAAGGAACTCGCGCAGGTCCTCACCGGCCTCGGTTACGAGGAGCCGACTCCGATCCAGAGCCAGGCCATTCCACCGCTGCTGGCGGGAAGTGACCTGCTCGGGCAGGCGGCCACTGGCACCGGGAAGACCGGCGCATTCGCGCTACCGCTATTGCAGCGCGTGCTCGCCACGCAGCGCAAGCCGGCGCAACCTGCGGTGCTCGTGCTGGTGCCAACGCGCGAACTGGCGATCCAGGTGGCAGAGGCCTTCCACAGCTACGGTGCGAAGCTCGGAGCCGTCGTGCTTCCCATCTACGGCGGCGCGGAGTTTGGACGCCAGGCGCAGGCGCTCAAGCGCGGCGTGCATGTCGTGGTGGCGACACCCGGCCGCGCGCTCGATCACATCCGCCGCGGCACGCTCAACCTGAGCGCGCTTGCCACCGTCGTGCTCGATGAAGCCGACGAGATGCTCGACATGGGTTTTGCAGAGGACATTGAACTGATCCTCGAAGCGACGCCGGTCAAGCGGCAGACGGCGCTCTTTTCCGCCACGCTGCCGCCGCGCATCGCAGCAATTGCCGACAAGCACCTGCGCAATCCGGCGCGCGTGCTGATCGCGCGCGAAAAGACAGAGAAAGGGGCCCTGCCCCGCGTGCGCCAGACCGCCTACATCGTGCAGCGCGCGCACAAGGTGGCCGCGCTCGGTCGCGTGCTCGACCTGGA
>DAINBQ010000306.1:0-3488 GCA_036732825.1 Burkholderiaceae bacterium | reverse complement strand
TCGTTGGCGACGCCGACGACCAGCGCCTTGCTGCCCTTCAGAACCGGACGCGGGATTTCCAGCGTCATCTTCGCTTCTCCCAGTGTTTTCTAGTGTTTTTCGATCAGACGGCGCGTGTGCCGCGCGATCATCAGCTCTTCGTTGGTGGGGATCACCCACGCGCTGACGCGGCTCGCCGCGGTGCTGATGCGCGGCCCGTTACGCTCATTGGCCGCCACATCGAATTCGACGCCGAGCCATGCCGCGTCCCGGCAGACGCGCTCGCGCAGCGAACGGCTGTTCTCGCCGATGCCGGCCGTGAACACGATCGCATCGAGGCCGCCCAATGCCGCTGCGAGAGAACCGAGTTCGCGTCCGATGCGGTAGATGAAGACGTCGATCGCTGCTTTCGCTTCCGGCGCAGAGCTGGCTTCGAGCGTACGCATATCGCTGGAGATGCCGGACATGCCGAGCAGCCCCGATTGCTGATAGATCAGCTTCTCGATGGCGCGCGCGTCCATCTTCAGCTCGTCCAGCAGATACAGAATCACGCCGGGATCGAGGTTGCCGCAGCGCGTTCCCATCGGCAGCCCGTCGGCCGCGGTGAAGCCCATCGTGCTGGCAACACTTCGACCGCCTGCCATTGCGCACATGCTGGAGCCGTTGCCGAGGTGGAGGACCACCGTCCTGCCACGGGCCGCGCGCTCGTCGTGCTGCGGCAGCACGTCGGCGATGTATTCGTACGAAAGCCCGTGAAATCCGTAGCGGCGCACGCCGCGGTCGGTGATTTCCCGGGGCAGCGCGAACGCCTGCGCGACAGCCGGCGCACCGCTGTGGAAGGCGGTGTCGAAGCACGCCACCTGCGGCATCTGCGGCGTGCGTTCAAGCACGGCCTTGATCGGGGCAAGGTTGTGCGGCTGGTGCAACGGGGCGAGTGGAACGTACTTCTCGAGCGCAGCCAGGATCGTTGCGTCGAGACGAATGGGTTGCGTGTATTCGAGTCCCCCGTGGACGACGCGGTGCCCGATACCTACCAGGCGGTAGTCTGCGAACTCAGCGCGCAGGAAAGCGACCATGTGATCCAGCGCGCCGCCATGGCCGAGTGTGACGCCATCACCCCACGATTTCTCGCCCAGCAGCTCTCCCGCACCGTCCTTCGCGACGAAGCGAGGCGCCGTGTACAGACCTTCGGCCTGCCCGCGCGCGATCAGCTCCAGTTCGTTGCCGCGCTCGGCGAACACCGAAAACTTGATGCTCGACGAACCCGCGTTCAGGACCGCAATCGCATTGGCCATGTCAGGCCACCGCCTTGAGGGCGGTGGCGCGCCTTGTGCTGGCGACCAGTACCGCGACCGCGCACGAGGCGAGCCGCGACATCACCGAGTCCGCGCGGCTGGTCAGGATGATCGGCACACGCGCGCCGAGCACGATGCCGGCGGCATCCGCACCGGCCAGGAACGACAGGCTCTTCGCGAGCATGTTGCCGGCCTCGAGGTCGGGCACCACCAGCACATTGGCGCGTCCGGCTACCGGGGAATCGATCTTCTTGATCGCAACTGACTCGAGACTGATCGCGTTGTCGAGCGCGAGCGGCCCGTCGAGAATCGCGCCGGTGATCTGGCCGCGATCGGCCATCTTGCAGAGCGCTGCGGCCTCCATCGTCGATGGCACGCTTGGATTGACCGTCTCCATCGCCGACAGGATCGCCACGCGCACTTCCGGGAAACGGAGCGCGTGCGCGAGGTCGATCGCGTTCTGGACGATGTCGACCTTGTCCGCCATCGTCGGCGCGATGTTGACCGCGGCGTCAGTGATGATCAACGTTTCCGTGTAGCTCGGCACATCCATCACGAAGCAATGGCTGACCCGCCGCGCGGTGCGCAGCCCGGTCTCGCGCTTGACCACGGCGCCCATCAGCTCGTCGGTGTGCAGGCTGCCCTTCATCAGCGCCTCGGCCTTGCCCTCGCGCACCAGTTCGACCGCCTTTTCCGCGGATGCCTGGCTGTGTGCCGTGTCGACGATCGGAAAGCCGGCAATGTCGATCTTGTGTTCGCGGGCCACCGCCTCGATCCGCGCGCGCGGACCCACCAGGATCGGCGCGATCAGGCCGATCTTCGCCGCGTCAACCGCGCCGCGCAGTGAACTCTCGTCGCAGGGGTGGGCGACGGCCGTCGGGGTCGGCGGCAGCGCCTTGCAGGCGTCAAGCAGGCGTTGGTATTTAACGTGTTGGCGTTCCATGCACTTCTCCTTTGTCCCGCGCGCTCACCGGCTCCTGCGCCGTGCCGCGGCCGGTTTGCGCGCACGCTTGCGAACCGTCGCATGCCTCCCGACCCGAATCGGTTCGAAATGCAGCGTCTCGCCGATGCTTTCGACCATCGCAAGTTGCTGGGTCGTCGGCTCGAAAGTCCGAATCCGCTCGTCGCCGAGCAGACGGCGCACCACCGTCACCAGCCGATCCCGATCGCCTTGCTTGGTGAGCAGCTTGGGCAGCGCTGCGATTGCTTTCTCGGGTTCATAGCGGACGATGATGTCCTGCTCACCCCGAATGCGCCGCCACTGGTCGGGCTCGACGCCGGGTAACAGGCCGCGGTACTCGGTTGCAAGCTCCTGCTTCGTCGCAAGCCTTGCCAGCGGCAACGGCGCTCCGCGCCGGGCAAGCAGCGCGCCGACGCGCGCGAGCGCCTCTGCAAAGCCGCCCTCCTCGATCGAGGCCAGCGCATCCTTGACATACGGCAGCTCGCGCGGCTCGACCGCGGTTTCCGCCGCCTGCTCCTCCGTCTCATGCTTGTCGGCGAGGTAGAGAGCGAACACGTTGCCGTAGGTCTGGAAGAACGTCGCCTCGCTGGTCGCATCGCGGACCTCGCGGTAATAGTCGAGCGACGCGCTGATGGCGTCGGACGCCATCTTCTCGATCTTCCGGCTGGGGTTGTCGGCGCCGGCCGGCTGACGCTGTGCCTTGACCATCTGTGCCGCCGGGCCGAGCCAGGCGAGCCAGGGATTCAGGTCGGAGAACGCCCAGTGCTGGACGCGCAGCGGATGCAGCTCGCGCGACACCCTGGCCGTCACCTCGTTGCCCAACGACTGCACGAACGGCTGCGCGAAGAGCTCGTAGGCGCGCTGGTTGAATTCCGACACCGCCGCAACGGCCTCGAACGGCTTTTCGTCGACTCGTCCGAGGCGGTTCATGCGCGCGGCGACTTCTTCGAGCTGATGCTCGACGAAATCGACTTCGTATTCGACCTTGCCGTCGCGCCCCTTCACCTCGTGGATCCGCATTCCATACAGACCCGGCGGCAGCATCTCGATCGACTTCAGCACCGAGACGATCTGCGCGTGCTCTTTCTTCGCCACCTTGCCGGAGACGAAGATGCCGAGATGGCCGACGTCCTGGTGCAGCAGCCCGACGATGACCTGTCCGCGCGCTTTGATCTCCTCGGTCGAGCCGTAGACGTCTGCGACCCAGTTGAACGCCTGCTGCGGCGGCGTGATGTTGTCGCCCATCGACGCGA
>DAINBQ010000305.1:0-3503 GCA_036732825.1 Burkholderiaceae bacterium | reverse complement strand
TGAGGCGCGGTGACCGGCTCCTCGTCGATTTCGGCCTTGCGGATGCGCACGCGTACGTCGTACCAGCCAGCCTGGCCGGTGATTGGGTCGGAGTTCGAGACCTGTCGCCCGTCGCCCGCCGGCAGTTCCTCGCTGATCAGATGGTTCAGCAGGAAGCCCTTGCGGGATTCGTTGGCGTCCGGCGCCAGCGCCCAGGCGCCGGAGGCCTTGCCGATCGCATTCCAGGTCCACACCGTGCTGGGTTCGACCGCCTCCGAGTAACGGCACATGCAGCGCACCCGGCCCCATTGCGACTCGACCCACATCCAGTCGCCGTCGCCGATGCCGGAGGCACGCGCCGTGCGTGGATTGACGAACAGGTAATTGTGCGTGTGGATCTGCCGGAGCCATGCGTTCTGCGAGTCCCACGAGTGATACATCGCCATCGGCCGCTGCGTGATCGCCGCCAGCGGATAGTTCTGCGTGTCGGAGACCTGCACTTCGAGCGGTGCGTAATAGAAGGGCAGCGGATCGAAATAGGTCGCGATGCGTTCGCGCAGATGCGCGGGCGGCTTGCGGGTGTCGCCCTTGCCGCGCGCGGCGGTGCGGAACTTCTGCAGCACCTCCGAATACAGGTGGATCAGGATCGGCTCGTCGTAGCGCGTGATGCGGTTGCGTCGCGACCACTCCAGGTAGCCCTTGTTCCAGTTGCGCATGTACTGGTAGGAGGGCGGCAGCTTGTAGTGAAAGACGCAGTTGTTCTTCTGGTACATCTCCCACTGCTGAGGATTGGGTTCGCCGTGCATGAACTTCTCGCCGCCGCGGCCGCGCCATCCGGACAGAAAACCGATGCCCGAGCCCGGTTCGGTCTCGTAGTTGACGATGAAGTCGGGGTAGTCGCGAAACTTGCGCGAACCGTCGGCGCGCGTGAACGCCGGCAGCTTCAGTCGCGATGCCAGTTCGATCAGCACTTCCTGGAACGGCTTGCACTCGCCGGTGGGCGGCAGCACCGGAATGCGAACCGAATCGACCGGGCCGTCGAACTCGGAGATCGGCCGGTCCAGGATCGACATCACGTCGTGCCGTTCGAGGTACGTCGTGTCGGGCAGGACGAGGTCGGCAAACGCGGTCGTCTCCGACTGGAACGCGTCGCACACGACAATGAACGGGATCTTGTATTCCCCCTGTTCGTCGCGGTCGTTCAGCATCTTCCGGACCTCGACCGTGTTCATCGTCGAGTTCCACGCCATGTTCGCCATGAAGATGACGAGCGTGTCGATGCGGTAGGGGTCGCCGCGCCAGGCATTCGTGATGACGTTGTGCATCAGCCCGTGGACCGCGAGCGGGTATTCCCACGAGAACGCCTTGTCGATGCGCACGGGGCTGCCGTCGTCGTTGACGAACAGGTCGTCCGGGTCGGAGGGCCAGCCCAGCGCGAGGCCGTCGAGCGGATGGTTCGGCTTGATCGCGAGTGGTGTGTTGGGCGGACGCGCGCAGGGCGGGATCGGTCGCGGGAACGGAACCTTGTGCCGGAATCCGCCCGGCCGGTCGATCGTGCCCAGCAGCGACATCAGGATCGCCAGCGCGCGGATCGTCTGGAAACCATTCGAATGGGCAGCCAGTCCGCGCATCGCATGGAACGCGACCGGGTTGCCCGTGACCGACTCGTGTTCAACCCCCCAGGAATCGGTCCACGCGATCGGCAACTCGATCGTCTCGTCGCGCGCGGTGATTCCGAGTTCATGCGCCAGGCGGGTGATCGTGGCGGCGGGAATTCCCGTGATGTCGGCTGCCCAGGCCGGCGTGCAGTCCTGCACGCGTTCCTGCAGTAACTGGAACGAGGGCTTCACCGCCGTCCCGTCGTGCAGCTTGAAGGTCCCGAACAGGTAGGGGTCTGCTCCTTCGGCGTGCGTCACGACCGGCGCGTTCGTGATCCTGTCCCACCACAGCTTGTTCTGCGGGTCGTAGCAGACCTCTTCCTCGGGCACTTCGGTGCGAACGAACATGCCGAATTCGTCGTTCGCGGCATCGACGTTCACCAGCTGCCCCGCATTCGTGTAGCGCACGAGGAACTCGCGGTCGTACAGGCCGTGCGCGATGATCTCGTGGATCAGCGCCAGCAGCAGCGCGCCGTCGGTGCCCGGCTTGATCGGCACCCATTCGTCGGCGATCGCCGAGTAGCCGGTGCGGACCGGGTTGATCGACACGAAGCGGCCACCGCGGCGCTTGAAGTTCGAGATCGCAATCTTCAGCGGATTGGAGTGGTGATCCTCGGCGGTGCCGATCATGAAGAAGAGCTTCGCGCGATCGAGGTCCGGTCCGCCGAACTCCCAGAACGATCCTCCGATCGTGTAGATCATTCCCGCGGCCATGTTGACCGAGCAGAACCCGCCATGCGCCGCGTAGTTCGGCGTGCCGAACTGGCGCGCGAACAGGCCGGTCAGCGCCTGCATCTGGTCGCGGCCGGTGAAGAGCGCGAACTTCTTCGGATCCGTCGCACGGATCTTCGCCAGGCGTTCCGTGAGGATCTCGAACGCGCGATCCCAGCTCACGGGTTCGAATTCGCCTGCGCCGCGCTCGGCGCCGGCCTTGCGCAGCAGCGGCTGCGTCAGCCGCGCCGGCGAATACTGCTTCATGATTCCCGAAGAACCCTTGGCGCAGATGACGCCGTGATTCAGCGGATGTTCAGGATTGCCGTCTATGTAGCGGATCTGCCCATCGACCAGGTGAACGCGAATGCCACAGCGGCAGGCGCACATGTAGCAGGTCGTCGTGCGCACGTCGGTCGGGCGCTGGCTCGCGTTTGCGGGGTCGTCGGGCATCGGCGGCGGATATGGCCTTGGGGTGGGGACTCTGCCTGTGTCGACCGGCAGACTCAGGCTGCGCGCGATTAATCCTGAGCTCGCGCAAGTTCGCTGCGGCGCTGGTCTCGCGCAGCGCAGCATCATTAGGCGGTCCGAGGGCAGGACTGTCTATTCCCGCGGAAGGGGGGCGGCTGCATACCCCACGTTGGTAGGGCGCGTCGCGGCGAACGCTGGGATACTTGCGACGACCGCCGAGCCAACGAAGCGAGGCGTCCGTCAGGTGACAACCGATGTGTACTCGGATTCGCGCCGGGGAACCGTTTCGGGTCCCCGACTGTGCAGTGAAGGAACCCGCAGTGCGAACAACCCCTCGAGCAAGATGAAGATCGGCGTCGTCTCGGACAGCCACGATCACGGAGAGCTGCTTGCGTCCGCGGTTGCCCGCGCACGCGAGTGGGGCGCGCGCGCGATCCTCCATTGTGGCGACATCATCGGCCCCAACACGCTGCGGGCCGCGCTTGCGCTTGGCCTGCCGATGCATGTCG
Source organism: Burkholderiaceae bacterium (assembly GCA_036732825.1). Classification (GTDB taxonomy): domain Bacteria; phylum Pseudomonadota; class Gammaproteobacteria; order Burkholderiales; family Burkholderiaceae_F; genus DAINBQ01. The sequence continues at coordinate 175 of DAINBQ010000305.1, read as the reverse complement.
TTCACGGCAACAACCTTGGCGACTCGCACAACATCATGCGACTGGCGGCGGAATCCAACGGAGCGCTGACGTATCACGGCGGCGATGCGTCATTCGAACTGGGCGGGCGGCGGCTGTTCATGATCCACTATCCGCATCTCGCGCGCGGGATGGCAGCCACCGGCGACTACGACGC
>DAINBQ010000304.1:0-3525 GCA_036732825.1 Burkholderiaceae bacterium | reverse complement strand
AGCTCGATCAGCGTCAGCGGAGCGCTGCCCTCGGCCTTGTTGTTGGCGATGACAAAGCTCGGCTGCGCGCTCTTGATGGCGACGTGCAGCAGGTGTGACAGCGTGCCGCGGGTCGGAATGTCGGGGTCGATCAGGCGGTCGAACGGCGCGTAGCGCGACTTCGCATCGTCGTAACGCAGCCCGGGCGCGAGGTTCCAGCGCACGACGAGAGGGCCCTTCAGGCGCCAGTCGTCGCCTTCTGCCTCGAGCGCATCCATCGCACGCAGGGCGGCGCTCTGGCGCGCCGCACCGGGCATGCGCGAGTGAACCCCGATCGTGAGCCTGGCGCCGGCCTCGCGCAGCATCTTCACGAACCTCGGGGTCAGCAGTTCGGCGTTGCGCAACTCGACCGCATAGATCGGCGCGATGCCGCCGATGTTGCGCGGAAGCGCAGCGAGCATCGCACCGATGCGTGCGACGAGCGCGTGCCCGGCTTCATCGCTTACCTCATCGCGCGGCAGCGGCGGCAGCTGGAACAGCAGGGGCCCGGCGTGGGCGCCGAGCCCCTCGATCGCCGGCTGCACGAATTCATCGAGCGCCGCCTGCGGGTTCAGGAAAGTCGGGTTGGCGTGCGCCGGCGCACCGCGCTCGGTGCGAATCGTCGCATCCGACACCAGCGCCGGCGCCTTGACGACGAAGCGGAAGTGTTCCGGAACCTGCTGCGCATAGCGCGCGTAATCCGCGGTTTTCAGCGGCTGGTAGAAGCTGCGATCGACGCCGACACAGCGCAGCAGCGGGTGCTGCGCATAAGCGGCCAGCCCGAGGCGCGCGAGCTGGGTCTCCGTGTACTCGCGGTCCCAGACGAGGCCCTGCCAGCCGGGGAAGCTCCACGACGAAGTCCCGAGATGAACACTGCGCGGCAGCAGCCGACCCAGGCGGGCGAGGGCGTCGTCGTGCGTCGCTGGGTGCACGCTGGACGGCGGATGCGCGTCCGATCCCGGCCTGGGATCTGGTTCGAACAGTGATTCGGACGGACCGGCACGCGGGCGCATGCCGCAAATCTACCCCTGCCGCATCCGTTCGATGACGGCTTCGGTGTTCAGCGACAGCTGCATCGCCCGCGTCGTCGGGCCCGGCGTCAGGTCGAGCGGCAGCCGCAACAGGATCATCGTGCCGGCCCCGGGCACCGACTCGACCTTCAGGAAAGCGCCGATGCGGCCGGCCCGGTTGCGCATGTTCAGCATTCCGCGCCCGGTGCCGAGTCCGGCGGCGAGGCCGCGCCCGTTGTCGGTGATGCGGATCGACAGCCACTGCGCATCGCCGTCGTGGTCGACGCCGAGCGTCACGCGGACGACCCGCGCCCGGCTGTGCTTGATCGCGTTGGTCAGCGCCTCCTGCACGATGCGCAGCACCGGGAGCACCGAATTCGGGTCGAGGTCGACTTCCTCCGGCAGGTTGCGCGCATCCCATTGCAGCTCCATGCCGACCGCGCGCAGGCGCGGCTCCATGCGGAAGCGCATGTTGCCGAGCGCCGCGAGCAGGTCCGAGTCGTCCGCCGCGAGCGCGTCGATCGCCAGCCGCATGTCGTCGATCGACTCGCGCAGGATCTGCGCCACCTGCTCGTTCGACAGCGCACCGCGCTCGACCAGCATCAGCGACGACAGCAGCTGCGATCCGAGGCCGTCGTGCATGTCCTGCATGATGCGCTGGCGCTCCTGCGCGCTCGCCTTCAGCCGTTCGCTCTCGCGCAGCCGGTCGAAGTTGCGCTTCAGGAGCTGCTCGCGCTCGTGGATGCGGGTCTCGAGTTCGGTGTTCGTCTTCTCGACGTCGGCGAGCGAGGCCACGAAGCGGTCGATCAGTGCGGCTCCGAGCGCGATCAGCAGCATCGGCGTGGCGACGTTCAGCAACTCGACGCTGGCGAAAGGCAGGACACCGACATAGACGAGATAGTCGTGGATCGCGGCCGCGATCGCGATCACCAGCGCGGCGACGATTCCCTTCAGCATCAGCGACGACGAGGAGAGCGCGTGACGGCCCAGCGTGAGAACGCCGGTTGCAAGTGCGCCCAGCATGACCGCCTGCCAGGCCGCGCCCGCCGTCATGTCGAACATGTCGTCGGCGATCAGGTACAGCACGGGCCCGAGCGCCGCCAGCACCATCAGGCCGACCTCGCCGCTGGTTCGATGGCGCCCGCCCTGCCGCCACATCGTGATCGTTGCCAGTGCAGTGAAGGCAGCCGTCCCGAGGTAAAAAGCGCCCCGCGTCCACATTCGAGCGTCGGCGGGCAGCGACTCGAAGACGAAGTCGAGCGAGCGCAGCGCCCAGAACGCCGAGACCAGCGAGAGAATCCCGAACAGGCTTTCGGACCGGCGCCGCAGCCAGAGCACGCCGAAGCCGACCGCAAGCAGCACGATCAGCAGCAGCGAGATCCAGCGCAACGTGTGGCTGACGAAGAATGCGCCGCCGTAGCGCGGCTGCAGGTCCGCGGTTGCGCCGATCCGGATCGGTCCGATCCCGTGCACGCCGACCCCGTACGAGGTGTAGACCAGCACCTCGTTGTCGCCCGGCTTGAGGAACTCGGCCGGCAGATTGATGAGGTGCGGGCGCCGCCAGCGCACGTAGCGGCGCTCGGAGTCGAGCGGCAGGTCGGCCACCATGCGGCCGTTGACGTAGATCGCGCCGCCGGTCGGCAGCCGGTTCAGCAGCATGCTCCAGCCGTCGGCGGGGACCGCGGACAGCGGGAAGCGATACCGCAGCCATGCTCCCTGGCGGCTCCCGCTCGACGACGACCAGCGCATCGGCAGTGCATGCGACTGCCACAGCGCATCGGTGGGCGGAAACTTGGCGCGTTCGCCGGCGACCCATTCGATGCGGTTGACTGCCAGCGTTTCGTCGGCAACCGCACTGCCCGGCACTGCGGCCGCCAGCAGCAGGACGAAAAGGGCGCCGAGGAGGGAACGGATCCCGCGGACTCCAGTGGCGGACAAAGGCTGCCTCAGCTCTTCAGCAGCCCCATCTGCGTGGCTTCATAGACCGCTTCGCCGCGGGAGTGCACGGCAAGCTTGCGGTAGATCTTCTTGATATGTGCGGTGACCGTATGCGGCGAGATGCCAAGGATGTCACCGATCTCGTTGAAGCTCATTCCCTTGGCCAGCAACTGCAGGATCTCGGTCTCGCGCGCCGACAGCGGATTCTGTTCGGTGCCCGGTGCGCGCGCCGGGGCGGTGCTGCCCATGCGGTTGCGGATCGCGCGCAGCACGCTGCGCGCGACGACCGGGCTGACCGGCGAACCGCCGGCCCGCAGCAGTCGGATGCAGGAAATGACATCGGCGGGCGCCGAGTCCTTCAGGATGTAGCCGGTCGCCCCGGCCTCGATCGACGACACCACATGCTGTTCATCGCCGAACACGGTGACGACCATGATGTCGACGTCAGGCTTCTTCTGGCTGACCTGGCGGATCAACTCGATCCCGCTGCCGTCCGGCAGGCCAAGATCGATCAGCATCACATCGAACGACTCGCGGTCGATGATCGCCTGCGCCTCGC
>DAINBQ010000303.1:0-3548 GCA_036732825.1 Burkholderiaceae bacterium | reverse complement strand
GCGGCAGGTTGAGGATCACCAGCATCAGGTTGCCGATCCACATCGACGCGATCAGCCCCCAGAAGAGCGTGGGATTGCTGGTCATCACCTGCGGGCCCGGCTGGATGTTGTGGATCGTCATCGCGCCCACCATCAGCGCCATCACGGCATTCGGCGGAATGCCCAGCGTCAGCATCGGTATGAACGAGGTTTGCGCGCCGGCGTTGTTGGCCGACTCGGGCGCAGCGACGCCGCGGATGTTGCCTTTGCCGAACGGAATTTCCGGGTTGCGCGTGACTTTCTTCTCCAGCGTGTACGCGGCGAACGCCGCGAGCAGCGCACCACCGCCTGGAAGCACCCCGAGCACAGAACCTAAAGTCGTCCCGCGCAGCACCGCGGGAACGGCGTACTTGAACTCCGCCATGGTCGGCAGCAGCTTGCCGACCTTGTCGGTGAAGACCTGGCGCTTGGTCGTGTGTTCGAGGTTCGCGATGATTTCCGCGAATCCGAACACGCCCATTGCGACAGCGACGAAGTTGATGCCGTCGGACAGCTCCGGCAGGTCGAACGAGTAGCGTGCAACGCCGGAATTGACGTCGGTGCCGACCAGCCCGAGCAGCAATCCCAGCAGAATCATCGCGATCGCCTTGATCAGCGAGCCCGAGGCCAGCACGACCGCGCCGATCAGGCCAACGATCATCAGCGAGAAGTACTCGGCCGGGCCGAACTTGAAGGCGAGTTCGACCATCGGCCCGGCGAGCGAGGCGAGGATCAGAGTGCCGACGGTGCCGGCGAAAAAGGATCCGATGGCCGCCGTCGCGAGCGCCGCCCCGGCGCGACCGCGTCGCGCCATCTGGTAACCATCGATGCAAGTGACCACCGAAGATGACTCCCCGGGCAGGTTCACGAGGATCGCAGTCGTGGAACCGCCGTACTGGGCGCCGTAGTAGATGCCGGCGAGCATGATCAGCGCGGAAGTGGGCTCCAGCGCATACGTCGTTGGCAGCAGCATCGCGAGTGTCGCGATCGGGCCGATGCCGGGTAGCACGCCGATCAGCGTGCCGATCAGCACTCCGGCGAACGCATACAGCAGGTTGGCCAGCGTGAGCGCGGTCGCGAAGCCGAGCGTTAGGTTGTTGACGAGATCCATCGGGGGCCCTCAATCACGCATGAACGCAGGCAGGACCGGGATCGTCATGCTGAGCCCGTAAATGAAGACCCCAAGGACCAGCAGGGTCAGCACGACGGTCAGCGGAATGATCTCGCGCCACTTGAATTCATGGCTACCGAAACTCGCAACGATGACCAGCACAGTCAGCGCGACCAGCAAGCCCGCAGGACGCAGCAACAGGCCGAAAGCGACGACCGCGCCCAGGATCAGCATCAGCGGCGTGAAATGGAACTTGTCGACCTGTGAATCCGGCTCCTCGGTCTTGAGTCCGCGCAGCGCGATGATCACTCCCAGAAGGGTCAGAAGGCCACCGAGCACGGTCGGAAAGTAGGCCGGCCCCATGCGCGCCGCAGTGCCCATGTCGTAGTTCTGCGCGATCACGGCGAAACCGAGCCCGAAGGCGGCAAACATCATTCCGGACCAGAAGTCCTTGGCATGCTTGATCTTCATGTGCCTCCCTGCAGCGCTCAGTCCACGCGAGCACCGGAATACTTGACGATCTTCTCGTACTTGGCCAGTTCGCTCTTGACGAGTTGCGCAAACTGATCAGCCGACATCGGGGCCGGCTCAGCCCCCATCCGGGCCAGGCGCTCGCGCAGTTCCGGCGTGCGCAGGGCCGCCGTGAAAGCCTCGTTGAGACGGGCAACGATCGGCGCCGGCGTGCCGGCCGGCGCGAAAACGCCGAACCAGGTCGACACATCGAAGCCGGGGAGTCCACTTTCGGCCATCGTCGGCACATCGGGCATCGTCGCGGCTCGCCGCGTCGTTGTCACGGCGAGCGCTCGCAACTTGCCGGCGCGTATCTGCGCAGTCGCCGACGCCAGGTTGTCGAACATGAAATCGGTCTGGCCGGCGAGAAGTCCGAGTTGTGCCGGCGCCGCCCCCGCGTACGGGATGTGAATCGCGGAGACCCGGGCCTGCGACTTCATCAGTTCGCCCGCCATGTGGCCGGCGCTCCCGTTGCCACCCGAGGCGAAATTGAGCCGGCCCGGATTCGCGCGCGCATAGGCGATCAGGTCGGCTGCACTGCGAATGCCGAGCTGCTGCGCACGCTCCGGCACCATCACCAGCACGTTGGGGACGTGGGCGATGAGCGTGATCGGCGCAAAGTCCTTGATCGGGTCGTAGGGCAGTTTGCGGAAGAGCCAGGGATTGACCGCGTGCGTCGCGACGGCTCCAATGACGAGCGCATACCCGTCGGGCGCCGACTTGGCGACGAGATCGACACCGAGATTGCCGCCGGCGCCCGGACGGTTCTCGACCACGACGATGCCCAAGGTGTCCTTAACGCGTTCCGCCAAAGCACGCGCCGCGGTGTCCAGCGGGCCACCTGGCGGATACGGCACGATCAGACGGATCGGTTTTGTCGGATAAGGGGCCTGAGCCGACGCGGTCGTCACGCCGGCGAGCAGCGCCGGGCCGAGCGCAGTGACCAGCGCGGCGAACGCGCGACGATCCATCGTCTGTCTCCTCGATCCGGCTATTGTTTTGAGCCCGAATTAAACCGGAAAACGGCAACCCCGTGTCGAATACAGTTCACATCAAATCCGAGAGCTCCAACATGTTGCCGAGCATGATGACCGACCGCCTGTATGTCGAACACATGGCCGCCCACCATGCTGTGCCGTTGCTGGAGTTTCTGCGTCGCAACCAGCGCCACCTGGCGCCGTGGGATCCGCCGCACCCCGCCGGTTCCGACCGCCCCGAATATTGGGTATCCCAGTGCGCACGGGCCGTGGAGGAGTTCGCCGATGGCATGGTGGCACGCTGGCTGCTGTTCGAACGCGATGACCCGGCTCGCATTGTCGGCCGCATCAACTACACGCAGATCGCGCGTGGACCCTTCCAGTCGTGCATGCTCGGATACGCGATCGATGCGCAGCTGCAGGGCCGGGGTCTGATGCACGAGGCACTGGCGGCGACGATTGCCTACGCGTTCGATGTGCTGCGGCTGCATCGCATTCAGGCGAATTACGTTCCTGACAATGTCCGCAGCGGGCGCCTGTTGCAGCGGCTGGGTTTTCGCAAGGAAGGTCTCGCGACGAAATACCTGTACATCAACGGCGCGTGGCGCGACCACGTGCTGACGGCATTGATCAATCCGGGCTTTGACGACTCGGTTTTTTCCCGCGAAAACCCGCTTAGACCGTCGGCCGCTGGCTGAAGTGCGGTTCGAGGTCGGCGGTTTCGGTTGCCGTCGCGGCACGCACTTCGAGGGTCTCGACCCGCGCCGGCGGAGCTCCGCGGCGCGCCCAGCGGCTCAGCGCATCGAGCGCCGTCTCGTCGCCGCTGGCAACCGCTTCGACGCTGCCGTCGCTGCGATTGCGCACCCATCCCGCCAGGCCGAGTCGTCGCGCCTCGCGGGCCATCGCGTGTCGAAAGCCGACGCCCTGCACGA
>DAINBQ010000302.1:0-3570 GCA_036732825.1 Burkholderiaceae bacterium | reverse complement strand
TGCGCTGCGACGATCATCGGCACCTGTGAAGCGAGCCGCACGCCTTTGCGCACGATCGCCTGCGGCGAGTTGTCGGCCACGTCGGGATCGAAGGCAGCGAGCGCCGACACGGCGGTACGCAGCACATCCATCGGATGCGCATTCCTTGTGAGTTCAATGAGTTTGCTGATCTCGGGAGGCAGCTTGCGCGCAGCTTTCAGGTCGGCGTCGAAGCGGGCGAGCTCCTCCTTACCGGGCAACTCTCCTTTGAGCAGCAGGTAGCACGTCTCCTCGAAGGTCGAGCGTTCGGCGAGGTCGTGAATCGAGTAACCCCGATAGCGCAGCTCGCCGGCGCGCCCATCGATGTAGCAGACGCGCGAGCGCTCGAAGTAGACGCCGCTGAGCCCGCGATGGATGTCGATCTTCTCAGTGTCTTCGCTCATATCTGGAACCTCTCCAGGGGAAGAATACTTGGCAAGCGCCCGCAAAGCAGGGGTACCTCTTTTGTTGATACCGTATTGTTCGTCGAGGAGACTTCCCATTCACTGAACGGTGCCACGCTCGGCTTTCGGGTGCCCACGGCACTGAAACCGGAGGAGCCATGCCAGCGAGAGTCGACTTTTCCCAACTGACATTGATGGACACTCTCGATCTGGCCCATCTGATCGAGGTCGAGGCGTTCGAGCGGTACACCCTGTTCGCCAGACAATTCGGAAGCGGGCTTTCCAACGACGCCGGGTCGGCGTTCCAGTCGATGGCCGAGAACGAGAAGAAGCACGGGGACCAGCTCGCCGCGCGCCGGCGCAAGTTGTTCGGCGACCAGCCTGCAAGAGTCAAGCTCGACGACATCTTCGATGTGGAGGCCCCTGATGTCGGCGCGACTCGCTGGAACATGTCGGAGTTCAAGGCGTACCAGGTGGCCTTGCACTCCGAGAAGAAAGCCTTCGCGTACTACGACAGGGCTCTCCGCAGCGTGAAACAACCGGACGTCAAGGCGCTGTTCGAGGAATTGCGGGACGAAGAGGCCGAGCACGTTCGCATGATCGAAGAGATCATCGCGAAGTTGCCGCCGTCAGCCAAGGTCGACATCGAGGACGAGGACGACACGTCCATGCGGATGGGCTACTAGCGAGCCCATCCCCTGCCCGGCGAGATCAGACGTATGCCTTGTACTTGTCCAGGTGCCGCACCGGCTTGCTCAGCGCGTCGCGCCGGAACGGGTCGCCGAGTTCCTTCGTGACCATCATCTCGAGCACGGTCGTGCGGCCGTCGGCCTGGTTTTTCACCGCCTGCTGCAGCGCCGGCCCGACATCTGCCACCTTGTCCACCCGGATGCCGTCGCAGCCGAAGGCCCGGGCGAGACCGGCCCAATCCGGGTTGTCCAGTTCGACTCCGAGATAACGCTGCGAATAGAAGTCGACATGGTTCTTCTTCTCCGCGCCCCACTGGCCGTTGTTGAACAGCACCACCGTGACGCCGATCTTCTCCCGCTTGCAAGTCAGCAGCTCGTTGAGGCTGATGCCCCAGGCGCCGTCGCCGACATAGGCGATCGCCGGACGGTCCGGAGCCGCGATCTTGGCGCCGCAGATGACCGGGAACGCATAGCCGCAGTTGCCGAAGCTCATTGCCGCGAGCATTGATCGCGGCGCGTCGAAACGCAGGTAGGAGTTGGACACCGAGCAGATGTTGCCGATATCGGTCGACACCATCGCGTTTCTCGGCATTGCGCGCTCCAGCTCGCGCAGCATCTGGCGCGGATGCATGAAGCTGGATCTGGCAGAGATCTCGACCGAATACGCGTCGGTCTCGTGCGTCCAGCCGTCGAGTTCCTTCTCCCACGCAGCCCGCTCGGCTTTCAACCGGGTGTCGCGCTCGGCCTTGTTCTGCTGGCATGCGAGCGCCCTGCCCTGCAGCCGCTCGATCAGCGCGGCGGCCGCCGACCGGGCGTCGCCGCAGATGCCGACCGAGATCGGCTTGACGAGACCCAGCATCTTTGCGTCGGCGTCGATCTGGATGATCTTCGCGTTCTTCGGCCAGTAATCCAGCCCGTATTGCGCCAGCGTGCCGAAGGGGCCGAGCCGCGAACCGAGCGCGAGAATCACGTCGGCCTGCGCGATCAGCTTCATCGCTGCCTTGCTGCCCTGGTAACCGAGCGGACCGCACCACAGCGGATGCGAGGCCGGGAACGAATCGTTGTGCAGATAGCTGCTCGCGACCGGCGCGTGCAGCAGTTCGGCAAGCTTCACGGCTTCGGCCGTCGCGTCGCCCATCACCACGCCGCCGCCGGACAGGATGACCGGAAATTTCGCTCCCGCCAGCAGCTTCGCCGCCTCGTCGAGCGCCGTCTCGTCGCCGGCGCCGCGGCCGACACGGATCGGCTGCGGAATCTCGCATTCGATATCGCCGTAGAAATAGTCGCGCGGGATGTTGAGCTGCGTCGGACCCATCTCCAGCAGTGCTCGATCGAAGCAGCGGCTTGTGATCTCGGCCATGCGTTTCGGGTTGTTCACGTGTCCCTGGTACTTCGTGATCTTCGAGAAGATCGGCAGCTGCTCGGTTTCCTGGAATCCTCCCAGCCCCATCGTCAGCGAGCCGGTTTCGGGCGTGATGACGACCACCGGCGAGTGGGCCCAGTACGCGGCGGCGACACCGGTGACGAAGTTCGTGATTCCCGGGCCGTTCTGCCCGATGCAGACACCGTGACGACCTGAAACGCGCGCATATCCGTCGGCCATGTGCACGGCGCCCTGCTCGTGCGCAGTCGGAATAAAGCGGATGCCGGCGCCGGGAAAGATGTCGAGCGCATCCATGTAGGCGGAGCCGACGATGCCGAACACATCGGTCACGCCTTGCGCCACCAGCGATTCGACGAACGCTTCGGATGGCGTCATCCGCGTCCGGCCCTGCACGACGGCACGGTTGGGTTGTTTCATGTCGGTCATTGGAGTCTCCGCAGGTAAGAGGAAGGCATCGCGGCCGCTGCTGGAGGTCGCGGTGTGGGCATACCGTTCAACGAGATGTTTCGTTCGGTTTCATGCAACGGTAGGGCAAAATGCAGTCAGATGCAAGCCGATGTTCCGTTCAACTGAACATTCTAGTTGCATCATCGAAATTCAGTCGATACGATCTCCCCATGTCGAATGTCATTGAATTGGGAGCGCGCGACGCCGCGGGTTCGACATCGTCGACGCTGAAAGCGTTCGCGGTGCTCGAAACCCTTGTGCGCGCCGGCGCACCGGTCACGCTGTCGGAACTGATGGTCGCAACCGGCCTGCCCAAACCCTCGCTGCATCGAACGCTGGCGTTGTTCGAGGAGGCCGGGCTCGTGATGCGCGAACCGACCGGCCGCGCATATGGAGTGGGGCCAAGGCTGGAGCGCATTGCGCTCGATGTGCTGACGCATGACCACGTCGCTGCCGAGCGGCATGTCGTGCTGCGGCGGCTGGTGACCGACGTCGGCGAGACCTGCAACCTGTCGATGCTGCGCAAGGGTGAGGTCGTCTATCTCGATCGCGTCGAGGCCGACTGGCCGCTGCGGCTGCATCTGCCGGTCGGAAGCACGCTGCCACCGCACTGCTGCGCGAGCGGCAA
>DAINBQ010000301.1:0-3576 GCA_036732825.1 Burkholderiaceae bacterium | reverse complement strand
CGCGCTGCGCTCGTTCAATTCGTCGACATACGCCTCGATGCCGCCGCTCTCGCGCTCGAGATAGCGCTCGACCGCGGAATAGAAGTCCGGATGGGCCAGCCAGTGCGACGAATACGTCGTCACCGGCTCGAATCCGCGCGCCAGCTTGTGTTCGCCCTGTGCCCCGCCTTCGAATACGGCGATCCTGCGCTCGATCGCGAACTCGATCATCTGGTAGTAACTCGCCTCGAAGTGCAGGCAAGGCACCTGGGCCACAGCGCCCCAGTAGCGGCCGTACAGGCGCTCGCTGTCGAACAGCGCAAGCGCCGACGCGATCGGTCGGCCGCCGCTTCGCGCAACGACAAGCAGCATGCACTCCGGCATTGACTCTCCAAGCTGCTGGAAGAAGCGGAGACTCAGGTAGGGTGTCGAGTGGTGAGCGGCATAGGTCAGCGCGTAGCAACGCGCGAAGAATTCCCAGTCGGACCCGGTGATGTCGGTGCCGGTCTTTCGTTCCAGGGTTAACCCTGCCGCGGCAACCTTGCGCCGCTCGGCTCGAACTTTCTTGCGCTTCGTCTGCACCAGTGATTGCAGGTAATCGTCGAACGACGCGTAACCGCGATTGAACCAGTGGAACTGAACCGCTCGGCGCGTGAGCAGGCCACGGGCCGCGAGCAGATCCGCTTCCGACCGCGGCAGAAACAGCAGGTGCAGCGACGACAGGCCGGATTCGGTCGCGAGCCGGAGAAGCTGACCGACCAGCTCGGCGCGCGCTCTCGAATCGATTGCCAGCAATCGCGGCCCGGGAACCGGCGTGAAGGGCACCGCGGACAGCCACTTGGGGTAATAACCGATTCCGTGCTGCTGATGCGCATCGGCCCAGGCCCAGTCGAAAACGTACTCGCCATAGGAATGCTCCTTGCGATACAGCGGGACCGCGGCTGCGAGCCGGCCGCCATCACGCTCGAACAGCGCGAGGAAGTGCGGCTGCCAGCCGGTGCGGGCTGCCGCGCATCCCGTCGAATGCAGCGCGTGCAGGAACTCGAAGCGGAGAAACGGATTGCCGTGCTCCGCCAGCGCGTTCCAGCTCGGCGCGCCGATCTCTGCCAGGTCGGTCACGACGCGCATGCAATAATCCGTCGAACCCGCCTGCTTCATCCCCGCATCACTCAATGAGCTCGAACGTCAAAGTCGCGGTCGCACAGCTGAATTGCACCGTCGGCGACTTCGAGGGCAACAGCAAGAAGATCATCGATTCCGCCGGGCGGGCTTCCGCTGCGGGTGCAGACTTGCTGCTGACGCCGGAACTTTCGCTGACCGGCTATCCCCCCGAAGATCTGCTGCTGCGCCGCGCATTTTACGCAGCGAGCGACGCGGCGCTGCAGAAACTCGCCGCGCAACTGCTGCAGTTTCCCGCTTTGCGGGTCGTGGTGGGGCATCCGCTTGCGCGCGAAGGCCAGCGTTACAACGCGGCTTCGCTGCTTGCCAATGGCGTCGTGCAGGGTACCTACTGCAAGCACGACCTGCCGAACTACGACGTGTTCGACGAACAGCGTTACTTCACTCCGGACAATCGCCCGTTCGTGTTCGACATCAACGGCACTGCGTTCGGCATCAACATCTGCGAAGACACCTGGTTCGCCTACACGCCCGAGTGCGCGCAGGCGTCCGGCGCACAGGTGCTGTTGGTGCTCAATGGATCGCCGTTCCACCTGGGCAAGCAGCAGCAGCGCCTGCAGATCATGCGGACGAATGTCGCGCGCTTCGGCCTTGCGACCGTGTACGCAAACCTGGTCGGGGGTCAGGACGAGCTGGTGTTCGACGGCGCATCGTTCGTCCTCGACGGCCGCGGCGAGCTGGTGGCCCTGGCGCCGCACTTCGAGGAGGCGCTGCTGGTTGTCGACTTCGTCGACGGCGAACCGCGGCCCGGCGGGATCGACGACGAACCCGGGCAGGAGGCACTCGCGTATTCGGCGCTGGTGCTCGGCGTGCGCGACTATCTCGGCAAGAACGGATTCCCCGGCGCGATCATCGGTCTGTCGGGCGGCGTCGATTCGGCCCTGACGCTCGCCATCGCGGTCGATGCGCTGGGTGCCGAGCGGGTTCGGGCCGTGATGATGCCGTCGCAGTTCACCGCGCAGATGAGCCTCGACGACGCGGCTGAAATGGCACGCACGCTCGGCGTGCGCTACGACGTGTTGCCGATCAAGCCCGCGTTCGACGCCTTCCTGGCGACGCTCGCGCAGGAGTTCCGCGGACTGCCCTGGGATACGACCGAAGAGAACCTGCAGGCACGCATCCGCGGCATGCTGCTGATGGCGCTGTCGAACAAGTACGGTTCGATCGTGCTCACCACCGGCAACAAGTCCGAGACCGCGGTCGGCTACTCGACGCTTTACGGCGACCTCGCAGGCGGTTTCGCGGTGATCAAGGACATCCTGAAGACGCTCGTTTACCGCCTGTGCCGTTATCGCAATTCGGTCGCGCCGGTGATCCCGGAACGTATCCTGACGCGTGCGCCCAGCGCCGAACTGAAGGCCGGTCAGACCGACCAGGATTCGCTGCCACCGTACGACGTGCTCGATGCCATCATCGAACACTATATGGAAGAAGGACGCTCGATCGCGGACATCGTGGACGCCGGATTCGACGAGACCGTCGTGCGCAAGGTCGTCAAGATGATCCGCAACTCCGAATACAAGCGGCGCCAGTCGCCGGTCGGGATCAGGGTCACGCACCGCGGTTTCGGGCGCGACTGGCGGTACCCGATCACCAACCGCTTTCGCGAAGAAGACGCGACCCTCTAGAATCGAACCGAAACTCGCCCGGGAACTCCACCATGAAACAGATCACTGCCGTCATCAAGCCCTTCAAGCTCGACGAGGTTCGCGAGGCGCTCGCGGACGTCGGAGTGAGCGGGCTGACCGTGACCGAAGTCAAGGGCTTCGGCCGCCAGAAGGGCCACACGGAGCTTTATCGCGGCGCCGAGTATGTGGTGGACTTCCTGCCGAAGGTGAAAGTCGAAGCCGTCGTGGCCGAAGCGCTCGTCGAGCGTGCGATCGAGGCAATCACGAAGGCGGCGCGCACCGGCAAGATCGGCGACGGCAAGATCTTCGTAACGGCTGTCGAGCAGGTGATCCGGATCCGTACCGGCGAGGAAGGCGAACAGGCTGTGTAGCGTTCTTCTCGCCATGCGCCCGTTCTCGCAGTGGCAAGTGGCTCACTTGATCGACCAGTCGTAGCGCCACGCGACAAGGCGAACCATCGTCGTCACGCCAGCCGCCGTCCAGAGCGCGAGCCCTTCGGCGGAGCCGGCATTGATCATCAGGATGTAGAACCAGCAGCCAAAGAAGGCCGCCAGCGCGTACGGCCTGCCGTCGCGCAGCACCATCGGCACTTCGTTCAGGATCACGTCGCGCAGGACGCCGCCGAACACGCCGGTGATGACTCCCATCATCGCGGCAATGAAAAACGACATGCCGGCGCCCAGCGCGAGCGCGACGCCGGTAATGCTGAAGAAGCCGAGTCCGATCGCATCGGCGGCGACGAATGCAGCGTTGGGAATCACGCGGTGCGCGATGCGCAGCAGCGGCGCTG
>DAINBQ010000300.1:0-3579 GCA_036732825.1 Burkholderiaceae bacterium | reverse complement strand
ATGATCGAGCACGAAGCGCATCTGCTCGGGCTGCGACAGCAGGTTGATCGGATTGGCGCAGTACCCGCCGTACATCGCGCCGAGCAGAAGGCGCACCGTCTGCGGGCCGTTGCCCATCACGACCGAAACGTGCGAACCCGGTGCGAGTCCACGCTGTTCGAGCCAACCCTGCACTGCGCGGCACGAATCCGCGAGCTCGCCGAAGGTGATCCGCCGGCCGCTCTCCGGCGCGACGAGGTACACGGCATCGGGCGCACGCGCGGCGCAGGCATCGACCAGCTCCCGAATCGACGTCATCGATCGTTCACCCGCGTCCATGGCGCGCGAAAAACTCGCCGAGCACCTCGTCATCGGTCGGCACGACCTCGGGGATCGTCATCGACACGCGCGTGATGTTCAGGTAGTGGCGGTAGCTGAGGTTGTCGGAGAAGTTGTTACGGCCCCAGGTGCCGCAGCCCATCGACAGCGAAAACGGCAGGCCGTTGTCGAAGCTGCCGCCGGTGGCAATGCAGTGCGCCTGATTGACGATCACGCGGGACACCGGAAGCCGAAGTCCGGCTTCGATCGCACGTTCCGTGCTCGCTGTGTGCAGTCCGACCGAGTGGCCCGCGCCCATGTAGGCGTAGATGTGTTCGACGACGCCGAGCGCATCGGCGAAATCGCGCGCACGGTAGACGGCGAGCACCGGGCTGAGTTTTTCGCCAGAAAACGGATGCGCGGGACCGAATCCGCTCTCCTCGACCAGCAGGGCCCGCGCCGAGTGCGCCTGCGGTGCCGCGAGCCGCGCGAGCGCCGCGATCGCGGCCACCGACTGGCCGGTGACCGCAGGGGCAAGCTTTCCGTCCGGCCACATGAACTCCTGCAGCCTCGCACGGTCGGCCGCGTCGAGCAGCACCGCTCCCGCGAGCTGCAACTCTGTCAGCGCCGCGTCATGGATCGCGTCGAGCAGCACGACGCTGTTCTCGGAGGAGCAGCTGGTCGCGTTGTCGAAGGTCTTTGACTGCAGGATGCGCGCCGCCGCCGCTGCCAGGTCCGCGGTCTCGTCGACGATCGACGCGACGTTGCCGGCGCCGACGCCGAATGCCGGCGTCCCGCTCGTGTAAGCAGCGCGCACGTTGGCCTGCGAACCGGTCGCCACGACCAGATCGGCCCGGCGCATCAGCTCTGCGGTGGCCGCCTTGGTCACCGGCGCCGACAGCGACTGCACGAGGTCTCGCGGAGCCCCGATGCGGTCGAACTCGGCATGCACGAACTCGAGCAGCCGCGCGCAGGTCGACCAGCCCTTGGGCGACGGCGCAACGATGACCGCGTTGCGCCCCTTCAGCGCATTGATGATCTTGTTCGCAGGCGTCGCCGCGGGATTGGTCGACGGCGTGATCGCGGCCACCACGCCGGCCGGCCGCGCAATCTCGATCAGGCCGCGCTCCGGATACTCGGCGATCACGCCCACGGAGCGCGCGCCCTTCAGGTCGCGCAGCAGGCCGAGCGTCTTGCGGTGGTTCTTGCGGACCTTGTCCTCGACGTTGCCGATGCCGGTGTCGGCCACCGCCAGTTCAGCCAGTTCGCGGTTGCGTTCCGGCTTGAGGATGGCCCAGCCGGCCGCTGCAACCAGATCGTCGACACGCTGCTGGTCGTAGCCGACCGCCACCGCCTGCGCGGTGCGTGCGCGATCGATCAGCACGCCGACGGCCGCGTGGGTCGAACTGTCAGGCGAATCTTCGGTCGTTGCATTCATTGATGCTACTTCCGGTCCGAGGAAGCGCGCGTCCGCACCGTGAACTCGACCGGCTTGCGCGCGCGCCAGCGGCGCAGCGCCTCGCGCAGCACCGGGTAGAACAGGCCGACGATGGCGAGCAGCAGGATCGAGCCGCTGATCGGGCGCGTGAAGAACACGGTCCAGTCGTTGTTGAAGCTCACCATCGTCGTCATGAAGTTGTTCTCGGTCAGTGGGCCGAGGATCGTCCCGAGCACCAGCGGCGCGATCGGGAACCTGAATCGTTCGAACAGGAACCCGACCAGACCGAACACGGCGATCACGTAGAGGTCGGACAGGTTGCTGCGCGCCGCGAACGCCCCGATGAAGCAGAACACGACGACGAACGCCGACACGATGGCCTCGGGCGCATCGAGCACCTTGCACAGCGGGCGGATCGCAAAGTAGCCGAGGATGCACATTCCGACCACCGCGACGAACACGGACGCGAACACCGTGTAGATCAGCTCCGTGCTGGAGACGAACACCTGCGGCCCCGGCTGCACGCCGTGCAGCAGGAATGCGGCCAGGATGATCGCAGTGGCGCCGCTGCCGGGAATGCCCATCGTCAGGAGCGGCACCATCGCACCGCCGACCGACGCGGTGGCTGCGGATTTGGCAGCGACGATGCCGGCCGGTGCGCCACTGCCCAGCTGACTGGCGTTCTTGCCGTATTGGCCCTCGATGCCGTAGGCGACAAAGGCTGACACTGTTGCGCCGGCCCCGGGCACGATTCCCACCACGATCCCCGTCGCGGTGCCACGCAGGAACGACCCCTTGATCGCCAGCAGGTCGGAAAGCTTCGGGAACGCCGTCCGGAAGCGCGCCCCCGCGCTGCCGTCAGCCGTCGCCTCGGCCGCGAACCCGAGTTGCAGCCGCGACAGGACCTCTCCGATGCCGTATGCGCCCACCATGACCAGCAGAAATTCGATGCCGTCCTGCAGGAACGGGAACCCGAATGCAAACCGCTCGGCGCCGTACATCGCGTCGACGCCGACCGTCGCGATCAGCAGTCCGAAACAAAGGCTGATCAGCGCATTGACCAGCGAACCGCCGCTGAGCGTCACGACACTGACCAGGCCGAACGCGGTGACCGCGAAAAACTCCGGCGACGAAAAGCTGAGGGCGATGCTCGCCACCGGCTTTGACAATGCGACCATCACGACGGCCGAGGCCAGGCCGCCAACGAGAGCGGCGACCAGCGAATAGCCGAGCGCGAGCGCGGCATCGCCGCGCCGCGTCATTGCATAGCCGTCCCACAGCAGCGGCACGTCCATCGGTTCGCCCGGAATGCGGAAGAGGATCGCCGTGATCGCGCCGCCATAGGTGCCGGACACGTACATCGCGGTCAACAGAATCAGCGCCGGCTCCACACCCATCTTGTAGGTGAACGGCAGCGCCAGCACGACGCCCATCACCAGCGTCAGACCCGGCAGCACCGCGACCAGCATCCCGAGGACCAGGCCGATCACCATCGCCGCGAGATTCACCGGCGTTGCGATGTTGGCCAAGCCGTGCAGCAGGTTGAGCAGGACCTCCATCGCGCGCCGCCCGCGGGACTCAGACGCCGATCAGCCGCAGAAGGGCGAGCGACAACGTCTTGAAGGGCCCGATGCCGAGCGGCAGCGACACATAGGCCACCCGCATGAAGATCACGAGCAGCACGAATGCGCCGCCGAGACCGATGATCGCCACCGATACGGGTCGACGGTATCCGCCGATCCAGGAGAACAGCGCGATGAAGAGCGCGGTGCCGGCGAAGAAGCCGACGTAGGTGACGCCGAACACGAACGCCAGGACCAGCCCGATGCCGGCGGCAAGCTTGC
>DAINBQ010000299.1:1219-3581 GCA_036732825.1 Burkholderiaceae bacterium | reverse complement strand
ACATACGAGCTGTTTCGGCACTTCTACGGCGCACGCCGCTTCAACGACGGCAAGGATGCGCCACTGGGCGCGGTGGCGGGTGTACTCGCCACTGCGCTCGAGATGATCGAGGGCGGCGCGACCCACATCGGCGTCGCAACCGACCACGTGATCGAGTCGTTTCGCAACGACCTCTGGACCGGCTACAAGACCGGCGAAGGCGTCGAGCGCGCGCTGGCCGCGCAGTTCCATCCGCTTGAAGAAGCGCTGGCCGCGATGGGAGTCGTCGTGTGGCCGATGGTCGAATTCGAAGCGGACGATGCGCTGGCGTCGGCGGCACATCTGGCGGCGCGCGATTCGCGTGTCGTCAAGGTCTGCATCTGGACGCCCGACAAGGACCTTGCGCAATGCGTCGTCGACGAGCGTGTCATCCAGATCGATCGACGCACGAAGGCGATCCGCGACGCGGCAGGCGTGCGCGCGAAGTTCGGCGTCGATCCACCGCTGATTCCCGACTACCTCGCGCTCGTCGGGGACAGCGCGGATGGCTATCCCGGGATTCCGGGCATCGGACCCAAGGGTGCGGCACGGTTGCTGAACCGGTACGGAGCGCTGGAGCGATTCCCGCCGGAGGTGCTCGGCGAGCGGCAGGCCGATGCGCTGCTGTTCAAGCAGCTCGCGACGCTGAAAAGCGACGTGAAGCTGTTCAACAAGGTCGATGCGCTGCACTGGAACGGGCCGACCCCAGCCTTCGCGGCGTGGTGCGATCGCCTGGATCGGCCTCGTCTGCTGCAACGCGCGGTCAGTGCTGCCACTCGCTCCTAGCGCGCCGCGGGCTACTCGCGATACCCCGCCTCACGCTGGTGTCGAATCGTCAGGATCTCGACTGTCGCGACGCCGTTACGGAGCCTGTACAGCGCGACATACCCGGTCCGGCCGCTCGAAATCACGAGTTCGCGGATGTCGCCTCGCACCGGGCGGCCGATCAGCGGGTGATCGCGCAGGATGCGTGTCGCGTCGGCGATGCGCTGCGCGGCGCGGCCCGCGCTGGCGGGATCGTGTTCGGCGATGAAGTCGAACAGACGGTCGAGGTCGGCCAGCGCGCGAGTGCTGAAGTAAACGGTCGCCAAGTTCCGGCCTAGCGACGCCGACGTGCACCAGCCGCGGTTGTGGCCATCGCGCTCTTGCGGACGCGCCTGGGCCGGGCTGCTGCCTTGCCGGCAGCGCGAGAGAGCAGATACGCGGCGACATCCTCCGCTGCGTACAGCGCGCCTCCGGCATCGACTTCCGCCGCGGAGGCTTCGGCATCCCGAAGGAAGTCTTCCCTCGCCTCGGCCATTGCGGCCTGGCGTTCCAGCGCCTCGACCATCCAGGCATGCGCGGTCTTGCCCGCCGCTTCGGCGAGCGGTGCGATGCGCTGCTTGAGGTCTTCCGGCAGCTTGATCGTCGTCGCAGAAGTCATCGTTCGCCCGTGCTGATTGCGGAAAGGTGTTACCAAGGTAACACCACGCGGCCTGACGGGTCAAGCGCCCATCGTGAAAGAGCTGGCGCAGGCCGGCGCGCCCTCGCCGCCCAGACGCGCCGGCCGCTGATCGACACCGCCGAACCGTCGTTCGTCGCAGTGCCGTTGCCGGCCGACACGCGCGACCCTACGGTGCGGCTTCTTCGGTCGCTCGGGGGGTTCGTCGATGAAACCAATCTGGCACGCGCTGCGCGGCGGCGCGATCGTGGCCCTTATCGTGAGCTTCGGCCTGCTGGCGGCGCCGCTCGCCCAGGCCAACCTCCGTCCGCTCGTCGACGTCGCCTGGCTGCAGCAGGCGCTCGCTGCGGGCAACGTGCTGGTGCTCGATGCCCAGCCGGTCAAGCTGCACGAGGCGGGCCACATACCCGGCGCGGTGCATGTCGATCTCTTCGCGTACGGCCCGGACGAAGCGGATGCGCAGGCGATGCAGCGGCGCATTCAGTCCTGGGGCGTGTCGCCGGGCCGCTCGGTGGTGATCTACGACCAGGGCGGCAGCTACTTCGCGCCGCGCCTCTACTACGAACTGCTGTACCGCGGGCACCCGCCCGAGCGGCTGCATCTGCTCGATGGAGGCATGGCCCGTTGGCGGGCGTCCGGCGGAGCGGTGACGCAGGAAAAGACCGCGCCGCCCACGGCCGGCAATTTCCCCGTGCGGCACCGCGCAGACGTGCGGGCCGATCTGCCCGAGGTGCTGGTCGCCGCCGGCGACGCGCAGCGCCATGCGCTGGTCGATGCGCTCGAGCCCGAGATGTACTTCGGCGCAACCAAGTTCTTCGACCGCGCGGGCCATCTGCCGCACGCCGTCTCCTGGCCGACCGCGGAGTTCTTCAACGCCGACAAGACGTTCAAGTCGGCCGAGGA
>DAINBQ010000299.1:0-1119 GCA_036732825.1 Burkholderiaceae bacterium | reverse complement strand
GCGTTTGCCTCCGGCCACATTCCCGCGGCGCGCAATGTGCCGGCGCTGGTGTTCGGCGAAACGCTGCGGCAACCGAACGCGCTGCGTCCGCGCCTGGAGGCCGAGGGCCTGCAACCGGCGCACGAGACAGTCATCGTGTCGGAGCGCGGGCTCGACAAGTCGTCGGCACTTGCCTTCCTGGCGCTGCAGTCGCTCGACATGCCGCGCGTGTCGGTCCTGATGACGGGCACCGATGAATGGGCGCTGCGCGGGCTGCCGTGGGCGAAGCAGTCCACGGCGGCCGTGCCGACCCGCTTCGGCGAAGGCGGCCGCACCGTGGTGACGAGATTCGCCGACGCGCCCGGGCGCCTGCCCCGCGTGTACATTGCATCCGGCGCCGCGCTGCCGGTCGATGCGCCGCCCGGGGCGGTCATCCATCTACCGGCGAGCCGGCTGGTCAACGACGACGGCAGCGTGAAGCCGGCGGCCGATCTGTGGGTGGCGATCTCGAAGGCCGGCGTGCCGCGCCATGCGCAACTGGTGTTCGTGGCCGACGACATCGGCGAAGCGGCGATGAACTACTACGTGTTCCAGCTGATGGGCTACACGAACCTGCGCGTGCTGTTGCGTTGATGAGCGCATCGCCCCGGCCGCTACAGATGAAGTTTTCGTCGCCCGAGGCCGCACCCGCCGGCCTGAGGACCGTGCTCGGCCTGCGCCGGATTGCGGTCATGCTGCTGGTCGCCGTTCCGATCGCGCTGCTGATCAGCATCGACTCGGAGACGCGCGCCGCGACGTGGCTCGCGCGGAGCGTCACCGTCGGCACCGGCGCGCTCGTCGCCTTCGGGCTCGCCGAGTCCTGGCCAGCCCGCCTGCCGCGCTGGCTGGGGCGATGGGTGTTTCAGCTGCTCGCGATGGCGGTAGCAATTCCCGTTTCGGCATACGCCGCGTACTGGATCACGACGGGCGGCGATCCAGCGTTCATGGCCAATCCGAAGCGCTTCGTCGGCTTCGGGCAGCTGACGATAGCGGGCATCTTTTTCGGCGCGTGGGTGGCGCTCGGCGCGATGGTGCGGCAGCGCGATGCCCGCGCGCATGCGCAGACGCTCGCGTTCGAGCGCGAGCGCCGCGAACTCGAGC
>DAINBQ010000298.1:0-3581 GCA_036732825.1 Burkholderiaceae bacterium | reverse complement strand
ATCGTCGTCTCGACACCGTAGCGCGGCAGCGTGCGCAGGCAGTAGCGGCGCGTCGGCCAGTACACGGAGTCCGGCAGCAGCACGTGATCACCCTGGCGCACGAAGGCGAGGATCGCCATCGTGCAGGCGGCAAGCCCGCTCGGCAGCGCCCAGCTGCGATAGCCGCCTTCGAGTTCGCACATCGCTTCGTAGAACGCATGGTGCGTCGGCGTCCCGTAGACGCCATAGGTCGACATGCCGTCGACGCCGTCGAGCCGTTTCTGCAGGCGGCGCTCCATGTCGGCGACATCGTCGTGCAGCACCGTCGAGCCGCGCACCAGCGGCGGATTGACGAAGCCGAAGCTCTTGCTGCGGTCGCGGCCGCCGGTGACGAGTTGAGTGCGGGGCTTGCGGCGGGTCATCGCGATCCGGCAGAGCCCGTTCGCGCCGCATGTGTTGGGCGATTCCATCCCGGAACGAGCGGCCACGCGGCGCCGGCCTCATGCCGATGGCCGGATTCGGGTGTCTGCACCGCGACGAAACGATGCGGCAGAATGAACGCTTGCAGGCGAAGGGCAGGTTGCACTCGGTCGAGGATCCCGTGAAAGTGAAGGGAATCGTATTCGATTTCGATGGGCCGATCTTCGACGGTCGCCAGGCCTCGCGTGGCGCACTCGAACGGACGATCAGCAAGTTCGGGACGCCAGGCGTCGATCTGCACGTCCTTCCGCTGCTGCGTCCCCGCCAGCTGATCGCACTCGTGTACGCGGAGTCCGCATTCCCCGCGCAGCGCCTGCAGGAGATCTGCGACTTCTACCAGGGCTGCCTGAGCGACGAGGAAGCCAGACTCGAGATTCACGAAGACATCCGCTCGACGATTGAGCAACTCGCGTCGGACGGCTTTCGCCTGGCGATACTCACTTCGCGCCCCGAGGCAGAGGTGCGGGCACACCTTTCCCGCCTGTCGCTGGACGGGCATTTCACAGCGATCGTCGGTTCCGACACGGCCACGGTACGCAAGCCGGACCCGGAGGCTGTCAGGCAGGTTGCCGGGCGACTCGGGCTCGCTGCCGAGGAAGTGGTCGTGGTCGGGGATTCGGATTCGGACTTCTCGGCCGCCCGGGGCGCCGGCGCCTGTTATTACCACGCCGCCTGGCCCGGGGAACCCTGCGGCCTTGCCGCGACCAGCCCGGGTGTCGTGGTACTGCGCGACCCGCGCGACTTCCGCGTGCTGCTCGGGGCGCGTGATCAATCCGTTCGGCCGGCCGCCAATGTCCTTCCGCAGGAGTTGCGCGGCGCGCTCGATGCGCGGGCCTGCTGCTTCTATGCCGGTGCGGGGGTGTCCGTGCCCTCGGGCATCGGAGGATGGGACGATCACTACCTGCCGATCCTGACCGACATGGACGTCCGCCCGCTGGCGGACAGCCACGATCTGCCGGAAATCCTGCAGCTGGTTGCGTCGGACAAGGTGGGCGCGCGCAAGGTCTTCGATCGCTTCCGCGACAGCTTCGACAAGCCGCACGAGCCGAACACCTATCACTACGCGATGCAGCGTTCGGGCGCGCAGCGGATCTGGACCTCGAACTACGACGATCTGTTCGAAAAGGCGGCGGCCATCGCAGGGTTCGGCCGGCGCATCGTCGTCGACGATGCGAGCCTGCTGCAGAACTTCCGCGACACGGAACTCCTGATCAAGATGAACGGGGACTTCGACCACGCGCAGTACGCCGACGATCTGCGCTGGAACATGGTCCTGACGCAGGAGCAGTTCGACGTCGCGGACAACGACCGCCGGGAGATCTGGCGGCTGTTCGAGGACGACTATCGAAACACGCTGATCGTGTTCGTCGGCGTCTCGTTCACGGATCCCGTGCTCCGCCGCATCATCACGACGGTAAGGCAGCGGATTCCGAGCACCCGTTACACGCATCTGATGCTGTTCCGCGAGGCGAAGGACCCGGCGGAAGCATTGCGATTCGGCTTCCACGCCCGCAATCTCGAGCGATACAACATAAAGACGCTTTTCTTCCGGGAGCATCGTGACATCTCCCGCTTTGTCGCTCGCATCTCCTCTTACGCGAGCCGGCCGATCGTGGGCTTCAGCGGCGATGCGCGGCTTCCGCCGGAGACCTCGGGCGATGCAAACACATTGCCGAACGGCAGTCTGAAGGTTGCCGAGATCGAAACCCTGTGCGAGCTGATCGCGCGGGCGTCGGCCCGCAAGGGCCTGCGCATCACATCGGGCCATGGCCCCGGCGTCGGAATCCCGGCGGTGAGCGCCGCCTTCAATGTGAACCCCTCGCTGGCGCGTTTCTATTTGCGCAAATCCGGCACCAGTTCCTACGAGCGTACGGCGCCCGCGATCATCGTTCCCGGCGATACCTACGAGCCGATGCGCGAGCGTTTCATCGGGGAACTGAGCCTGCTGGTCGCACTGGGAGGCGTCGGCCTTGCGAAGCAGACGCAGCCCGGAACGGTCGCCGAAATCGAACTCGCGATGGGCAAACACGTCCCGGTGCTCCTGATTCCGCAGGCCGGGGGGCATGTTTTCGACTACCGGCAGACCTTTCTGGATCGGATCGGCTCCGCCTATGGCGATCCGAAGCTGATCGACACCGTACGCGCTGCCAACCAGAAGATCTGGGCTCTGAACCCGGGCGAACTGAGGGCCTTCGCGCAGGGTGACATGACGTCCCTGATCGAAGACGTGATTGCCGAGGCGGCCGGCGCAAGGGTTCGCTACGAGAGGGCCGGGTCAACGTGGTAGAGATCACGCCCGAGGTCCGGCTGACGAATCCTGAGAAGGACCGGATCACCGGGCTGGTGCTCGACGTCAAGCGATTGCTCGTCGAGCGCATCCCCAATCCCCAGGTGCAGGATCTCGCCTTCGTCGGGAATTCGAGCGGCTTGTATCCGTGGCAGCCGGGGCGGCTGGTCGATCTCGACGTGTGCCTGTTCGTTTCGCGCAAGGAGCGCTTCGCGGGCCAGTGGATTGCCGGATTGCGTGACGAGCTCGCATGCAGGATGGAGCAGGCCGCCGACTTCGAGTGCCGCCTGATCGTCGGCCCGTACAAGCCGCCGCTCGCGACGATCGAGCGCCCGTACATCTTCCTTCACCTCGCAGTGTTCACGGAGTCCGAGTACCGGGACACGCCGTCCCTGATGCGCTGGTCATGGCGCAAGTACGAATGCCTGGTCGAGAAGGATCGACTGCGCCGGCTCGCCCCGCCGCGGGTCTCGACCGACGATGTCGCGGCGCGCGCCGCCAAACTGCTGGCCCGCATCGAAAGCGGGCAGACGACCATGCGTGAATGGCTGTTGCCGGATTTCGCGGAGGGCACGGTTCACATCACGGCAGATGATCCCAACTTCGCGGAGGTCTGTTTCTCGAGCGTCGCAACGTGTACCCGGCATCACGCCCGCGCGCTCGGCCATGCCGAGGCCGACTCGCTTGCGAACCGCGAGTTCTTCCGCTGGTACATCGGCCGCATCGGCCCTTCGTCTGCCCTGGCCGAGCTTGCTGCGCTCAAGGAGAGATCGCGCAACGAGGGGTTCGGAGCCCTCGCCGAGCCAGCGAGAAAGCTCTCGATCGTCTGCCTGCG
>DAINBQ010000297.1:1185-3585 GCA_036732825.1 Burkholderiaceae bacterium | reverse complement strand
ACATCACGAGCGCGATCGGCGCCGCGATGATCGGCTGGTACGGCACCGCGATGCTGTGCTACGTGACGCCGAAGGAGCACCTCGGGCTGCCGAACAAGAAGGATGTGAAGGACGGCATCATCGCCTACAAGATCGCCGCGCATGCGGCCGACCTCGCGAAAGGGCATCCGGGCGCGCAGCTGCGCGACAACGCGCTGTCGAAGGCGCGGTTCGAATTCCGCTGGGAGGACCAGTTCAACCTCGGCCTTGATCCGGACACCGCGAAGGACTTCCACGACGAGACGCTGCCGAAGGATGCGATGAAGACCGCGCACTTCTGCTCGATGTGCGGCCCGCATTTCTGCTCGATGAAGATCACGCAGGACGTGCGTGACTATGCCGAGCGGCAGGGCTTCGATGTTGAAACGCAGGCCGAAGAGGCGCTGAAGAAGGGCATGCAGGAAAAGGCGATCGAGTTCGTCCAGCAGGGCAGCGAGCTCTACCGGCGCGCGTAGAAGGTCGTTCCTCACCCTTTCGGATTCGCACTCTGGCTTCCCGCTGGGCGCCGGCCTATGCTTCACTGTTCGTCCGCGCTACTGTCGGGAGAGCCATGCTCTCGGACCGCTATGGACTGCCGGTTTCAACTTCGTCGCCCAAGGCGCTCGAAGCCTACGTGGCCGGTGCCGACTGCCTGCTCGCCGCGACTGCGGGCGTCAGAGAGCGCCTCGGAGAGGCGATCGAAGCCGATCCGTCGTTCGCGCTGCCACATGTCGCGCTTGCGCGGGGAATCTTCCTCGAAGGCGATGTGAAGTCGGCGCGCGAGGCGGCGGCGCGTGCGCGCGAACTCGCGCAAGCAGCAACCGCTCGCGAGCAGAGCCATGTCAACGCCATCGCACTCGCAATCGAGGGCAAGCCGGTCGAAGCCCTGGACGCGACGCACGCCCACCTCGCCGAACATCCGCGCGATGCGATGGTGCTGGCGCCGGCCACCGGGGTCTTCGGGTTGATCGGATTCAGCGGGCGGAAGGAGCGCGAACAGGAACTGCATGAACTGCTGCAAGGCCTCGCGCCGCATTACGGTGCGGACTGGTGGTTCGACTGCGTGCTCGCGTTCGCGGCGTGCGAGTGCGGACTGCTCGACGAAGCCTGGACGCTGATAGAGCGCAGCATGGCCGCCCACGGCGGCAACGCCCACGGCGCGCATGTCAAGGCGCACGTGCTGCACGAGTCGGGCGCGACCGAACAGTCCTTGGATTTCCTCGAAGAGTGGATGCCTGGCTACGACCGGCGCGGGCTGATGCATTGCCACCTCTCCTGGCACGTCGCGCTTGCTGCGCTCGGGTTGGGCAGGCTCGACCGGGCCTGGGACGCGTACCGCTCGGCCATCCATCCGGGAGGGTCGTGGGGCCCGGCGCTGAACGTTGTCACCGATTCCGTTGCCTTCCTGTGGCGCGCCGAGCTTGCCGGCGCGCCGCGCCAGCCCGACCTGTGGAGCGAGATCCGCGAATACGCGCTGCGCTCGTTCCCGAAGGCCGGAGTCGCATTCGCCGACGTGCATACGGCAGCCGCCTGTGCTGCGAGCGGCGACTCGACGCAGCTCGCGCGGCTGGTGCGCGAGCTGCGCGACCGGATTCATGCGGGCAAGCTGGCGGCGGGACCGGTGGTGCCGGCAATCGCCGAGGGATTCGCGGCGTATGCAAACGGCGATCCGGACGGAGCCATCGAACTGCTCGAACTCGCCCTGCCGGAGACCGTCCGCATCGGCGGCAGTCGCGCGCAGCGCGATCTGGTCGAATACACGCTGCTCGCGGCCTACCTGCGGGCCGGGCGTGAGGAGGACGCGCGCCGGCTCGTGTCACGTCGACGAGACCGCCGGCCTGCGGTGGAGGTCACGGGCTATTCGGCAGCGTGATCGATGATTCCCCTTCTGTCCCTGCTCGAAACCCGTGTTCTCGGTGTCTTGGTCGAGAAGGAGCTCACGGTTCCGGATATCTACCCGCTGTCGCTGAACGCGCTGACCTCCGGCTGCAATCAGAAGAACAATCGGGAGCCGGTGATGGCGGCGACCGAAGCGGAAGTGCAGGCGGCGATCGATCGCCTCAAGCCGTTGTCGCTGGTGATCGAGTCAAGTGGTTCACGCGTGATGCGCTATTCGCAGAACATCGGGCGGGTATTGCGCGTGCCATCGGAAGCTGTCGCCGTGCTGGCCACGTTGTGGCTGCGCGGACCGCAGACCGCCGCCGAGATCAGGGCGGCGAGCGAGCGGCTGCATCGCTTTGCGGATGTCAGCTCGGTCGAAGGTTATCTGCAGCAACTGGCCGAGCGTGCGCAGGATGACGGTGGACCGCTGGTCGTGCTGCTGCCGCGCAGCCCCGGTTCGCGTGAGCCGCGCTGGGCGCACCTGCTGTCGGGGCCGGTCGA
>DAINBQ010000297.1:0-1085 GCA_036732825.1 Burkholderiaceae bacterium | reverse complement strand
GTCGTCATGGACAACGTCGACGAGATGCTGCCGATCATCTACACGCCGACGGTCGGGCTCGCCTGCCAGCAGTTCGGCCACATCTACCGCCGGCCGCGCGGCCTTTACATTTCGGTAACCGACCGCGGCCGCGTCGCCCGCGTGCTGGCGAACTGGCCGGTGCCCGATCCGGCGATCATCGTCGTCACTGACGGGGAACGGATTCTGGGGCTCGGCGACCTCGGCACGAACGGCATGGGCATTCCGATCGGCAAGCTGGCGATCTACACCGCGTGCGCCGGAATCGATCCGACCAAGTGCCTGCCGGTGCTGCTCGACGTCGGCACCAATAACGAAGCGCTGCTTGCCGACCCGCTGTACCTCGGGGCGAAGCGCAAGCGCATCACCGGGCCCGAATACGACGCGCTGGTCGATGAGTTCGTGATGGCCGCGCAGCAGGTATTTCCGGGCGTGCTCGTCCAGTTCGAGGACTTCGCCAATCATCACGCCTTCAACCTGCTCGAGCGCTATCGCGACCGGATTCCCTGCTTCAACGACGACATTCAGGGCACAGCCGCGGTTTCGGTTGCGGGCATCTTCTCCGCGCTGCGTGTGACGGGCGGCAAACTCGCCGACCAGACTTTCCTGTTCATGGGCGCTGGTGAAGCGGCGACCGGCATTGCCGATCTGGCGACGGCCGCGATGGTCGCCGAAGGCGTAAAGCCGGAAGTCGCGCGCGGGCGAAGTTGGCTGTTCGACAGCAAGGGGTTGGTGACGGCCGGCCGTACCGAGCTCGCGCATCACAAGAAGGCCTATGCGCACCCTCACGCGCCGGTCACGGACTTCCTGCAGGCGATCGAGCAGTTGAAGCCGACGGCGATCATCGGCGTCGCGGCGGCCGCCGGCGCCTTCACTGAGGCGGTGCTGAAGACGATGGCCCGCATCAACAAGCGGCCGATCGTGTTCGCGCTGTCGAACCCGACGTCGAAGGCCGAATGCACCGCCGAGCAGGCGTACGGCCATACCGAGGGCCGCGCGCTCTTCGCGTCCGGTAGCCCGTTCGATGCGGTCGATTACAACGGCAAGCACTACGTGCCGCGCCAGGG
>DAINBQ010000296.1:0-3641 GCA_036732825.1 Burkholderiaceae bacterium | reverse complement strand
CCATTCGGTCTAGCGCAATCAGGACAGCCGCCGGCGTCGCGCCGGCGGCACGGATAAGTTCCACCGACTCGCGCACCGAGGTGCCCGCCGTGATCACGTCGTCGACGATGACGACGCGGCCGCTCAGAGCGCTTCCGACGATCACCCCGCCTTCTCCGTGGTCCTTCGCTTCCTTGCGATTGAATGCAAAGGCGACGTCAGAGCCGAGATCCGCGAGCGCGACCGCAGTAGAGGAGGCCAGCGTGATTCCCTTGTAAGCGGGGCCGAACAGCATGTCGAACTGGACTCGACCGGCCGCCCGCGCAGCCAGGAGGGTCTGCGCGTAGAAGCGCGCGAGGCGTCCGAGCAGCGCACCCCGGTTGAAGAGGCCGGCGTTGAAGAAATACGGTGAGAGACGCCCGGCCTTCGTCGTGAACTCGCCGAAGCGCAGGACACCGCTGGCAATCGCAAACTCGATGAACTGCTGTCGCAGAGGTTCCACCTGGACCCTGACCTCGCTTGGCGGCTGAGTGATCACTTCGCGATTCTGCCGCATGCCACGGGCCAGAATGCCCGACAATTGCCGGATTTTTCAGCCCAGTCCTGTTTGCATGTTCCGCATCCTCACGCTCAACGCGAATGGCATCCGCGCGGCTGACCGCAAGGGCCTGTTCAAATGGCTGGCCCAGGTCGAGCCGGACGTCGTCTGCCTGCAGGAAGTGAAGGCCCATGAGGCCGACATCCCCGAGACATGTCGCTTGCCTCAAGGCTGGCACGGCCACTTTCATTGCGCGGAGCGCAAGGGCTATTCCGGAACCGCGCTGTATTCGGTCAAGCGGCCGCGCGCGGTGCGGACCGGTTTCGGGTCGCCCGAGTTCGACGCGGAAGGCCGCTATGTCGAGGCCCGGTTCAGCAACGTCACGGTCGTTTCCGTCTATTTCCCGTCCGGAACGTCGGGGCCCGAGCGTCAGGCCGCCAAGTACCGCTTCCTCGACCAGTTCCTGCCGCACCTCGACGGTCTCGCGGCCAGCGGCCAGGAAGTGATCGTCTGCGGGGACGTCAACATCGCGCACCACGAGATCGATCTGAAGAACTGGCGCAGCAACCAGAAGAACTCCGGGTTCCTGCCCGAAGAACGCGCCTGGATGACGTGCCTGCTCGATGAGCACGGCTGGGTCGACGTCCATCGCAAGCTCGATCCGCGGCCCGAGCAATACACGTGGTGGAGCAGTCGCGGCCAGGCGCGCGCGAAAAACGTGGGATGGCGCATCGACTATCAGCTCGCCACGCCGGGCGTCGCGGCAAAGGCCCGTCGGGCGGAGATCTACACTGCAAAGCACTTCTCCGATCACGCGCCGCTGCTGATTGACTACACGGGACGGCTCTGAACGTGCGCACCGGGTTTCTTCGCAGATCGCTGCGCAACGGGGGCGGCTCGCTCGACGCCGTCCTCCTCGCGGTCGGGGCGATCGCGCTGCTGGCTCTTGCGGGCTGGGGGCTCTGGCAACTGGCCCCGCCACCGCCGCCGAAGCGGGTCGTCATGACCACCGGCGCCAAGGACGGCGCCTATCACGCCTTCGCCCAGCGCTATCGCGACGAACTCGCCGAGTTCGGCGTGACACTGGAGCTGCGCCCTTCGGGGGGCGCGGCCGAGAACCTCGATCGACTACGCACCGGCGCAGATGGCGTCGAAGTCGGACTCGTGCAGGGTGGCCTGGCCCGGCGAGAATCCGACGCCGGACTCGTTACGCTCGGCAGTCTCTTCTACGAGCCGGTGTGGCTGTTCTACCGGGGCAAAACGGCTCTCGACCGGATCGCAGAGCTGAGGGGACAGCGCATTGCAATCGGTGCAAAAGGCAGCGGTACGCATGCGCTCGGAACGGCGATCGGCACCGCCAACGGCCTGCACGAACCGCCGACCGCGATCGTGGAAGTCGGCGGACTGGCTGCGGCCGACAAGCTGATCGCCGGCGAAGTCGATGCTGCGCTGTTCGTCTCGGCGATCGAAGGCGCGGCTGTGCAAAAGCTCCTCGCCGCGCCGGGCGTGCGGCTGATGAACATGCGACGCGCCGACGCCTACGTTCGCCAGCTGCCCTACCTGCACAAGCTCACGCTGCACGAGGGCGTCGTCGACCTGAAACGAGGCATCCCTCCGCACGACGTGACGATGGTCGCACTGTCAGCAAACCTCGTCGCCCGCGAGCACCTTCATCCGGTGGCGATCGAGCTTCTGCTCGCCGCCGCGCGGCGCGTGCACGGCGGGCCGACGCTGCTGCATGCGGCCAACGTCTTTCCGGCGCCGAAGGACAGCGACCTGCCGCTGTCGAGTGACGCCGATCGTTTCTACAAGGAGCGGCCGTCACTGCTGCGCCGCCTGCTGCCATTCTGGGTCGCTGTCTGGGTCGAACGGACGCTCTTCATTGCGCTGCCGCTGATCGCGCTCGCAATCCCGGTCATCGCATACCTGCCGAAGGTGTACGACTGGCGCGTCCGCTCGCGGTTGAACCGCTGGTATGCGGAACTCGCCCGCATCGAACGGGACGCTGCGCAGCCGGGCGTCGACCTGGAGCAGCAGCAGTCGCGGCTCGCCGCGGTCGACCGCGAGCTGCATGACTTGCAGGTTCCAAAAGCCTATCTGGGAGATCTCTACACGCTGCGCGAACATGCGCAATACGTGCGAAGGTCCCTCGATGGGGTCGGAACGGCTCCTGCCGCCTGACTCACTTACAGCACAAGCGCAGCCACTCCGATCAGCGACAGTCCGACCCCCGCCCGGCGCAGCGCATCGAGAAAGCTGCCGAGCTGCGAGGGCCGCGCGAGCCCGGTCGGAAGGCCTGCAGCCCGGAGTCGCGCCTCCCAGGCCTGCGCGAAGAAAACCAGCAGCGCGCCCAGCCACAGCAATGCTCCGGTGTAGCGCTCCATCACGAGCGACATCGCGAGCAGCGACGCGAACGCGAGCACGCCGGCGTTTTCCAGCACGCGCCAGACGCCGCCCGCTCTTTCAAACCGATCGGACATCGTGTGCCTCCGGCCCGGGAAGCGGCCACATCGCTGCACCCCTGAAGTATCGAAGCCCTGCCCCCGCGCGAGCAAGCTGAATTGAGGCCGGTTCCGCCGTCGTATCTGTTGGCGCGATGCGCGGCACGGCCGGGACCTGGCGGGATCTCTACACTCCGGCCGATGTCAGCGACCGACCCCTCGAACAGCGCTCCCCGCAGCTGGCGCGAAGCGCTGCGCGTCTATTCGGAACCCGCGACGCTGCGCATGTTCGCGCTTGGATTCTCGGCCGGACTGCCGTTGCTGCTGGTGCTGGGCACGCTTTCGTTCCGGCTGCGCGAGGCAGGCATCGACCGCACGACGATCGGTTACCTGAGCTGGGTTGGCCTGGCCTACGGGATCAAGTGGCTGTGGGCGCCGTTGGTCGACCGGCTGCCGCTGCCGCTGATGACGCGCCTGCTGGGACGCCGCCGCGCGTGGCTGCTGCTCTCGCAACTCGCGATCGTCGGCGGACTCGTCGGCATGGCGCTGGTCGATCCGCGCGCCGGGCTGCAGCCGCTCGTGCTGTTTGCGCTCGTCGTCGCCTTTGCCTCCGCGACGCAGGACATTGCGCTCGACGCCTACCGCATCGAGTCGGCGCCGGTCGACAAGCAGGCCGCGCTGGC
>DAINBQ010000295.1:0-3694 GCA_036732825.1 Burkholderiaceae bacterium | reverse complement strand
GAACGACGGAGCTCCGCTGCTGTCGTGGACACTGTTCCTGCTGATCGGCGCGTTCGCCGGTGCCTTCCTGTCCGGTCTGCAGGGAGGGCGAGTCAGGCCGACGATCGAGCGCGGACCACGCATCTCGGACTCGCAGCGAATGATGCTGGCGCTGGCTGGCGGATTCCTTGCTGCATTCGGCGCGAAGATCGCCCGCGGCTGCACCAGCGGGCAGGCACTGACCGGCGGTTCGATGCTCAACGTCGGCAGCCTGGTCTTCATGCTGGCCGTCTTTGCGTCGGCCTATGCCCTTGCCTACTTCCTTCGCAAGGAGTGGATCTGATGTTCCCTCTCGTCTCCCACATTGAATTCTCCGTCGGTGCCGACCTGGCCCTCGCCGTGCTGCTTGGACTTGGCTTCGGTTACTGCCTGGAACGCGCCGGCTTCGGCAGCGCGCGCAAGCTCACCGCGGTGTTCTACCTGTTCGACATGTCGGTCGTGAAAGTCATGTTCACCGCGATCGTGACAGCGATGGTCGGTCTCTTCGTACTGTCCGCGATCGGGTTGCTCGACCTGTCCGGTCTGTACCTCGAGCCAACCTCCTATGCGGCGCAACTGCTCGGCGGCCTGGTCTTCGGCGCGGGATTCATCATTGGCGGCTACTGCCCCGGGACCTCGATTGCCGCAATGGCTACCGGCAAGAAGGACGGTGCCGCGTTCGCGCTCGGCATGCTCGGCGGCGTGATGGCGTACGCCGAGTTCACGCCGGGACTCGACGCCTGGATCAAGGCAACCAGCCAGGGCGAACTGACGCTGCCCTCGCTGACCGGCATCAGCATGGGCTGGTGGACCCTTGTCTTCGTCGCCTTCCTGCTCGCTGCCGCGCGAGGGATGGACTGGCTGCAACACCGCTTCAGTTATCTGAAGCCAGCGGCCGTCTGAGGAACAACTGCCGCAGCGAACCGCCGACCGGCAAAAAAACGGCCACCTGATTCAGGTGGCCGTTTGCTCGAGCGCGCTCGGCGTCAGAACTGCTTGCCCCACGCGATGCCAAGGCTGTTCTGGTACATCGAGATCTTCTCGTTGCCGCCGGCGCCGGGCCCGAAGAATGCATTGAACAGCGAAGGCCCGGTCACGTCGTTGTCGAATGCATGCATGTAGGCGACCGTGATGCTCGACTTGTCCGGCATGTTGTAGGTGAATCCGAGTGTTACGTGGCTCTGCACGACGCCCGGCGCGATGATGTTGAAGGTCACGTCGGACGAAGTGATCGGGTTGTCCGAGTGGTTGTAGCCGGCGCGCAGTGTCCAGGTCGGGTCGAGGCGGTACTCGACACCGAACTTGAAGACGTCGACGTTCTGCCAGCCGAAACCCGGCCCGTTGTCGGCTCCGAGCTGCGCCTGGTTGCTGCTTGGATTGGCGATCGAAGTGACGTCGTTGTACTGGATCCTTTCCCAGTCGAACGCAAACGTCCAGTCCTTGAGCCCCACGTACGCGAAGCCGAGCCCGTAGCTGGCGGGGATGTCGAAGCCCCCCTGCTCCGCGAACAGCCCTTTGTAGTCGTCGAAATCGCCCATGCTCATCTTCGA
Source organism: Burkholderiaceae bacterium (assembly GCA_036732825.1). GTDB lineage: Bacteria > Pseudomonadota > Gammaproteobacteria > Burkholderiales > Burkholderiaceae_F > DAINBQ01. Next base: position 2,126 of record DAINBQ010000295.1, on the reverse strand, counting down.
CGAATACACGGCGCCGACCCGGAAGTCGTTGAACTCGCCCTGGTAGCCGATGCGGAAACCCCAGCCGGTCGAGCTGTCATAGCCGTTGTTCGTCACGAAGCCGGGCGCCGACGAGAAAAACGGGTTGTCGAATGCCTGCATTCCTTCGACGGAGAAGCGCTGGTAGGCAAACAACGGAGCAAAACCGACCGAATGCGTCGGCGCGAACTTCCAGGCCACGGTCGGCGCGATGATCAGCTGTGACAGGTCGACGCCCAGCCGGCCCGCTCCGCACAGCAGGTTCGCCGTTCCGGGCCCCATTCCGCAATTGAGCTGTCCGCCCGGGTAGTCGGTGTTCATGCCGCCGTTGCCGTAGACAGACACGCCGAGCGACAGGTCAGGTTGCAGCATCGCGTTGTATCCGAACTCCGGGATGAAGAAGTTCGTGCTGTCGCTGCTCGCACTGCCGTTCAGTCCGGGCGCGCCGCCGGTGCGTTCCGCTTCGCGCTTCGGGCTGAACCAATCGACGCCGACGTCGAGTCTTGGTCCGGCGAACACCATGCTGGCCGGGTTATTGGCACCACCGAAAGAGTCCACCGCAAGCGCGTACGACACGCCGGCCATGCCCTTCGCGCGCATCCCGTAGCCGTGGGCGAAGTACCCATCGGTCGCGAGTGCGGGAAAAGGCAGAAGGCCTGCGGCGCACAACGCGGCAAGCAGCGGGCGCACAGGAAACGTTCCACTCATGCAGATCTCCCCAAGGGTTGTCGTGTCAGGCCGCTTTGCGGACCTTATCCAGAGGCGTATTGCGCGCCTTTTATTCACAGTAGCATTTGCCTCGAGGCAACCGGAAGTGGAACTCCAGGGAGTATCCAGAGATTTCGTTGCCGGACAACAACACCTGCCTATCAGGAGTAGTCGACGCTATCGCTTCCGGGTTGCATGAATTCAGTCGCTTCCGGCAGGCGGTGACGACGCGGGCGGCCCAGCGCCTCGACGGCAAGCTGGATCCGCATCCCGAGGAGCGATCGCGGCGACAATTGCGGTTTCGAACGAAGACTTCAACGCATGCGCGCCCTCATCCTGCTCGCCGACGGTTCGCCCGATCCCGACTGGATCGAGCCGTTCTCGCGCCTGCGACGACGGGTGGCGACGCTTGCCGGCGATGCACTGGTCACGCTTGCCTACCTTGAGCACTCCGAGCCGACATTCGCAGAGGCCGCGGATGTGCTGACGGGCGCCGGAGCGACTGAGATCGCGGTCGTTCCGCTCTTCCTGGGTCCCGGCCTGCAGCTTCGTACCGAGATTCCACAGCTCGTCGACGCGGCGGCCGCGCGCCATCCGCAGGTGAAGTGGACGCTGAAAGCCTTTGCTGGCGACGCGCCGGAAGTCATGGATGCAATCGCCGCGCACGCCCTGCGATAGACGATTCGGTTACTTGGATATGCCAATAACGGTTGGCCGGCGCATGGCAGGCGTGAAGGCGAACTGCTAGCGTGCAGGCTCCACAGACTGAGCATCTCCAGCCAAGGCCAACTCGCATGACGACCCTGCTCGAACAGGAGCAAGCACAGAACGCTGAGCTGTCCGCCGACGCGATCTTCGATCTCGCGCAGGCGCGACGCATCGAGCTGGAATTGCCTTACGCGGGCGCAGTCACCCCGGTCGAGGCCTGGCGGCTCGCGACCCTCGGCGCCGCACGGATCGTCGATGTCCGTACCCCGCCCGAATTCAGGTTCGTCGGCTCGGTGCCCGGCACGCCGCTTGTCGAATGGCACGGCAGTGATCCCGAGCCAACCGCCGTTTTCATCGAGCGGCTGCGCAAGGTGGTCGGAGAGAACGATGCTGTGCTGCTCCTGTGTCGCAGCGGCGTCCGATCGCATGCGGCTGCGCACGCGGCGACCAATGCTGGATTTCGGCGGGTCTACAACGTGCTCGAGGGATTCGAGGGCCGGCGCAACCATGTCGGCCACCGCGGCGAGCTCGACGGCTGGCGCCGCCACGGCTTGCCCTGGATCCAGGACTAGGAAGCGACGCTACTCAGGCGGCAGAGAGACCGCGGCCAGGCGCTCTGCCCGTTCAATGGCTGCCGCCAGCTCCTGTTGACGATCCGACTGCGGCGCAAGCGTCGCCAGCAGCAGCTTCCA
>DAINBQ010000294.1:0-3699 GCA_036732825.1 Burkholderiaceae bacterium | reverse complement strand
CCTTGATCGCCGTGCTGCGCAGCTGGCGCGAGGGGATCGACGGAGCGGCCACGCAGGTCGCGCGGATCGGCGTCGCATGAACCTGGCCGAGCAACTGCAGGGCGCTTCTTCTAACGCCCAACGCGCGGGCGTTTCCGCGCGTGCCATGTTCACGCTCGATCAGGTAGGCGTGCGCTACGGCTCGACGTGGGCACTGCAGTCGGTGACCCTGTCGATCCGCGCCGGCGAACGCGTTGCGCTGGTCGGCCCCAATGGCAGCGGCAAGACCACGCTGCTGCGCGTGCTGAATGGATTGATCGAGCCCAGCGCGGGGACAGTGCAGCGACCCCCGACGACGCGTCAGACGCTGCTGTTCCAGCGACCCTACATGCTCCGCACGACCGCGCAGCGCAACGTTGCACTGAGCCTGTGGCTGCGTGGCGCGCGCTGGCGCGACGCCTGCAAGCAGGCGAACGAGGCGTTGGCGCGCGTCGGACTGGCCGCGCTCGCTCACCGCAACGCACGCACGCTGTCCGCTGGCCAGCAGCAACGGCTGGCGCTGGCACGCGCGTGGGTAGTGGCATCGGATGTGCTGCTGCTGGACGAGCCCACCGCCAGCATGGACCCGGATGCGCGGCGCGAGGTCGAGGCGCTCCTCGGTGAGTTCGCAGCCGGGCGCCTGCGCACGCTCATCTTCAGCACCCACACCCTCGGACTGGTCGGGCGGCTTGCGAGCCGCGTCATCTGCATGCAAGACGGCCGCATACACGCCGACCTTCCGGTGCGGGAATTCCTGCTAGGCACCGTTTCTGTTGATTCAATACTCTCAATTGAGAAAGAACCGAGATGACATCGATTCGAGGATTGAAATTCCTCCTCGCGGGGATCCTGTTCATCGCGAGCGGCGCGGCGGGAGCACAGAGCATCACGCTGGCATCGACCACGTCCACCGAGCAGTCGGGGCTGTTCGCGTACCTGCTGCCGCTGTTCAAGCAGGCCAGCGGCGTGGACGTGAAGGTGGTGGCGGTCGGCACCGGACAGGCACTGGACATCGCGCGCCGCGGCGACGCCGATGCCCTGCTCGTCCACGACCAGGCGGCCGAGGAGAAGTTCGTCGCCGACGGCTTCGGGCTCCGGCGCCATGCGGTCATGTACAACGACTTCGTGCTGATCGGGCCGAAGTCCGATCCGGCCGCGGCACGCGGTCCGGACATCGTCGCCGCGCTCAGGAAGATCAGCGTCGGCAACGCCGCCTTCATTTCGCGCGGCGACAAGAGCGGAACACATAGCGCCGAGAACCGGTACTGGACGGCTGCCGGTCTGGCGAGCCAGCGCGGCAGCGGCTACAAGGAGTGTGGGTGCGGCATGGGGCCGGCGTTGAACATTGCGTCCGCCGCCGGGGCTTACGTGCTGGCCGATCGCGGCACCTGGCTCGCATTCAAGAACCGCGGCGACCTCACCGTGCTGGTCGAAGGCGACAAACGCCTCTTCAACCAATACGGCGTGATCGTGGTGAATCCCGCGCGGCATCCGCACGTGAAAGCCGCGCTGGCGCAACGGTTTGCCGACTGGATCATCTCGTCCGCGGGGCAGGCGGCGATCGCCTCCTACAAGATTGGTGGGGAACAGCTTTTCTTTCCGAACGCGGGCGGGTAAGCACCGCGAAATCCGGTCCTCTGATCCGCTGGCGGCGCGAAGTCATGCGCGCAGGGCTGCGCGCTTGACCTCCGCCTGACGGTGCGCAGTTGACCTTGCCGCAAGTGCGGCATCAATTGCGCGACAATCGGTGCCTTCGCGCGTTGCCATGCACTTCTGCCAAGCACTTCGTCTGCCGCCGGCAGCCAAGTTGTTTGTGCATCTAAGCTGCCGACGGGCCTTCGTGCATGACGAGTGTTCCTGCCTCATGAGTGCTGGATGAAAGCTGCAATCACACCACCGATCCCCGACGTCCGCATGCACGGCTTCCGCAAGCGCAGCGAAGTGCCTGCTGTGCTGGACTGGATCGACCAGCACGCAGCGCGGCTCGGCGCAGAGTCGGTTCCGCTCGAGGAGGCCTGCGGCTGCATGCTGGCGGCTGAAGTGATTGCACCGCTTGATGTCCCCGGATTCGATCGGGCCGCGATGGACGGCTTTGCACTGCGCGGCGCGGAAACGGCCGGTGCCAGCGAATACAACCCCCTCGAGTTTCGCGTGCTCGGACAGGCCCTGCCCGGCCAGCCATTCGCAGGGGACCTCACGCCTCGCTCGGCGGTGCGGATCATGACCGGCGCGCCCGTACCAGACGGTGTTGACGCCGTCGTTCCGGCCGAGTACGCGACGGAGACCGCCGGCCAGATTGTAGTGACCCGACCCGTTGCTCCGGGCCAGCACGTCGGCCATCGCGGCGAGGACCTGCAGACCGGATCGGTAGCCCTTGGCGTCGGCCGACGCCTGCGTCCGCAGGATCTGGGGCTTGTAGCTTCCCTGGGCCTGGACCATGTCACCGTGGTCAGGCAGCCGCGCGTGCGCATGCTCGTTACCGGCAACGAAGTGAAGGCCCCGGGCGCGCCGAAAGCCATGTACGAGGTTTACGACGCGAACTCGTACATGCTGCGCGGCCTGATCGCCCGTGACGGTGGCGTGCTCGAAGCGCATCACCGACTGGCCGACGACCCGGACAGGATCCGCGCGGCCCTGCTCGCGCCCGGGGCGGATGTGATCCTCGTGTCGGGCGGCTCCAGCGTCGGCCGCGAGGACTATGCGCCGCGATTGATTGCCGAGATCGGAGAGCTGGCGATACACGGCGTTTCGATGCGGCCATCGAGTCCCGCAGGCGTGGGGCGCATCGGTGAGACGTTGGTATTTCTGTTGCCGGGTAATCCCGTGTCGTGCCTGTGCGCCTACGATTTCTTCGCGGGTCGCGCCCTGCGCCTGCGCGGCGGTCGGTCGCCCGACTGGCCGCACCGCACGCTCCAGGCTGCCGTTGCGCGCAAGATCGTTTCCGCGATCGGTCGCGTGGATTACTGCCGTGTCCGCCTCGTCGATGGCCGGGTGGAGCCGATCGCACTCAGCGGGGCCTCGATCCTTTCCTCGACGACCCGGGCCGACGGCTTTGTGATCGTGCCGGCGCAACTCGAGGGCTACGGGCCCGATGCCGTCGTCACGGTTTTTCTCTACGACTGAGCGCCTCGAATATGGCGACCTCTCCCGAAGCCGGCGCGAAAGACGCCGAACCCCTTGCCGGTCAGACCCAGTTCCTGAACGTTGTCTCGCGTGACGAGGCTACGCTGAAGTTTCGCGAGCACCTGCGGCTCGCACCGCTGGGCGAGGAACTCCTGCCCCTTGGGGGTGCCCTCGGCCGTGTGCTCGCCCAAGATGTCGTGGCGGAAATCGACGTCCCGGGTTTCGATCGCGCCAACGTCGACGGCTTCGCCCTGCAGGCGCAGGACACGTACGGCGCAATGGAGGAGACGCCGCGCACGCTGCGACTGAACGCCGAGGTGCTCGCGCCCGGCGTCGTGGCCGCCTTGCCCGTGACTCCAGGGTTTGCAACCCCAATCGCCACCGGCGGCATGCTGCCGCGTGGTGCCGATGCTGTCCTGATGGTTGAACACTCGGAACTCGCGGACTCCGCTGAGGGGCGGCTTGTAGAGGTCCGCCGACCCCTCACCGGGGGCGAGAACGTCAGTTACGCAAGCACCGACATCGCCCGTGGCGAAACGGTGCTTCGCGCCGGGCAAC
>DAINBQ010000293.1:0-3755 GCA_036732825.1 Burkholderiaceae bacterium | reverse complement strand
TCGCCGGCAACGACCTTGTTCTGCTGCGGCAGGAACTCCATCGCAAAATGCACGCCCTTGAGCTCGCGTCCCGGCACCGGCAGGTCGCGCGACTGTTCGGCACCGCCGGAGAGGACGACCGCATCGAAATCCCGCATCAACTGGTCCGGATCAGCCGTCTGCTTCGCCCAGTTCGTGACGCCGCCGTTGAGCTTGCCCTTGCTGACCAGCACGCGGGTACGAAACGTCACGCCTTCCGCCTCCATCTGCGCAATGCGGCGATCGATGTGCGACTTCTCCATCTTGAAGTCGGGAATCCCGTAGCGCAGCAGGCCGCCGATGCGGTCGTTCTTCTCGAACACGGTCACGTCGTGCCCGGCGCGCGCGAGCTGCTGCGCTGCTGCCAGTCCTGCCGGTCCGCTGCCCACCACAGCGACCTTTTTCCCGGTTTTCGCCTTCGGTGGCCGCGGCACGACCCAGCCCTCTTCCCAGCCCTTGTCGATGATCTTGTGCTCGATCGACTTGATCCCGACCGGCACATCATCGATGTTCAGCGTGCACGCCGCTTCGCACGGTGCCGGACACACGCGCCCCGTGAATTCAGGAAAGTTGTTGGTGCTGTGCAGGACGTCGAGCGCCATCTTCCAGTCCTGCCGGTACACAAGGTCGTTGAAGTCCGGAATGATGTTGTTGACCGGGCAGCCGCTGATGCAGAAAGGTATCCCGCAGTCCATGCAGCGTGCGCTCTGGATGACCGCCTGCTCGTCGGTCAGGTGCGCGACGAATTCGCGCCAGTGGCGCTTGCGTGACTGCGGCGCCTCGGCGGCCTCTTCGAGCCGCTGGTATTCCATGAAACCGGTGACCTTCCCCATTTTCTTCGTTTCCTTGCGTCGATCTCGTATCAGTTCATTTCGGTCCGGCGGGCCGCTTCAGGAACTCTGTCAGCCCCGGCTCGGGTGTCCCGCGTAGCCGGCCCCGCCACCATGCCGCGATCAGCGCGCCATTGACGTGGCAGCCGAGCACCGCAGCGATCAGCACAACGCCCCCCAGCCATTGCAGGACACCTGGCACCGGCCCCTGCGTATGCAGCCACATGTAGACCGGTGACGACAGCGCGCCGACCAGGATCGTGGCCGGGACGACCCACGGAATGGCGAGCAGCACGGCCACGCCGGCCAGCGTATTTCGCACGTCCTCGGGCGCGCCTTGCGAAAGCCATAGAGCAGCAGCGATCGGCAGGCTCAGCGCAAACCCCGGCAGCCACTCGCGAAGCGTGGCCGGCCAGGGCGCGACCGCCGTGCGCATCGATCACGCCGCCAGCCTCTCGGGGCGCGGCTGCTGAGACTCGGCGAGTTGTCTCAATGCGCGCTTGTACTCGTGCGGGAAGACCTTGACGAAGCGTCCGCGCAGGCCGGCCCAGCTGTCGAGCAGCATCCGCGCGCGCAGGCTGCCGGTATGGCGGAAGTGGGCCTCGACGAGCCGGCGCAGGATGAACTCGTCCGTCTCGCCCATGTGCCAGATCGCCTCTTCGACCTTCTCCTGCTGTTCGGCGGTCGGCAGCAGCGGCTCGAGGTCGCACATCGATGTATTGCACTTCTTCGAGAAGTCGCCGAACTCGTCGAACACGTAGGCGACCCCGCCCGACATGCCGGCCGCGAAGTTGCGTCCGGTCGCGCCCAGAACGACGACCGTGCCCTTCGTCATGTATTCGCAGCCGTGGTCGCCGGTACCCTCGACGACTGCGGTCGCGCCCGAATTGCGGACCGCGAATCGTTCGCCGGCGACCCCGTTGAAGAAGGCCTCGCCGGCGATCGCTCCATAGAGCACGGTGTTGCCGACGATGATGTTCTCGGTGCCGGCACCGCGGAAGTCATTCGGGCAGCGCACGATCACACGGCCCCCGGACAGACCCTTGCCGGTGTAGTCGTTGGCGTCGCCGACCAGGTCGAGCGTGATCCCGTGCGCGAGGAACGCGCCGAAGCTCTGCCCTGCGGTGCCATTCAGCTGGATATGGATCGTGTCGTCCGGCAATCCGGCGTGCCCATACTTGCGTGCGACCAGCGAAGACAGCATCGTCCCAACCGTGCGATTGATGTTGCGGATCGGCGTGATGAAACTGACGCGGTCGCCCCGCTCGAGCGCCGGCCTGCTCTGCTCGATCAGCTTGTGATCGAGCGCCTTGGCCAGTCCATGGTCCTGCGTCTCGACAACACGGCGCGCCACGTCGGCCGGCATCGGCGGCTGGTAGAAGATGCGGCTGAAATCCAGGCCCTTCGCTTTCCAGTGATCGATGCTCTTCTTCGTGTCGAGCAGGTCGGCCCGCCCGACCAGCTCTTCGAACTTGCGCATACCCAGCTGCGCCATGATCTCGCGCACTTCCTCGGCCACGAAGAAGAAGAAGTTGACGACGTGCTCGGGCTGGCCCTTGAACTTGGCGCGCAGCACCGGATCCTGCGTCGCGATGCCGACCGGGCAGGTGTTCAGGTGGCACTTGCGCATCATGATGCAGCCCTCGACGACCAGCGGCGCGGTCGCGAAACCGAACTCGTCGGCGCCAAGCAGCGCACCGATCACGACATCGCGGCCGGTCTTCATCTGGCCGTCGACCTGCACCGCGATGCGGCCCCGCAACCGGTTCAGCACGAGAGTCTGCTGCGTTTCCGCCAGACCCAGTTCCCACGGCGTGCCAGCGTGCTTGATCGATGACACCGGAGACGCGCCAGTGCCGCCGTCGTGGCCCGCGATCGTCACGTGATCCGCCTTCGCCTTCGCGACTCCCGCCGCGACGGTGCCCACGCCCACCTCGGAAACGAGCTTCACACTGATCGACGCCTGCGGATTCGCGTTCTTCAGGTCATGGATCAGCTGCGCGAGGTCCTCGATCGAATAGATGTCATGGTGCGGCGGCGGCGAGATGAGGCCGACCCCGGGCACTGAGTAGCGCAGCTTCGCGATGTATTCGCTGACCTTGTGCCCGGGCAGTTGTCCGCCCTCGCCGGGTTTCGCGCCCTGCGCCATCTTGATCTGGATCTGGTCGGCGCTGACCAGGTATTCGGTTGTGACGCCGAAGCGACCGGAGGCCACCTGCTTGATCTTGCTGCGCAGCGAGTCGCCCTCCCTGAGCGGAATGCCGGCCGCGACCCGGTCGGCTCCCAGCACGCCCGCCAGCGTGTCGCCGTTGCGGATCGCGATGCCGCGCAGTTCCTGCTGGTAACGCCTCTCGTCCTCGCCGCCTTCACCCGTGTTGCTCTTGCCGCCGATCCGGTTCATCGCGATCGCGAGCGTCGAGTGCGCTTCGGTCGAAATCGATCCGAGCGACATCGCGCCGGTGGCGAAGCGGCGGACGATCTCGGCGGCCGGCTCGACCTCGTCGAGCGGGATCGCCTTGCCCGGATCGAGCCTGAACTCGAACAGCCCGCGCAAGGTCATGTACCGGCGGCTCTGATCGTTGATCAGCTGTGCGTATTCCTTGTACGTCTGGTAGCTGTTCGCACGGGTCGAATGCTGCAGCTTGGCGATCGCATCGGGCGTCCACATGTGGTCCTCGCCGCGCACGCGCCACTGGTACTCGCCTCCGGCGTCGAGCATCCTCGCAAGCACGGGGTCGTCGCCGAAGGCGGCACGATGCGTGCGCACCGCTTCTTCCATCACCTCGAACAGACCGACGCCTCCGACGTTGCTGGCGGTGCCGCGGAAATACCTGTCGACCAGTTCGCGGTTAAGGCCGACCGCCTCGAAGATCTGGGCGCCGCAGTACGACATGTACGTGCTGATGC
>DAINBQ010000292.1:0-3756 GCA_036732825.1 Burkholderiaceae bacterium | reverse complement strand
TAGAGCAGCAGCGCCGCCCATGACAGGTGCGTCGGCCATGCATCGGGATAGACGAAGAACTGGATCACCGCGGTCATTCCCAGCAGCGCCAGCGCGGAATACCGCGTGAACAGCCCGACGATCAGCAGTAGCGGGAACAGATGCTCGGCATAGGTCGCGAGGTGCGCTGCCAACTCTGGCGGCAGCAGCGGTAGCCGATATTCCTCACGGAACAGCGTGACCGCGGTGTCGTTGATCGTCAGCAGGCCGTCGACCTTGGTCCGGCCGGACAGCAGGAAAATCGCAGCGATCCCGATCCGCGTGATCAGCGCGAGTCCATCGTGCGCGACGAGCCGGGTCAACGTATCGGCGATCCGGTTCAGCGCACCGCGCAGCCCGCTCGATTCCTGGATCGCGCTGTTCGCGGCAGTGTTCATGATGATGCTTCCTCCGGGATGGATTCAGGCAGTTGCAGACGGCTGAAGGCACCGGCGTCGAGCAGCGTGGCCATCAGTTGCGTGAGGTCGATCGAGTCGTCGATGGCCAGCGCAGCCAGTGCCGCCCCCGACAGCGTGGCGCCGGAGGCGCACGCGTCGAGGAATGCGCAGGCGCCGGCATCGATGCAGCGTGCTTCTACCGCGCCACCCGGCCGAGTGATCAGCGCTGACTCGCCGCGCCATTCGATCTCCAGTTCGTCCGTTGCGCACTCGCGGTTGCGCTGCCACAGCGTGAAGATCGGTTGCGTGTCGAACTGCTGCCAGCGGGCCGCGGGGTGCAGATGCAGCGTTGCGTGCTGGAGCTCGTCCGGCGCGAGCGCGGCCAGCGTGGCCGGAACCAGCACCTCGGCGTCGGCGGCGACATGCGCTTCGGTCCAGTATCGGTCGAGGCGCGCGACATCGGGCAGGTAGGGCAATTCGGCGGCCGGCTCGAAGGTCTCCAGGAAGCGCGCGAAACCGGCGCCGTAATCCAGCATGACCGGACTGCGAGGGGGTTCGGCGCGCACGTGAACTGCGGCGGCCGCGCGGAACCACTCTTCGCCGACGAGCCGGGCGACCGCCGGGAAATTGGCCTGCAGCGCATCGATGCAGCCCTTGATGACGGTGTTGCGATAAACGGCAAATCCCGGCTGGGCCGCCAGGCTGTCGACCGATGGATCGCGCGCCTCCGGATCCAGCAGTGCTGCCGCGAATGCATGCTGGAAGCGTTCCAGCTCGGTGCGCATGGGAGCGGCGGCAGCGGGGTTCATGCGGCGAGCGCCAGTGGGACGGAGAGGACTTCATGCGCGCGGGACCGCTCCTGCAGCAGCTCGTCGAACGCGGGCAGATTGCCGTCGCGTTCGATCAGCGTCGGCCGCGGTCCGATGCGCGCGATCAGCCGCTCGTACAACGACCAGACCGCTGGGTCGATCGGGGCATCGTGCGAGTCCACCAGCAAGCGCGCGCCCAGTTCCGGATCGGTCGAATGGCCCGCGAGATGCACTTCGGCCACGAGATCCGCCGGAAAGGAATCGACATAGGCATGAGCATCGAACCCGAGGTTGTTCGCGCTGACATGGACATTGTTGACGTCGAGCAGCAGACGGCAGCCACTGCGGCGCGCCAGCTCGGCGAGAAAGTCAATCTCGGCGAACTCGTGGCCGACGATCGTCAGGTAGTGCGACGGGTTCTCGATCGCGATCGGCCGGCGCAGTCGATCCTGCACGCACGCCACATTGTCCGCGATGCGAAGCAGGGCCTTAGTCGTGCGCGGAAAAGGCAGCAGGTCCGGGTAATAGCCGCCCCGCCACGCCGACCAGGCCAGATGTTCGGACACGAGCGCCGGCTCGAAGCGATCGACCAGCTGGGCGAGCCGCTCCAGATGATCGACATCAGGCTTCGCGTCGGCCGCCAGCGACAGCCCGACCCCGTGCAGCGACAGCGGATGGCGTGTGCGGATCGTTTCGAGCCAGGCCAGCCGCGGACCGCCCGCGACCATGTAGTTCTCCGGATGGACCTCGAACCAGAGGCCGTCCGCGGCGCAGGCGAGCGCCGGCTCGAAGTGCTCCGGCTTCAGCCCCACCCCCGCGGACAGCCTGGTCGTCATCGACGCGTCCCGATCAGGACTTGGCCTTGATCTCGGTCAGCGAGCCGGTGCCCTTCGGCGTCTTCATCGTCGTGCAGGTGCCCTTCGGGACGTATTTCCAGGCGTTGCCCTGGTAATCGGTCTTCGACGTGCCCGCACAGGTCGTGCCCGGGCCCGCCGCGCAGTCGTTCTTGCCGGCCTGTGCGACGCCGTAGCACCGCTCCTTCTCACCCTTGATGGACGCCCCTTTGTCCTGGGCAAGCGCGGCGCCGGCGGCAAGCGCGGAGAGGGCGAAGGCGGTAATCGCGACGGAATGACGATTCATGGGAGCTCCTTGATTGAGGGTTGGGTAACCGCAAGCGGCCGGGGGACACAGTGGAATCCTCCTTCCGCGGTTGGGCGGTCCGGGCGTTAGTCGTTCGTCGCGGCCGGGCGTTACAGCCCCGGCGAAAATTTCCCGGTCGCGAGTTGAAGGCACTGCAACAACGAGCGAACCACGACCCCCGGTGCTAGAGTCATTCGAACGACGTTGTTGGTTCGGCCGTTGCCGGGATCGACCCGGATCGGCTTCGGATGGCCGCGGCATGGTGCAGGGAAAGTGCCGCGCGTCAGGGTGGCACGCGAGGGAGACGCAAATGACGACGTCACTGTCGACGCTGAAGGATCACCCGTTCCTGGCCGGTTTTCGGCCGGAGCATGTCGAGAAGATTCGATCGCTCGCGCGCGAGGTGCACTTCGACGCGGACCATGTCATCTTCAAGGAAGGGGACGAGTGTTCCGACTTCTATCTGATCGTCTCGGGCCTGGTGGCGCTGGAGATCGAACTGCCAAAGCGCACGATTCGCCTTCAGACGCTGGTCGCCGGCGACGAATTCGGATGGTCGGCCGTGCTGATGGGCCGCGGCAAGCATTTCCAGGCGCGCACGCTGCGTCCGGTCGACGCTCTGGCGCTGGACGGCCCGTCTCTCGTCACGGCGTGCGAGCAGGATCCCTCGTTCGGCTTCGCATTGATGTACCGGCTGCTGGGCGTGGTGTCCGAGCGGCTCCAGGCCACCCGACTCGAACTCTCGGACAACTACTCGCCGGTCGCGAAGCTGGCCGGGGCATAGGCAGTCTCGCGGCGCAGCGGCGAGCCGCGCAGAAATAGACCGCCGCACACGATGGCCCTGCGTTCGACGATCTACAGGGCCGATTTGTCGGTCGCGGACATGGATCGTGCCCGTTACGCGACGCAGGTGCTGACGCTGGCCCGTCATCCGTCCGAGACCGAAGAGCGCCTGATGGTGAGGCTGCTGGCCTACGCGCTGCATGCCGATCCCCTCCTGGCGTTCGGTGCCGGGCTCTCGACCGAGGACGAGCCCGACCTCTGGTTGAAGGATGACACCGGTGCGATCGAACTCTGGATCGATGTCGGCCTGCCGGACGCGCGTCGGATCCGCAAAGCCTGCGGCCGGGCGCGTCGGGTCGGCGTGCTGGCGTACGGCGGCCGCAAGGCGGCGATGTGGTGGTCGCAGAACGCGCCCGAACTGGCGCGCTGCCCCAACCTCGAGGTGCTGGCGATTTCCGAAACAGAGTCCGCGGCGCTGGCGCAACTCGCGGCACGCGCGATGCAGTTGACCTGCACGATTCAGGAGGGACACGTGTGGATGGGCACTGCCACGCAGGTCGTTCCGATCGAGCCGCAGCGCTGGAAGGGCGCGCCGCAGCGCTGACTAG
>DAINBQ010000291.1:0-3778 GCA_036732825.1 Burkholderiaceae bacterium | reverse complement strand
TTGAACGAGGAAGCCAATCTGAACGTTTACGACGCGCAGTTCGCGCGGCTGCAGACCGACACGTTCGACGCCGACCTCGCACGATCCCGCCGTATCAGCTACGAAGAATGGGAAGCTCGCCCCTGGCACCAAAAACTGAAGGAGCGGGCGGCGGCGCTGTTCTCTTCGCAGCTGTGACGAAACACCCAGCGCTGCCACCCTCCCCAGGGGTATCGCGGGCCACATGCATGACCGGCGGCAGCGGGTCGCGCTGGCGCCCGGTATCGTCGGCGAGCACGTCTTCGCCGGCGCTCCTCCCCCGAGCCCGAATCGCCTGGACCGCGATCCCATGAGCGAGCAACGAGTGATGCCGGACCCGGGCGCAGTCCAGAGACGCGCCCGCGGCGTGCGCGCGGATCGCCGGCGTTTCGCGCTATCCGGGGCCGACAAGTAGAAATGGCGCCCAATAGAACGGAGCACGCTCGGCCTGGCCGTGCTTTCCGGCGGCGAAGTCCCGCTTTGTGGCGGTTAGTGCAGCTGGCATCGATTCGCCGCGGACAACGCGGGCGAAAAATGCGCGGATGAACCGGGAAGTCGCCTCGTCTGCAACCGGCCATAGTGTCAGCAGTGCATTGCGATTGCCGGCAATGAACAGAGCGTACGGAAGGCCGAGCACGCCTTCGCCCGAGACGCGTTGCCCGAGGGCGGTCTCGCAGGCCGACAACACCACAAGCTGGCTGTTCAGATGCAATTGCGTCATCTCGGCTGCGGTGAGCAGACCATCGTCGTCGGGCGAGTCGGAGGAGGAGCCGAGCACGAGCGCGGACAGCGCGGCGCGTTGCGGATTGACCGTCGCATGCGCGGCAAAGTGCAAGACATCGAATCGACTGAGCTCTCCGCTGCGATCCAGCGCGCGGAGGCGACTCTCCGTTGCATCGGCGCCCACGATCAAGGTCGGCAGGTTGAACATGCGGGCCACGGCTTTCAGCTCGCTCATCGCGTACGGTAACGGGGCGTACTGACTGCGCAGGCTAGCGTCGCGCTGCGGGGCGCGGGTTGCGAGTTCGACCCGGTCGACGGATCGGGCGGACTGAAGAGACTTGTTCAATGCCCCATAGTGGGGCGCGCCGAGACCAAGCCAGCGTTGGCGCGGCCCGATCGACATTGGCGTCGCACCCCCTAGCCGGCGCCCCAATGAATAGACACTAAGCGATTGCGTGGTCGTGAGCACAACCTGCTCAACCAGCGGTTTCCCATTCCATGGCAGCGCATCGAAGGGAAGATGCGCGATCGCAGAGTCGGGCGCGATGATCCAGCGAGAATATGGTCGAAGCTCGGACTCGACGGGCGTCAACAGGTGGCGCGACAACCACGTGCCGATTTCACTGTGCTGCTCGACCCGTTCGACTGCATCGGCGGGGCGCTGCACCGAGGCGGCAAAGCTGCCATCTTCGAGTCGCCAGACCCCGGTGCCGGCCCGCGCGGCGCTCGGCAGTAGCGCAATTCGATAAGCCTCGATGACGGCTGCAAGCCTGGTCGGTGTTGGAACGACATGCGCCGACAGGGGCCGATCGCGTGCGAGCAGGAACAGGATTGTCTGCTGATTGCCGACGATGGTCTCGATAAAGATGGACCCCGGTTCCAACATCGCTCGAGATGTCGCGCTGTCAGCCGGCTCAACGTGCGTCAAAGCCGCAAACTTCGGGGACTTCGTGCGTAGCTGCTCCACCTGCGCGTTGAATTCACGCACCGCCCGGTTGCGTTCGATTTCCGCCATGGCAAACCCCGCCAGATCCGCCGACAGGACCTTGCGCTCTGCGGCGGCGCGAGCCGCGTCCAGCGTTCGAAGTTGCTCGCGATCGGCAGGATCGAAGTCGACCACATCGATTGCTCCTCGCAGCGCGACCGTTTCCAGAAGCAACCGGGCCTTGGTTCGCTGCGCGATTCGCAGCGCTTCCTCCAAATTTCCCAGCCCGACCCATGAATGTGTGAGCCGACGATACGACTCGGCAAAGGCGGAAAATGCATCTGCGCGAGTGTCGCCGAGCGCTGCGGCCTGCAGCATGAGCGCCTCCACGCCGTCCACGAGTTCGCGCCGGCGTGCGACGGCATCGGTCAGCAGGCCCTCGCGTTCGAGCAAGTCCGCATACGGGCGCAGCATCATCAGCCTGGGCAAACCGGTCGGCGGATACGACTTCAGCGCAAGTGCGTGCGCCTCGCTCCACATTCTCAGTGCTGCCTGCGGATTTCCTGCGCGGGCGTTTGCCTGGGCGAGCACGTCAAGCACGACGACACGCAGACCGAGGTTGCCGGGCAGGTGCTTTTCAATGTCGGCGAGCAGTGCTTCGCCCTGCTTGACGGCTTCGGCCGCGAGACCGAGGTCGGAGTACAGCGCCACCATCAATATCGCGGGCGAGTAGCGGCGCGAATCGGTCGGGCGCGATTCTTCGAGGTAGAGCCGATGCGCCTCCTTCGCGGTCTCGAGCGCTTGTTGTCGGAGTCCCACGCGTCGCTGCGTGTTTGCCAGGTTGAACGTCACCGTGGATAGCTGGTCTCGGGCCCGTTGATCGCCGCTATCTGCCATCGGCACCAGCGCAGTCCGGATCCGCTCGAACAAGGGCATCGCCACTTCTGGCCGCTGTAACCAGGAACTGTTGACCACCGCCACGGCATTGAGCGACGTCAGTGTCGGCACCGCATCTGGACCATGCAGTTTCAGACGGCTCTCGTACGAGTATTCGGCCAGTTCCAGGGCCGCCAGCGGCCGCCCAAGGCGCATCTGCCGCGCGAACACAAACAGTGCCGACTCGGCGGACTTCTCGCTGCCTCGGCCATAGAATTCCGTGTCGCGCTTGAGTGCTTCCTGCGCAATCTCCAGCGCGGCCGTGGGCTCGTCGAGCCGGTCATGCAGGTACGACATCCAGACGAGGGCGTCCAGCTGATCGACGTGAAGGCGGTCGACGAATGTCTCTCGCTCGTCAAACCCGCGGCGGAAATTCTCGAGTGACTCCCGGAATGCTCCCGCATCGCTGAGAGCGCCAGCAAGGAGGTTGGTGGCCATTTGAACGAGCCGCGACGAGTAGGGTGCCGCGGCGCGGGCAGCCTCGTGAGCCCTGCGGGCAGGCTCCACCGCGGACTGGGCCCTGCCGGCAGCGGCACCGAACGACGCCAGTCCGCGAGCTGCCGCCATCGTCTCCGGCGACAAAAGGCCGCGTTCGGCGACGAGCATCTCGAACAACTCTCTGGCGGCCCGCTCGGACTCGAAGGGTTGTCGAGCCTTTCTCGCCGTCTCGCCTTCTACGAGCAACTGGTCACGGCGCTGCCAGAATCGCAGTTGGCGCTCCGCATCCGCTGACGTGCGAGCGAGCACGAAGGCGGCACTCTCTGCCACGCAGTCCTCGAGCGGCGCCCAGTCGATGGCCAGTCGGAACCCCGAATCCGTTCGAGTCACGCTCGCCGCGCGCGGCGCGAAGTAAGGGCTCTTCTCGTGATGAATCGGCGGGCGTACGAACTCCATCCTCCCGGAGTTCGGTTCTCGCTCCGCGGCTCGATCAAGCGCGTAGGCGTATCCGGGCGTCAAGACAAGGTAAGCGGGTCCCGACTCTTCGGGGCCCGACAGAAACAATTCCACCTCGTGGGTGGCGCGCATGTCCGGATAACAGGATCTCCCGTTATTCGGCACCACCTCTACCGAGCCGCGGTATATGGCTGCGTCACTCCCGGCCGCCGCCGCCAACGGTTCGAGCAGCAACGTCAGAACTGCTGAGAGCAGCAGGGTCAAGCGCTGGCGGTACGCTGG
>DAINBQ010000290.1:0-3827 GCA_036732825.1 Burkholderiaceae bacterium | reverse complement strand
GTACGCGCAACGCTGGCGTGTGTGAAAGCGTACGAGCTGATCCGGGCAGGCAACACCGAGGCAGCGCGACCACATGTCGCGGAAGGCCTGCGATTGATGGGCAGCGCAGCGCGACTGCTTTCCGCTGCGGGTTTCGAGTGCTACCGCGCCGATGCCATGTTGGCGACCGAGACCGGGGATCACGCACGCGGCGTCGCCCAGATGGAGCGATGGCTCCGTCAATTGGAGCGCGACGGACTCGAGAAGACGCGCCTGTACCTGAACTCGCTGGCATCTCTTGCCTTCATTCATGCAATGGGAGGCGAGTTGGTCTCAGCTCTCGCGGTGTCACGGCGCGTCCGCGCGTTGAACGAGTCGCTGGGCAGCGAGGCGACCTTGTCGAGTCAGATCGAACTTGACCGCGAAGCCGAATTATTGACCGACCTCGGGCGGTTCTCGGAAGCCATCGAAGTCGATCGGGTCCTCTTGCAGCGCTTCGCAACCATGGAAGGCGATGGCCCACCGCCGCCTTTCTTCATTCCCAAGCTGGCGCGGCACGCGCTGCTGGGAGGCGGTGCGGAGAAAGCGGCGGTATGGCTGCGAAGCGCATTACCGATATACGAACGCGAGGGACAAGAGCCCAATGTCCGTGGCGCGACGCTGGACCTTGCCGTTTCCTACGTGCTGCAGGGACGTTACGGCGAGGCGCGCTCGACGCTTCGCCGCTACGAAGCCAGGTTGACCAAGGGGCCGCCGCGGCCACGCGAGCGCGTGGAGGCGGCCCGGATTCGTGTGGAGCTCGCGTTGGGTGCACGCGATTCTGGAGACCTGGGTCCCGCGCTGGACGCGCTGGAGGCAGCATTGATCGAGGGCGCCCCCCGCCTCGTCGTTCTTCAGGGGTTTCTTGCGGCAGGGTTCGGTCGGCTCGAGCAGGGTGATCCGGAAAGGGCGCGCCCGCACGCAGAGCAGGCGCTCAAGCTGGCCTCCGCAAAAATCATCGACGGCCAGTCCAGCGCATGGGTCGGAGCCGCATACCTTCTCTTTGCGCGCATCGCGCTCGCGGAAGACGACCGTCCGGCAGCGCGCAGCCATCTGGGGCTGGCTTCTCGGCAATTTGCCGACACGCTCGATGCAGATCATCGCTGGCGCAAGGCCGCTGAATCTATGAGCGCAGGGCTCTAGGTCGCTTTGCGGCGCTGGGCCTGCAGGCTTCCCGCAGACTCCCGTTTTCCCCTCCTTCATCCCACGCATCCCGTTCTCCCCTCCTTCATCCCCCGCCTTGCTGTGCCCTGCCTGACCGGCCGCGTGTTGCGGCGCCGCACCTGAATATTCACGGTTTGTCGTCTTCTTCGCCCTCTTTGCGATCTCTGGGGTAGAGCCGGTCCGAAGCCTCACGTTCTGCGGGCGGTGGACCGGGATCATTCAAACACTGGGGAGGACGCAATGCGCAACACGACTGCAATGACGGCAACCATCCTTTTGCTTGCGGCCTGCGGCGGGTCGTCACCCGATGCGCCGGTCGTGGCAGCTCCACCGGATTCCCAACTGACCGACCCGGCTATGGAAGCCGCCGCAGCAACGTTCGCCGGCGCCGCCTTCGCGCCGACCGGGGGCCCTCCTGCGCTTCCAAATCTGGTGCCGACTCAAAACGACAGTGGCTTCGCCGCGACTTTCAGCATGACCGGCGTCATTGACCGCACCGGACCGTTTTTCCAGAGCCTTGGCGTCAATGGCCGCAGTTGTTCAAGCTGCCACATTCAGGGCGAAGGGTGGAGCATCACTCCGGGCGGTGTTCAGGCCCGCTTCGAACGCACAAAGGGCACGGATCCCATTTTCCGCACCGTTGACGGCTCGAACTCACCGGTTGCAGATGTTTCGACGGTCGAAGCTCGCCGCAGCGCCTACAGCATGCTGCTGAACAAAGGGCTGATCCGCGTCGGGATCGGGATTCCGGACGGCGCCGAGTTCGAACTGGTTGCGGTCGACGATCCGTACGGCTTTGCCAGCGCGAAGGAACTGTCACTGTTCCGGCGACCGCTGCCCTCTGCGAACATCAAGTACCTGAGCACCGTGATGTGGGACGGACGCGAGACCTTCAAGGATCCGAGCTCGCTCGATTGCACGTTCGGCACCACGGCCTGCTTCGCGTCGCTTCATTTCAGTCTGGACAGTCAGTCGAGCAGCGCGACGCGCGATCACGCGCAGGCGACACAGCCGCTGACCGCCGAGCAGCGCAAGGCGATCATCGACTTCCAGACCGGGCTTTTCACCGCGCAGGTGTTCGACCGCAATGCCGGACATCTGACCGTGCAGGACGCGCGCGGTGGCCCGGTCGCGCTGTCGAACGAGACCTTCTACTTCGGTATCAACGACACGCTGGCCGGCGACTATCGGTCACGGGCACCGTTCACAGCTACCGTGATGACGGCGTACGACGCCTGGGCCAACGCGCAGCCGGACCCCGGCTTTTCAGACCCGAAGGTAGGCGCGCGCGTGGCGGCTGCCCGGCGCGCGGTGCAGCGTGGCCAGGCGCTGTTCAACAGCAAGCCGATCCAGATCCGCGGTGTCTCCGGGCTGAACGATGACCTGAACATCGAGACGATTCCCGGCACCTGCACCACCTGTCACAACTCGCCGAACATCGGACACCACTCGGTGCCGCTGCCGATCAACATCGGCGTCTCGGATGCGGCGCGGCGGACGCCCGACATGCCGCTCTACACGCTGCGCAACAAGACGAGTGGCGAGACGATGCAAACCACCGATCCGGGCCGCGCGCTGATGACCGGCAAATGGAACGACATCGGGCGTTTCAAGGGTCCGATCCTGCGTGCCCTGGCTGGCCGCGCACCGTATTTCCACAACGGCATGGCGAAGGATCTGGCAGAGGCGGTCGACTTCTACGACACGCGCTTCGAGATCGGCTTCACCGCCGACGAGAAAGCCGACCTCGTCGCCTTTTTGCGGACGCTATAGCGCAGCAATGTGGGCCGGGCGATGCCCGGCCCACGCCTGACAGCTGCCGGCAAGACGGAGTCTCAGGGAACCGCGCGCCCGTCGCTTAGTCGCAGCGCACCGCGGGTCAGCCGGTAGACGACCCACAGCCAGATGAACATCAGTGCGATGCCGCCGACCACCGCCGCGCCGATCATCGACCACGGGATCATGAAGTAGCTGCCGGAGCGCACCGCATCCGATATCAGGATCGCGTTCGGGATCACCGCTCCTGCAATGGCGGCGATCGCCGCGATCCAGAGAATCGTCCACCACCAGAAGGTACGGATCAGCCAGCGGTAGTGCGACGCGAGGAATGTGTCCGCGACGTCGTCGCGCTTGATGTACGCGAGCACCAGGCCGATCAGCGCGGGCCAGACGAGGAACAGGCCGCAGGCGAACATGCCGTAGGTGACGCCGAGGAAGGTGAACTCGCGGGAGGCGGGGATCGGGGGGGCGGGCGCGTTCATCGGGTTCGGGATCGAGGGGAAGGGCGGATCGTAGCGCCCGCCGCTGCATCGCGCGGCTTTTGCGACGGCATTCGGTAACCTCGGCCCCGATGAAACCGCGCGCCGCCCTCTCGATCCTCAAGGACACCTTCGGCTACGACGAATTCCGCGGCTTCCAGGCCGAAGTCATCGAGCACGTGGTCGCCGGCGGCGATGCGCTGGTGTTGATGCCGACCGGAGGCGGCAAGTCGCTCACCTACCAGATCCCCGCGCTGCTGCGCCCTGGCACCGGTGTCGTCGTGTCGCCGCTGATCGCGTTGATGCAGGACCAGGTCGCGGCGCTCGACGAAGCCGGCGTGCGGGCGGCCTTCCTGAATTCGAGCCTGTCCGCTGCGGACGCCGCTG
>DAINBQ010000289.1:0-3858 GCA_036732825.1 Burkholderiaceae bacterium | reverse complement strand
CGATCGAGCGCCTCACCGTGTCCGGCAAGGCGCGGCTGCTGGCACAGTAAGCAGGTCTGCAGATTCGAGCGCTGCCGGCGTGGCGCGCGGTCGCGCCGGGAGTCCGCGGGCGAGCTTCCGATACCATACGGCCTTGAATCCGCGAGGGCCCGAGGCTTGAACTATCCGCATCCCATCCTCGCCCGTGAAGGCTGGCCATTCATCGGCGGCGCGCTGGCGGCTGCGATCCTCGTCTGGGTGCTGGCCGGGTTCGTCTGGTCGATTCCGTTCTGGCTGATCGCGGTCTTCGTCATCCAGTTCTTTCGCGATCCGCCCCGGCAGGTGCCGGCGCAGGCGAATGCGGTGCTGGCTCCGGCCGACGGCCGCGTTGTCAAGGTCGAAAAAGTGCGCGATCCGTACACGCAGCGCGATACGCTGCTGATCAGCGTCTTCATGAATGTCTTCAACGTTCACAGCAACCGGTCGCCGGTCGATGGCGTCGTCGAACGGGTCGAGTACTCGCGGGGAAAGTTCGTCAATGCCGATCTCGACAAGGCGTCGACGGAGAATGAGCGCAATGCGCTGGTCCTGAAATTGGCGAGCGGCGAACGGATCTCGGTGGTCCAGGTGGCCGGCCTGATCGCGCGGCGCATCCTTTGCTACGTGAAACCGGGGCAAGCGCTGGCGCGCGGCGAGCGCTACGGCTTCATCCGCTTCGGCTCGCGCGTCGACGTCTACCTGCCGCTCGGCGCGCGCCCCGAGGTCGCCGCGGGTGACATCGTGTACGCGACCCGTACGATCATCGCGGAGCTGTGATGCGATTCCGCCGGCGCAAACGTCCGTACGGCCTCCCGGCCGGAACTCCGATCGGCGAAGACATGCCGCGAACCGCGCGCCGGCGCGGAATCTACCTGCTGCCCAACCTGTTCACGATGGCCGCGCTCTTCGCCGGCTTCTTTGCGATCGTGCAGGCGATGAACCAGCGCTTCGAGCTGGCGGCGATCGCGATCTTCGCCGCGATGGTGCTCGACGGCATGGACGGCCGAGTCGCCCGCCTGACCAACACGCAGAGCGCCTTCGGCGAGCAGTTCGACTCGCTGTCGGACATGACTTCCTTCGGCGTCGCGCCCGCACTCGTGATGTACGAATGGATACTCAACGAACTCGGCCGCTGGGGCTGGGCCGGGGCCTTCGTCTATTGCGCCGGCGCAGCATTGCGCCTCGCGCGTTTCAATGCCAACCTGGGTGTCATCGACAAGCGGTTCTTCCAGGGACTGCCGAGCCCGGCCTCGGCCGCGCTGATCGCAGGCTTCGTTTGGCTGGCGATCGACAACAAGTTCCCGATCAAGGAGTCGTGGATGCCGTGGGTCGCATTCGGGCTCACCGTCTATGCGGGATTCACGATGGTCTCCAGCGCACCGTTCTACAGCGGCAAGAGTTTCCAGGTGGGGCGCAGCGTCCCGTTCTGGGTGCTGGTCGCGCTGATCGCAGTGATCTTCGTCGTGTCGTCCGATCCGCCGATTGCACTGTTCACGCTGTTCTGCTGCTACGCAGTCTCCGGTTACCTCTACTGGGGCTGGCGCTGGTGGCGCAACGAGCCGAACCCGGCAAAGCCGACGCCCGCCGAGCCGCCGAAGTCGGTCTAGCACCGACCGCGCTGCGGCGTACCTCGACTCCGCGGGACTCGGCGGCGGTCATCCAACGCCCGAGGGCGATCCCTGCGGGCGCGCAGCTTTCGTGTATTGCTGCCCCTGTCGAGGCGGCGTGCCTTGCGGCTAACGAACTGCTCGGCCCGCCGTATCCGCTGACTGGCAGGCCCGCCGCCTGAGTCCCGCTGCGCGAGGCACCCCACAGCGCAGTCGGAGCGCCGTGCTGTGTGGTCACAGTCAATTGCCGATGCGCGCGCGGTGATGACGCCTTGCTGCGGCGTCGGTGGCTTTCGGAAATCACCGGAGCCTCGGTGCCGTGAGCGTGCTGTGGGGTGCCTCGCGCAGCGGACGCCTTGCGGCGGGTGCGCAAGTAATGCCAGCCCGGCGGGCCGGGTAGGCGTGGTCGCCAGGCACTGCGGCCTGCTCCCGCACGATGCCATCCAGAAATCTGCTCGCCCGCAGGGAGCACCGGTGGATGGAGAACACCCGCCGCGACGGCCTCGGAGTCGAGGTACGCCGCAGCGCGGTCAGGGCGCAGGAGCGTGAGTCATCAAGCAACCATCAGAGGCCAGCAGTCGAGTTGTTCGCCGCCTGCTTTCGGCATATAGTCCGCGCACATGATCCGCACCGATCTCACCGCGATCCGCATTACCGACCTCAGTTCCGCCGCGGCGCTGCGCCTGCTGCCGCCGCTGCTGCGCCCCGCGCGCAGCTGACCCCCGACCCACAATTCGAGCAGTACCCGCGCCTGTGCCAAGAGCCAGGCAGCCGAAGGACACGTACGACCGTTCCGCATCTGGAGCCACCATGACCGACCGCCTGATCATCTTCGACACGACGCTTCGCGATGGCGAGCAGAGCCCCGGCGCCTCGATGACGAAGGAGGAGAAGCTGCGCATCGCCAAGCAGCTCGAGCGCCTGCGCGTGGACGTGATCGAGGCGGGTTTTGCCGCCTCGTCCAACGGCGACTTCGACGCCGTGAAGTCGATCGCGAACGCGATCAAGGACTCGACCGTGTGCTCGCTCGCGCGCGCCAACGATCGCGACATCAGCCGGGCGGCAGAGGCGCTGACCGGGGCCAAGTCCAAGCGCATCCATACCTTCATCGCGACGTCGCCGCTGCACATGGAGAAGAAGCTGCGGATGACGCCCGAGCAGGTGTTCGAACAGGCCAAGCTCGCAGTCCGGTTCGCGCGACAGTTCACCGACAACGTCGAGTTCTCGCCGGAAGACGGCTATCGCTCGGAACCGGACTTCCTGTGCCGCGTGCTGGAGGCTGTCATCGCCGAGGGCGCGACGACGATCAACATTCCGGACACCGTCGGCTACGCGGTGCCCGAGCTGTACGGCCGGTTCCTCGCCGACCTGCGCACGCGCATCCCGAATTCCGACAAGGCTGTCTGGTCGGTCCATTGCCACAACGACCTCGGCATGGCGGTTGCGAACTCGCTCGCAGGAGTGAAGATCGGCGGGGCGCGCCAGGTCGAGTGCACGATCAATGGCCTGGGCGAGCGCGCCGGCAATTGCTCGCTCGAAGAGGTCGTGATGGCGGTGAAGACGAGACGCGACTTCTTCGGTCTCGAACTGGGAATCGACACGACGCAGATTGTTCCCGCATCGAAGCTGGTCTCCGGCATCACCGGCTTCCCGGTGCAGCCGAACAAGGCCGTGGTCGGCGCCAACGCCTTCGCGCATGCGTCGGGGATCCATCAGGACGGAGTGCTGAAGGCGCGCGACACCTACGAGATCATGCGCGCCGAGGACGTGGGCTGGGCCGCGAACAAGATCGTGCTGGGCAAGCTGTCGGGCCGCAACGCATTCAAGCAGCGGGTGCAGGACCTGCGCATTCCGCTCGACAGCGAAACGGAACTGAACGCGGCGTTCGCGCGCTTCAAGGAACTTGCCGACCGCAAGTCCGAGATCTACGACGAGGACATCCAGGCGCTGTTCTCCGACGAGACCGTGACGCCGCACGACGAGCACTTCAAGCTGATCTCGATGGCGCAGAGATCCGAAACGGGCGAACGGCCGCACGCACGCATCGTCTTCTCGATCGGACACGAGGAAGTCGCTGCCGAGTCCGACGGCAACGGCCCGGTTGACGCTTCGCTGAAGGCGATCGAAAGCCGCGTGAAGAGCGGCTCAGAACTGCTGCTCTACTCGGTGAACGCGATTACGACGGGCACCGAGTCACAGGGCGAGGTCACGGTCAGGCTGGCGCGTGCCGGCC
>DAINBQ010000288.1:0-3918 GCA_036732825.1 Burkholderiaceae bacterium | reverse complement strand
AACAGGGATCGACGCGGCTATCGCCTGGTCGCCGACCGCCTGCAACATCGCGTGGCCGGTGCCGTCGGCGACATAGCAGGTGCGCCACTTCTTGGTGCCGCCGAAGTCGCGCTGCGCGACCAGGCCGTGCGCCTCGTCACGTTCGGTGATCGTCACCTTCTGGCTGTTGATGACGACCTGGCGGTCGCCCTTGCGCACGCGGCTCCATGGAACGCCCCAGGCTGCGAGTTCACGCACCGCCTTGGGCGCCGTGTTGACGAACATGCGCACGACGTCCTGGTCGGCGCCCCAGTCGCTGCCGCGCACCGTGTCCTCGAAGTGCACGTCCTCGTTGTCGCCCTGGCCCTTGATCACGTTGCCGAGGCTCGCCTGCATGCCGCCCTGCGCCGCCTTTGAGTGCGAGCGTTTCGCGGGGACCAGCGACAGGATGATCGCGTCGTGTCCGCGACGCTTGGCGGCGATCGCCAGCCGCAGTCCGGCGAGCCCGCCGCCGATAACCAGCACGTCCGTGTAGGTGACCTTCATTTGACGCTCCCGGGCGTGATCGGCTGTGGAACTGCGGGCGCGGCGGGCGGCGCGGCGGAACGCTGCCACGTCGGCACGTAGCGTTCGCCGACGCGGTCCTGGTGCGCGATGCCGATCTTGATATAGGCAGCCAGAGTGGCCAGTCCGAGCGCGAGGAAGAACACGGTCAGCGCCCACTTGAGTCGCTTCAGGTTCTTGCGCGAAGCGTTGGGATCCTTGCCTGCGAACCAGCCCCACTTGACGGCAAGCCGGTAGAGCCCGATGCCGCCGTGCATTTCGACCGCGAACAGCAGGATCAGATACAGCGGCCACCAGCGCCCGCTCCACACGCGGTCGGCCGACTCGTACGGACCGATCAGGCCCGGATGCATCAGCATCTGGTACAGGTGCACGGACGCGAGAAAGAACATCGCGAAGCCGGTCACGACCTGCCAGTACCAGAGCGTCGTGTCCTCGTGCCGCATCATCCCCATGTGATCGCGATAGACGCGGTACTGGCCGTAATTGATCGGGAATTTGCGCAGCGCGAGCGCCGCGTGCGCAATGAAGAGAGTGAACACGCCGGCGACGACAACCGACACGATTCCGGGGTAGGCCTTGCCGAAGAAGAAATACCCTTCGAACATCTTGGTGATCGTCCACATCGCATCGGGACTGATCAGGATTGACGAAACGAAGAACATGTGGCCCCACATGAAGAGGCCGAGCAGCAGTCCGCTCGCGCTCTGCGCGAAATCGAGCCTCGCGGGCCAGCGGCTCTTGCGCGGACGCGCCGGGGAGCGTCCAATTGCCTGTGCTTGGGAAGTCATTCAGCAAGCTCCTTCGGTCGACGCGGGCGGGGACACGTGGCGGAATTCCTTTCCACGATGTGACGCGAAGTTTCGGCCTCGGGGTGACACGGGCGTTGATACTTATCAAGCGCGGTCGGCGGCATCGCGTCGGCGGGCGGCTTGACCGGGGTCAACCGCGTTATGAGAAGCGATGCCACGATGCGGCGCAATAGAAGCGTTCGGCACAGGACGCCCGAGCGAATCCGAGCGGTAGAGGAAACATGCTTCAGGTCCGAATTCACGGCCGAGGCGGGCAGGGCGTCGTATCAGGCGCCGAGCTGCTGTCGGTTGCAGCGTTCCTAGAGGGCCGACACGCGCAGGCGTTTCCGAGCTTCGGCTCGGAGCGCATGGGCGCGCCGGTGATGGCGTTCTGCCGCATCGGCGACACGCCGATCCGATCGCGCGAACCGGTGATGGAGCCGGACGCGCTGATCATCCAGGACGCGACGCTTCTGCATCAGGTGGACCTCTTCAACGGATTGCGGCCGGGCGGCACAGTGCTGATCAACGCGACCCGGGGCCCGGACGAACTTGGGCTCGGTGAACTGGTCGCCTCGAACCGCTACAAGTTGTTCACGCTGCCGGCCACCGAGATCGCTCTCAAACATGTCGGCCGCGCGGTTCCCAACGTGCCATTGCTGGCGGCATTCGCCGCGTTGACCGGCGTCGTCAAGCTCGAATCGGTCATCGCGGCGATCCGTGACAAGTTCGCCGGCAAGGTCGGTGAAGGCAATGTCGCGGCCGCGACCTCCGCCTTCGAACGCGTGCGCAAGGAACAGGAGGGCGTGCATGCTTAGGCAGATCGAGGGCTCGATGGCCGTCGCGGAAGCGATCGCGCTGGCCCGCCCGCAGGTGATCTGCGCCTACCCGATCACGCCGCAGACGCACATCGTCGAGGGCCTCGGCGAGATGGTGAAGTCGGGCGAGCTCCAGGGCTGCGAATACATCAACGTCGAATCGGAGTTCGCTGCATTGTCGGTCGCGATCGGCGCAGCGGCCACCGGAGCGCGTACCTATACGGCGACCAGCAGCCAGGGTCTGCTCTTCATGGCCGAGGCGGTCTATAACGCCGCCGGTCTCGGCCTGCCGATCGTGATGACGATCGGGAACCGCGCGATCGGGGCGCCGATCAACATCTGGAATGACCACTCCGACAGCATGTCGATGCGCGACGCCGGCTGGATCCAGCTGTTCGCGGAAACCAACCAGGAGGCGCTCGACCTGCACATCCAGGCATTCAAGCTCGCGGAGGCGCTGTCGTGCCCGGTCATGGTCTGCATGGACGGCTTCATCCTGACGCACGCCTATGAACGGGTCGACATGCCGACCCAGGCGCAGGTCGATGCATACCTGCCTCCGTTCGAACCACGCCAGATACTGGACCCGG
Source organism: Burkholderiaceae bacterium (assembly GCA_036732825.1). GTDB lineage: Bacteria > Pseudomonadota > Gammaproteobacteria > Burkholderiales > Burkholderiaceae_F > DAINBQ01. Next base: position 1,176 of record DAINBQ010000288.1, on the reverse strand, counting down.
CCGAGCCGGTCAGCATCGGCGCGATGGTCGGACCGGAGGCGTTCACCGAGGTGCGCTATCTCGCGCATCACAACCAGCTGCGCGCGCTCGAGCTGATCCCGCGCCTGGCCGCGGAGTTCAAGACCCATTTCGGGCGCGATTCCGGCGGTCTGCTGCGGACCTATCGCACCGAGGACGCCGAGACCATCGTCGTCGCGCTGGGTTCTGTCAACGGCACCGTGCAGGAAGCGGTCGACGCAATGCGCGAGCAGGGCGTCAAGGTGGGTTCGGTCAGTCTCTGTTCGTTCCGTCCGTTCCCGCTGGGCGCGGTGCGGTCCGCGCTGCAGCACGCGAAGCGGGTCGTCGTGCTCGAAAAGTCCTTCGCGGTCGGACTCGGCGGAATCGTGTCGGACGGCGTGCGCAAGGCGCTTTCCGGAGTCGTGCTGAAGGGTTACACCGTCGTCGCCGGCCTCGGTGGCCGTGCGATCACGCGTGCGTCGCTGGTCAAGCTGCTCGAATCAGCGGGCCGCGACGAACTCGAAGCCGTCACTTTCCTCGACCTGAACCGCGAGGTCGTGATGCACGAACTGCAGCGCGAACGCCAGGCGCGGCGCACGGGCCCGACCGCCGAGGCGATTCTGAAGAGCCTGGGCACCGTTGCGTCGAAAGTGGGGTGACAGATGGGCGACGCACTTCAGACCGTCAAGTTCTACCAGACCGGCACGTTCACGGTCGGCAATCGCCTGCTGGCCGAGGAAGAGCGCAGCGTGCAGGCCAACATGCAGCGGACCAATTCGCTGAACTCGGGCCATCGCGCCTGCCAGGGATGCGGCGAGGCGCTCGGCGCGCGCTACGCGATCGACGCCGCGATGCGCGCGACGAACAACCAGCTGATCGCGGTGAATGCGACCGGCTGCCTCGAGGTCTTTTCCACGCCGTACCCGGAGACTTCGTGGCAGATCCCCTGGATCCACTCGCTGTTCGGCAATGCGGCCGCGGTCGCTTCCGGCGTCGCTGCAGCGATCCGCGTGCAGGGCAAGGACAAGGTGCGCGTCATCGCACAGGGCGGTGACGGCGGCACGACGGACATCGGGTTCGGCTGCCTGTCGGGCATGTTCGAGCGCAACGACGACGTGCTCTATATCTGCTACGACAACGAGGCCTACATGAACACCGGCGTGCAGCGCTCGAGCGCGA
>DAINBQ010000287.1:1682-3922 GCA_036732825.1 Burkholderiaceae bacterium | reverse complement strand
CGCCGAGCTTGGATGGACGCCCGGAAATGCGTCGGCAATTAGGATGACGGAGCCGTCATCCGCGATCGGTCAGAACTTCCTGCGGAACTCGGCGCGGATGCCGAAATTGTCTTCGAAGTTGCCGTCGAAGATGTCTTCGAAGTTGTCTTCGTCGGCGACCGCGAGGATCTGATAGGTCGCATCGGCGCGGAACAGCCAGGCCCGGTTGATCGGAACCTGATAGCGAACACCGAAGCCGTACTGCGCGTCTTGGGCGCCGATGCCGTCATCCTCGAAGGGCTGCACCATGGCCACCTCGAAGACGAGCTGCTGATCCAGATTGAAGAGATACTGCAAGCCAATCGCGCCGCCGAAGGCGTTGGAGCCGGTGTCGTCGAGTTTCGGGTAGCCGGTCAGGGCGTCTGTTTCGAAGTTGATGCCGACGTTCTTCAATATGCCCGCGTTATTGCCATCGACCAGAGGCTGAGGGTTGCCGAAGCCGACGAAGAAGTTGGCGTAGGGGATCAGCGTGCTCGGCAAGCCCGAGATCAGGCTGTTTTCCGAAATAATGGCAAAGCCGTCGTTTTCCCCTTCGAGGTCGTCCAGGAAGTCCGCGAAGGGGTCGTCCGCGAAGTTCGCGAACAAGCGGGTCGAGTTCGACAAGGTGTTGTAATAGCGACGGGTGTAAGCGGCGGTCAGGAAGTGCGTCAGAATGCCGTCCAGTTCGTCGCGGCCCTCTATCAGGCCGTAGCCCGTTTCGATAAAACCGTCGAAGGCGTCGACGAAGGCGGTTACGCCATAGAGGGGGTTGTCGTCCTCGTCCACTGAGATGTTGCCCGCGTTGTCGACATTGTCGAACGCGGCGAAGAAGGTGATGTCGAAGTTGGCAAGGCCCAGCGCCGCCGAGTTCTTCGCGGGGAGGGTCACCGCGCCGCCGAGGATCGCGTCGTTCGCCCAGATCCCGTTCTGCAGGAACAGCGGGAAGAGACCGACAGTGAAGGGCAGGTCGAAACTGGCTTCCTTACCGGAGAAACCGGAATACAGGGAGCCGAAGTCACCCTCGAAAAACAGCGTCGCCGGGTCGGGATCGAACTCATCGTTGAACAGCTCATCGCCGTCGCCGCCGCCGAACTCGAAGCGGGTGTATATGTTGTCGTCCTGAATCGGCGTGAAGAAGGCGTGTATTCGTTCAGTGCCGGTGATCTTCAAGTCGACGTCGATGTTCAGCCGGGTCGCGATCTGGGCAATATCCTTGCCGTTGTTGTTGTTGTAGGCGACCGCCGTCCGCCAGTCGCCGTAGACGGCGAGGCCCGGTAGCAGCGGATTCAATCGACCCAGGAGGGTGCTGCTCTCGTCGTATGCGCCGGAGGTGTATTGCTGGCGACCTAGCTCAACCGGCGGGCGCGGCGGCTCGACGGGGCTCTTCGCGCCGTAGATGTCGACCTGCCCCTGGGCATTGTACTTGGCATCGTACTGCGGATCGGGTCGGAAAGCGTCTTGGATCAATTTGTCTTCCTTGCGGGCCTTGCTGCTGCTTTCTGCTGCCGCAGGTTCTGCAGTCGTGCCGGACATCACGAGGTAACCACCGGCTACCAGCGCGATAGCGGCGGTCGTTGTCGTGGCACGGTACCGAAGATTGCCTTTTGCGTTACAAGTCACGTGGAAGCCGTTGTGGCACTCGCTTCGTTGGACCCCCCGATCCCCAATGCGAAACCTTCGGCTTTTCGCTGCTAGCGCTTCACTTCGAGCTCCACCACGAGGTCGTGGAAGTTCATGATCCGCTCGTTCATGCTCTGCTCCATTTCCGTGGTGGAACCGACGAAGCGCATGAAGTAGATCGGCTCGGCACGGCTCCGCATGCGGAAGGCGAGGCGGTACTTGCCCGGCTTCTTGATCAGATCACCCGGCACTTGGTACTCGACCACCTTTTCACCGAGCGGCGGCAGCGAGCGGTTCTCCATGCGCACCAGCGGCGGATGGTTGAGAACGGTGGTCGGGACCCCCGGCGGACGCAGATGCGGCAGCGGATCGATGTCGAAGTTCACCGGCAGGTACATCTCGCGCTCCGTGCCCTTGACGTTGGTCGTCAGGAACATGGTTTGGAAGTGAACTAGCTGTTGGTCCGTTTTGATGCGGCCAGCGGCGACATCCAGGCTGTGCAGGTTGGCCATGTCGCCGTTGCTGTCGACATAACCGGACTCCCAGATGTTCTTGCCGTCGGGATCGACGAGGGCGACGTTCACCCAGAGCTGCGGCTGCGC
>DAINBQ010000287.1:0-1582 GCA_036732825.1 Burkholderiaceae bacterium | reverse complement strand
GGTGCCCCAGCCGGCGCGCCAGTCGAACTGCAGCCAATCCTTGATGCTAAAGGCCTGGGCCTTCGTGTTGTGAGGGAAGATGCCGGGGTGCGCGATCGAATGGCCCGGGCCGATGAAGCGGTGATTGGCATGCTTGCGTCCCGGGTTGATCTCCTTGCCGCCAACCACGGCGGAGGGCGCGGTCGCATAGCCCTCGGGCTTTCCGGCGACCTTGCCCATGTGGCAGTCCTGGCAAGTGACGCCCGCTTTGCGTGCCGGGCTGTCGCGATACTGATCCCAGACGATCTCCAGCTTGATGCCCAGGTTGACGGCAACCTGATGGCAGCTGACGCAGAACTCCGACTTGGTGATCTGGTCGTTCGTGATCATGCCATTGTGGATATCGTTGCCGCGCCCATCGGTGCAGGTTTTGACGGAGTAGGTTTCCTTGTTGGCGAGGACGTCTTTGATCACGCTCTTTTCGCCGCTGCCGTAGACCGGCTCGCAGATCTTGCCCGGCTTGACATTGCGCTCGCCGTTGACCTTGCCGTAGTGCTCCTTGACCCGGTGGCAGGTGATGCAGCTCACGCCCTCGGTCGAGATCTTGCTACGCGCCCAGAGCGGCGTGTCGCGCGCCTCGCCGAGCTGGGTGCCGACCTGCTGATGGCAGCGCACGCAGAAGGTGCCGACCGTACCTTGGGTCAGCTCCTGGAACTTCTGCTCGAACTTGTGGAACATCGGCGAGATCGACGCATAGGCATGCTGCGACGAGGACCATTCCTCGTAGATTTGCTTATGGCATTCGCCACATTGCGCGGCGGTGGGATAGAGGGAGAGGGTCTCCTCGTCGACCGCGGGGATGGGAACTTCTTCGCCTTCGGCTCTTCGCTCTTCGTCCTTCTTGATAAGAGCTTCGAGCGCGGCATACGGATCGGTTACCGCGGCCGCTCCTTCATTCTGGGCGACAGTAGTCTCGCTGAGGAATGCTGCGTTTATCAGCATGGCGCTCGCGAGAGCGCAAACCATCGAAATACCGGATAATCGTTTCACCCGCTCCCCCCATAATGAATTTCGGGCGGTATCTCGATTTACATCGCTCACGCTGGCGTGGCGGTGTTCTACGGTCCTTCTTCGCCGGGGGGGAAATCGGCGCTCGACCGCAGTGCGAGATTGCTATCACGATGAATGGGCGGCTTGCTGTCTGGACTAAGGCGATTTCGGGTCTTGTTGAACTGGAGTCCGACGCCTGCTCACAACGCGATGCTCAAAGAGCCGCTGTCAAAAAAATGGTGACGCCCGCCGTCAAGCGCGAGGCTCTCGTTCGTCTGCGCTCGGCGGGCGTGCTGTGATTGGGGGTGGCGCGGATAACGTACGCTAGGTGAAGGGGTTTTCGGACGGCACTCATGAAAAGTCCACTGTTTGCCAGCTCTGACCATCGAACGGTCATTGTCTGACCATGATAGTTATGGACGATAAAAAAACGGCGTTTCTACCGCCGAACAACGAGGGTGGTTTTCAGATCCAGAACGCTTGGTTGCTGGTCATCCCGGGATGCGCAGCAACGGCGGGTGAACTGTGCCAGCCGTAGATGGGGAACCTGAAG
>DAINBQ010000286.1:0-3923 GCA_036732825.1 Burkholderiaceae bacterium | reverse complement strand
GCATGATCGCCGGCGGCGACGCCGTCAACGAGTGGAACCTCGTGATGGCCACCGCCATGCTGGCGATGCTGCCGCCGGCACTCGTCGTGCTTCTGATGCAGAAGTGGTTCGTCAAGGGCCTGGTCGAAACCGAGAAATAGAAGAAGATGGCCTCGATCGAATTTGCCGACGTGCGCAAGAGCTACGGAACCAACCAGGTCGTGCACGGCATCAGCCTGACGGTCAGCGACGGCGAGTTCGTCGTGCTGGTCGGCCCGTCGGGCTGCGGCAAATCGACGCTGCTCAGGATGGTCGCCGGCCTGGAGGAAATTTCCGCCGGCACGATCCGGATCGGTGACCGCGTCGTCAACGATCTCGAGCCGAAGGACCGGGACTGCGCGATGGTGTTCCAGAACTACGCGCTGTATCCGCACATGAGCGTGTACGACAACATGGCCTACGGCCTGAAGATCCGCAAGCTGCCGAAGCCCGACATCGAGCGGCGCGTCAACCAGGCGGCCGGGATACTCGAGCTGGAGGGGCTGCTGGCGCGCAAGCCGCGCCAGCTGTCAGGCGGCCAGCGCCAGCGTGTCGCGATGGGCCGCGCGATCGTGCGCGAGCCGGCCGTCTTCCTGTTCGACGAGCCGCTGTCGAACCTCGACGCCAAGCTGCGCGTGCAGACCCGGCTCGAGATCCAGAAGCTGCACAGGCGGCTGCGCACGACGAGTCTCTACGTCACGCACGACCAGGTCGAGGCGATGACGCTCGCGCAGCGCATGATCGTGATGAACGCTGGACGCGCCGAGCAGGTCGGAACGCCGGACGACGTCTATTCGCGTCCCGCGACCACCTTTGTCGCGAGCTTCATCGGCTCGCCGCCGATGAACCTGTTCCAGGGAAGAGTTGCAGCGGACGGACGTGCGTTCGAGGCGAAGGACGGGACGCGCGTTGCATTGCCGGAGTCGGTCGGCCCACTGGCGGGCCGCGAACTGGTTCTCGGCGTGCGCCCCGAGCACATGCTGCTGGGCGGCGGGAATCTCGTGATGCAGGTCGAGACGGTGGAGATGCTAGGTGCTGAACACCTGATCCACGGCACCGTCGCGGGCGGTGATCTGATCGTGCGCACCGGTCCCCACGAGAATCCGCCGCCCGGCACGTCGGTGCAGCTCGGATTCAAGCCGGATGCCGTGCACTGGTTCGATCCGGCCACGGGGCAGCGAATCGACTCCTGAGTCACTCCTTGCGGCGGAACTCGCAGTTCGGCTTCGTGCACTCGCCATAGAGCGCGAGCGCATGGTCCTGCAGCCGGAATCCGCGCTCGGCGGCGATCCGGTGCTGGCGGCTTTCGATGTCCGAATCGACGAACTCCTCGACGCGCCCGCAGGTCAGGCACACCAGGTGGTCGTGGTGCGGCCCTTCGTTCAGTTCGAACATCGCGCGGCCACCCTCGAAGTGATTGCGACTCAGCAGGCCGGCCTGCTCGAACTGGGTCAATACGCGATAGACAGTCGCAAGGCCGACGTCGATGTGTTCCGCGATCAGCGCCTTGTAGACGTCCTCGGCGCTCATGTGGCGCACGCCGAGTTCGGCCGAACTGCGCTGGAAGATCTCGAGCACCTTCAACCTCGGAAGCGTGGCCTTGAGGCCGATGTTCTTGAGGTCGCTGGAAGTCGGCGCGGGGCGGTGCGGCATGGACTTCTTGGTGGCGGGTTCGACAGCGGCGGTGGCCACTGACATGCGCGGTTATCATACGAGCTTTCAACGACCTTCCCCGCGCCCCGGCCCTCATGTTGAGCAGCCTGTCACGCCTCTCCATCGGAATCTGCTGCGCGCTGCTCGCCGGTTGCCAGACGATTTCGAGCGGCGCGTCCGCTGTTGCGAACTGGGGACCGACTTTTCTCGGTCCGTACCGGCCCGATGTGCACCAGGGCAATATCATCACGCAGGAAATGGTTGATCAGCTGCGGCTCGGAATGACGCGCGAACAGGTGCGGTTCATGCTGGGAACGCCGCTGCTGACGAGCGAATTTCACCGCGACCGCTGGGACTACATCTACTACCTGAATCCGCGCCGCGGCGAAGTGCAGAACCGGCAGCTGACGATCCACTTCAAGGAAAACCGACTCGACCGCTTCACCGCGGATGAGATGCCCTCCGAGTCGATCGCTGATGTCCTGATCCTGGGCCCCAACGCCCGCAAGGCGCCACGCGCTGCGCCGAAACAGCCGGAGAAGGCGCCCGACATCCAGACGCCGGCGCCCGGCCGCGAATCCTGAAGCCATCCAAACACCGCTGATGAAGCTTGCGATCGCCGGCGCGTCGGGCCGCATGGGGCGCATGCTGATCGAGGCCGCGCTCGCTCAGCCTGACATGCAAATCGCGGCCGCGCTCGATCGCAGCGATGCGCCGGCACACGGCACCGACTGCGGCGAGTTCCTGGGCCGCGCGACCGGAGTCAAGGTAAGCAGCGATCCGGCCGCCCTGCGCGCCGCCGACACCCTGATCGACTTCACGCGACCGGAAGCGACTCTCGAGTACCTGCGTGCCTGCTTAAATGGCGGCGTCAACATGGTGATCGGGACGACCGGCTTCGACGAAGCCGGCAAGCAGGTGATCCGTGCCGCGTCCGAGAAGATCGCGATCGTCTTTGCGCCGAACATGAGCGTCGGCGTGAACGCCACGCTCAAGCTGCTCGAACTCGCGGCGCGCGTCCTTGCCGACGGCTTCGACGTCGAGATCATCGAGGCGCACCATCGCCACAAGGTCGACGCGCCATCGGGCACCGCGCTGAAGATGGGTGAAGTGATCGCGGGTGCGACCGGCCGGCAACTGGCGGACATTGCCGTCTATACGCGCGAGGGACACACCGGCGAACGCAAGCCGGGAACGATCGGCTTTGCGACCGTGCGCGGCGGCGACATCGTCGGCGATCACACGGTGATGTTTGCCGGCATCGGCGAACGCATCGAGATCACGCACCGTGCCACCAGCCGCATGACCTATGCGATCGGCAGCATGCGGGCTGCGCGGTTCCTCGCGGGCCGCAGCTCCGGGCTGTTCGACATGTTCGACGTTCTCGGACTCAACTGATGGAAACCAGCACGCTCGGCCTGACTCACTTCTGGTCGCAGGCCGACGGCGTCATCCGCTTCACTGCCTACCTGCTGCTGGCGATGTCGGTGGCAAGCTGGTTCCTGATCCTCTGGAAATCGTGGGCCTGGCTGCGGGTGCGGCGTGCGACGACGCAACTCGAGCTCTTCTGGGGCGCCGCGTCGATCGATGCCGCGATCACAAACCTGAAACCGCACGATCGGGAGAACATCTACCTGCCGCTCGCCGCGGGCGCGGCGAATGCGGCGACGCATCCCGCCTCCGAAGGCAGCCTGGCCGCCCAGATCGATCGCTCGGAGCTGATCACGCGCGCGCTGCGTCAGCGCATCAACGAAGCGTCCGGCAAGCTGGAGTCGGGACTCACGATGCTGGCTTCGGTCGGCAGCACCGCACCGTTCGTAGGTCTGTTCGGAACCGTCTGGGGCATCTATCACGCGCTGATCAACATCGCCTCGTCGGGCCAGATCGCGATTGGCAAGGTCGCCGGTCCGGTCGGCGAGGCGCTGATCATGACCGCGTTCGGGCTCGCGGTCGCGATCCCGGCGGTGCTCGGTTACAACGCCTTCACGCGCGTGAACCGCGTCGTGCTCGGACACCTCGACGGCTTTGCGCACGATCTGCACGCCTACCTGACGATGGGATCGCGCCTGCCGGCGGAGCCTCGATGAGCTTCGGCGCATTCGAACGACCCAGCGGATCGCAGCCGATGGCGGAGATCAACGTCACTCCGCTGGTCGACGTCATGCTGGTGCTGCTGGTGATCTTCATCATCACCGCACCGCTGCTTTCCTACGCGATCAAGCTTGATCTGCCGAACGATCCGGCGCCGGCGG
>DAINBQ010000285.1:0-3953 GCA_036732825.1 Burkholderiaceae bacterium | reverse complement strand
TCCTCGGGTACGCCGCAGGCTTCGGTCACCTTGTCGGGAGTCCACTTCATGACCTCCTCTTTGACCTTGTCCATGCCATAGACCCGCGCAGCGATGTACGCCTTGTCCTCCCAGCCGTTCTTGAAGATGTGATACATCATCCCGTACAGGAACGGGATGTCGCTGCCCCCGCGCAGCCGGATGTAGTGGTCGGCCTTGGCCGCGGTGCGCGTGAAGCGCGGATCGACGACGATCATCTTGGCGCCGTTCTCTTTGGCATGCAGCGAGAACAGCATCGACACCGGGTGCGCCTCTGCGGCGTTCGACCCGATATACATCATCGCCTTCGTGTTCATCATGTCGTTGTACGAGTTCGTCATCGCGCCGTAACCCCACGTGTTCGCCACACCGGCGACCGTCGTGGAGTGACAGATGCGGGCCTGGTGGTCACAGTTGTTCGTGCCCCAGAGCGAAACGAACTTGCGCATCAGGTACGACTGCTCGTTGTTGTGCTTGGACGAGCCGATGAAGTAGGCGGCGTCGGGTCCGGACTCCTCGCGGATCTTGGACATCTTCGCGGTGATCTCGTCGATCGCCTGATCCCAGCTGATCTTCTGATACTTGCCGTCGACCAGCTTCATCGGGTACTTCAGCCGGTGCGAGTGCTCGGTCATGCCGTGCTCACGCACCGACGCACCCTTCGCGCAATGCGCGCCGAGGTTCAGCGGCGAATCGAACACCGGTTCCTGGCCCACCCAGACGCCGTTCTTCACGACCGCATCGATCGCGCACCCGACGGAGCAGTGCGTGCAGACCGTGCGGCGAACCTGTACGCCACCGCTCGCCTGCTCGGCCGCGGGCGCCGCCTCGGCCTTGCTGATAGCACCATACGGAAGCTGCGTCGCAAATGCCGCAGCGCCGGCGGTGACGCCGGAGCGCTTCAGGAAAGTGCGTCGATCGATCGTCCGGCCGTGCATTCCGGACACGGCGCGCGCAAGTCGACCCTGGGCCGTCGCGGCCCCCGCGGATTTCTTCGTCAGCATCGGGAGTCTCCCGGTTAGATCTGGGTGGTGCGGTAGTACTGCCGGATGTGCGCGGTTTCGCGATAACCGATCCGCGTCTGGTCTTCGGAAACGACTTCGTTCGTCGAAGCAATGCGTTTGCCCACGAGAGTCGTCGCCACGGCAGCCGCTGCAGTTGCACCGCCGATCGCGACAGCTTTGAAGAAGCCGCGACGGCTCTCTTCTACGGTTTTCATACGGATCCTTCTGTCTCCCTAGCCTAGCAATCATCCCTCCGCAGCAGCGGTCCGTCAACGCTCAGAAGCCCCTAGCGACGGCTCCCCCATTTCGAATTGAGTTAAGTCAGCTTCCATGAAGACTTCCAGCAACCGAACCGCCGCCCGAAAGTACGGGCTGAGCTTAGCCTTGTGCGCCGCATCACAAAATCCGCGGTAACCAGGTTGCAGGTAGCGCGCAAAGAACTCCCGCTGACGTTGCAACGACTGCGCATCGGATCCGGCGGCCACGAGGTGACGCATGACCTCCAGCACCGCAGTGAGGTTGTCTTCCGGCTCGGCCGAAGCGGCGGTGCGCGCCAGCCCGAGTTGGGCCAGAGTGGCGCGCAGTTCAACCAGCACGGCTGCCTTGTGCGCGACAGGGTGATAGTGGGAGAGGTAAGTACTGACGGGCGCCTTACCCACTCCGATGAAAGTTGTATCGAACTCCAGCGTAGCGTCCCGTGCCGATGTATTTTCCGCGGCGGCAGCCAGATCGTTCCAGGCCTGCGCCAGTTCGCCATCGCCCTCGACGCTCCCGGCCGATTGCGCCAGCGCGCGGAGCAGGCCTTCGTCCGGCCCCGCGGCGAACACGCGCGCGAGCAGTGCATAGAGCTGCAAACGCCCTTCGTCCTCGGGTGCCAGGACCACACCGGTTGCCGCGTTGGTCGCACTCATCGCTTAACGTCGAAGATCGAGATTTCGTCGGGCGATTGCATCATGTCGATCACACGACAATCGGCGCACATCTGGATACGCCGCAGCGCGTTGCCGGAGAACATCGAATGCGTGCTCAGACGGCTGGTCATCACGTCCATCATCTGCCGCGTACCGAACGGCGTTCCGCAGCGAACGCAATGGAAAGGTTCGGCTTCGTTCAGCGTGACCGGCTGACGGGCCGCGGGTGTCACCAGCAGCCGCGGCACCAGGCTGATAGCCTGTTCGGGGCATGTCGTCTCGCACAGGCCGCACTGCACGCAGTTTCGCTCGATGAAGCGCAGCTTTGGCGCGTCCTCCGTATCCATCAGTGCAGAACTCGGGCAGGCGCCGATGCAGGCCTTGCACAATGTGCAGCGAGACGCGTTGATCGCGAGCGTGCCGAACGGCGAGCCCAAAGGAAGTGCGATCTGTTCGGGCTTGACCGCCGCCTGCTGCACGAGGTGATGAATGGCGAAATCGAGCGTCTCGCGCTTGCGATTGGACAAGTGAAAGGCGGCGGGCTCAGCGACCGTCGCCGCCGGCTGCGACGACCACAGCGCTGCCTGCAGTGCGGCGGGTTCTTCCGCACGCACGGCCTGCCAGTGCGTGCCGCCGAAGCCCAGCCCGTTGAGAATTGCATCGGCGATACGAGCCTGCTGGTCCAGCAGAGCCCCGTGTTCGTCGGCAGCGGCGTCGTCAAGCAGCGCGAACACCTGGCTCGCGCCATATGCAATGGCACCCAGCACGACGTCGATGCCGATCGTCGCCACACTATGCACCTCGATCGGCAGCACGCGCGCCGGCAGCCCCTTGCCCACGCGCGCCAGCCGCGAGATCAACGCGCGACCGCTCGTGCCGTTGTGGAACAGCAGCGCTGCGTCCTTGCCGCCCGCGCCCCGATACACGGACAACAGCTTGCGCAGACGCGTACCGATGTCAGCCACGCCCGGGTAGGCGAAGCGCAGCGCGCCGGTAGGGCACGTGGTCGCACAGTCACCGCAGCCCATGCACAGGAAGGGATGCGCCCAGACCTTGTCGCCAAGCGAAACGACGGCCTCGGCCGCGCAGACGTCGAGACAGCGCGTGCAGCCGGTCTTGGTGTTGCGACTGTGCGCGCAGAGCTTCTCTTCGTATTGCACATAACGCGGCTTCTCGTATTCCCCCACCATTTGCGCCAGACGCATTGCCGCCTGTGACTGCTCGAGCGGATCGGCGCCCGGGGCCAGGTACCCGAATGGCAGTTCGGGCCTGCGCAGCAACGGCTGCGCGGACAGATCGAAGACCAGATCGAACTGCTCGGTGCGGGTCGATGCGGTGCGGCCAAAGTCGATCGCGCCAATCGCTCCGCAGGCCTTCACGCAGGCGCGGTGCGACTTGCATCGCGTGAGGTCGACCTGATAGGTGAGGTCGATTGCATCCTCCGGACACGCCCTTACGCAGGCGTTACAGCGAGTACAGACCTCCAGATCGATCGGGTTGGTCGGCTCCCACTGAACTTCGAATTTGCCCAGATACCCCTGGAGCTTGCGCGGAGTTCCCGACCACACCGGGTAGCGACGCGTCGCCGGCAGTTCCGCGCCTCGGGCCGTCGTGATCAGTACGGCGACCGACAGGCTGTCGGCGAGTTGCTCGGCCCAGGCGACCGCTGCCTCGGCCGGGCCGATGATCAGTACTTCGCCTTTCGACGCGTAGGAGGCAACTGCGACCGGCTGCGGCTCGGGCACATCCGCCAGCGCCAGCAGGGCGGCGATCTTCGCAGTCGCAGAAGGACCCTCGGCCGACCATCCGGCCGCCTCGCGAATGTTGACGAATTTCAGCTCCGTTGAAGCGCCCGCGCCCGCGGCCAGCTCCGTGAACAGCGGGGCCTCCTGCGTACAGGCGACCGTGCAAGCGGAGCCTCCCAGCGCAGAGGTGAAGCCGTCGACTTCCTTGCGGCACAACTCGGTGTAGATCGGAATCGCCTCGCGCCCGAGCGCGCGCCCGAGCGCCGCTCCGTCCA
>DAINBQ010000284.1:0-3979 GCA_036732825.1 Burkholderiaceae bacterium | reverse complement strand
TTTGCCGCCGCGCTCCGGTCGTACAGGGTCACCGATGATGCGGCCGACACGGTCGAGCGCATGGCCCGCGGGGAGACCGAGACTCTGATCCTGCACGAACTGGGCGAACTGCGTGCGGGCGCGCTGCTCGGCGCTGACTGGGAGGACATGCTTGCGGCAAGCGACCGTCGCACCGAATTGCTGCTGCGCGCGCTACGCGACGTCCTGGCGGACTGCCTGGTGACGCTGCCGGAACTCCTTGCGCACGACGGCGACGCATCGCTGCTGTTCTGGTTCGCAACTTTCGACGGAATGCGCCGCCAGCTGGCACCGGAGCTCGCAGCCGCGTACTGCTCCGAGTCGAACCGGGTTGACCGGGCAACGCTGGCGTCCGCGGTTCGCTCGAGCGAGATTCACTGGCGCGAACGGGCCCGCGATCTTCTCGCCCTCTGGCAGCGTGACGGCAGCGCAGCGCTGGCACGGGCAACCCGCGAGCTCTGCCTTCACTGACCTTCGGTACCGGCGAGTTCCTCGCGCGGCGGCGGCCCGGCGCTGCTTCCTTTCGCGTCGCGGCTCTCGTACCACGCCAGCTTGTCGCGCAGTTTCACGACGTCGCCGACGATCACGAGCGTCGGCGGCCGCAGGCCGGCGGCCGCCACCTTGCCAGCCAGTTCCTCGAGGGTGGCGGTCACCACCCGCTGTTCCGGAAGCGTCGCCTGCTGCACGACCGCGGCCGGCATGTCGGCCGGCATGCCGTGAGCGATGAGCTGATCACACAACGCTTCCAGGCCCAGGAGCCCCATGTAGATCACCAGCGTCTGGCGCGGCCGCGCCAGGCCGTGCCAGTCCAGATCCATCGTGCCGTCCTTCAAATGGCCCGTCACCAGCACGCACGACTGCGCATAGTCCCGGTGCGTCAGCGGAATGCCGGCATACGCCGCTACGCCACATGCGGCGGTGATGCCGGGGACAACCTGGAAGCGCACGCCGGAGGCTGAAAGCGATTCAATCTCTTCACCTCCCCGTCCGAAGACGTAGGGATCGCCGCCCTTCAGTCGCAGAACGCGCTTGCCCTGCTTCGCAAGGTCGATCATCAGCGCATTGATCTGTTCCTGCCGCATCGTGTGTTCGGCGCGCTGCTTGCCGACGTAGATCCGTTCGGCATCGCGCCGCGTCAGATCGACGATCGCGGGCGAAACGAGTTTGTCGTACAGCACGACGTCGGCCTGTTGCATCAGGCGCAATGCAGCGAAGGTCAGCAGATCGGGATCGCCAGGTCCTGCGCCGACGAGATAGACCTCGCCCGGCTCCGGACCGCGCTGCGCGGTGTCCTCGAGCGCGCGCTCGAGCGCCTCTTCGGCCTGCTTGATCCGGCCCGAAAACACGAGTTCCGCAATCGGCCCCTGCAGCATGCGCTCCCAGAAGGGTCGGCGTGATGGTGCCGGCAGCGCGCGCCTGACGCGCTCGCGGAAACGCTGCGCCAGGCTCGCCAGCTGGCCGTAGCCCGCGGGGATCAGGCTCTCGAGCCGTGCACGCAGCAGCCGGGCCAGCACGGGCGACGCGCCGCCGGTCGACACCGCGATGACCACCGGCGACCGGTCGACGATCGCCGGAAGGATGAAAGAACACAGCTCGGGGTCGTCGACGACGTTGACCGGAGTGCGCTGCGCGCGTGCCCTCCGCGACACCTCCGCATTGACTTCGCGCTGGTCAGTGGCAGCGATCACCAGCGTGACGCCGGCCAGGGCATCCGGTGCGAACGCGGTGGCGCGGTGCCCGATTCGACCCTGCTGCGCCAGTTCCGCCAGCGGGGCACAGAGCTGCGGCGCCGTCACCGTCACCCGCGCGCCGGCATCCAGCAGGAGCGCAACCTTGCGGGCTGCGACTTCGCCGCCGCCGATGACTGCGCAGGGCTCGCCCTTGAGCTTCAGGAAGATCGGCAACTGCTCCATCGCCTACCAGTACGCCAGCAGACGGTCGTTCTCGACCTTCGACTTCCAGCGCTTCAGAGGCACCGTCCCCTTCGCGATGCACTCGCCGGTCGTGATGTCGAATGCCCATTCGTGTTTCGGGCAGGTCAGGCGGGTTCCCTCCAGCGCCAGATGCGGAATGTTCGTCGTCTGGTGCGGGCAGCGACTGTCGTAGACGCGGAACTCGTCGGCCGCGCGATGCACGAAGAGTCCGCGCCCGTCGCAATCGATGCGTCGCGTTGCGCCGACCGCGAGTTCCGCGGCCGGCATCACGTCGTGCCAGCTTCCAGGGAAACCCATCGCGTCGGCCTGGAACTCGGGCAGGTCCATGTCGATCAGGATGTCGACCGCCCACACGATCTTCGCGAGTCCGAGCGCGGGAAACGCCATCAGCAGCGCATCGAGCACCTCGGCCGGCGAGCAACCCTCGCGCAGCGCGCGCGACAGGTACTGCCGGAAGCCGCGATCGGTCTGTGCATGCACCTTGGTGATGACCGAGATCAGCGCGCGCGTCTTGGGATCGAGGTGCCTGCCGGTCTCCTTCAGGAATTTGAAGTAATGGCCCATCGCTTCGGGCCGCGCTTTGACGAGGAAATTCAGGGCGTCGCTCATGGCTCGGTCGGGGGTCTGGAAGTTCGCGTCATTGCACAGGGGAGTTCGGGATGATGGTCCTGACTTCAAGGCACGAGACTGCGCATGCGCGCGGGGTATGCGCCGGTAGCGTGCAGACCTTCGATCACCGGCTGGACGAAGTCCGCCGGCCCGGCGACGAAAACATCGCACTGCTCGAGTGCACGGCGTTTCGCGACCACGGCCTCGATCACGTGCCAGGCGCCGCCGGCAGCCGACGCATCCGTCAGCAGGTTCGACGAGAAGTTATCGAAGGCCGCGGCCCAGGCTCGGCACTGGTTCGCGAGGTAGTGCCCGTCCGGCCGCGTGGCCAGCCAGTACAGATCGAACGCCTCGATCTGCTCGCCGGCCATCGCGTGCTCGAGCAGGCTCTTGATCGGCGCAAATCCGGTGTCGCAGGCGACCAGCACGAGCGGCCGCACGCTGTCGGCTTCGAGAACGAAATCACCGCTCGGTCCCCGGACATTGACGGCGGCGCCGGGCCTGATGCGGCCTTCGAAGAGTGCGCGCGTCAGCGGTGCAGCGTCGTCGCGCGGAAAATGGAAGTGCAGGTTGCGTTCGTCACACGGGCAGCTGGCGAGCGCCTGAGTTTGCTGCAGATCGCCCTGCTCGCCCGCAATACCCAGTGTCACCGACTGGCCGGCGAGAAAACGGAGGCGGTTGGTGCGAGGCGTCTGCAGGTGCAGCAGCATCGTGTCGGGTGCCAGCCGGTCCACGGTGCGGACCGTCGCGACCAGGTCCTGCGCCGGAATGTCGGCCGGCCCGGCCGCCTCGAGCGTCTCCACCACGACGTCGCTGAGCGCCGTGTGCGCGCACAGCAGCGCATAGCCCTGCTGCTTCTCCTGCTCCGAAAGCGGATAGTCGGAATGCAGGATCGGTCGCAGGTCGCCGCTGACAACGCGCGCCTTGCACAGGCCACAGGTGCCCGTGCCACACCCATAGGCGAAGCGCATGCCGGCCTTCAGTCCGGCCTGCAGGATCGAATCATTGCCCTCGACGAGGAACTGGTGCCGACTGGGCAGAACCGTGACCTGCGCCGAAATCGCTTGCAGCAGATTGACCATGGCGTCGAGCGTACCTGCAGGTTCGGCGCCGAGCACGCGCCTGACTCCCTGATCCAGCACTTCCTTCAGCGCTGCCAGCCGTTCGTCCTTCACCGCCAGACCCTCGATGCGTTCCTGCATGTCGACGACGAGCGCGTGGTAAGCCTGAGCGAGCCTCCGCAGGTCGGCCAGTTCCTGTCCCTGCGCGAACAGGCGCTGTGCCAGCACCTCCTGCGAAGGCAGCAGGCGTTCGCGCACACGCCGCCCGAAAGCTTCATTGCGGATCCGGGTGACCGCCTCGAACAGCCCGGCATCTTCGAGCGAAGAGTCCGGAAACGCGCGCAGCAGTTCTTCCGC
>DAINBQ010000283.1:0-3998 GCA_036732825.1 Burkholderiaceae bacterium | reverse complement strand
CGCAGCTTCGGCTCGGCCACCACGCTGCTCGGCCGCGCCGGCTCGGCCTGCACGATCGCCTCTTCGAGCGCCGCCCGCGATTCGCGCTTGAGCTGATACGGGCGGGTCCCGGTCAGCAGCTCGAACAACACGACGCCGAGCGCATACACATCGGCGGCAGTGCCGATCGGCTGGCCGAGGATCTGCTCGGGTGCCGCATAGTCCGGCGTCAGCGCGCGGCCGGCGAGCTGCGTCAGCTCGGTTTCCGCCGCGCGGCCGTCTTCCAGCAGCTTGGCGATGCCGAAGTCGAGGAGCTTCACGTCGCCGGCGGCCGTGACCAGGATATTGGTCGGCTTGAGATCGCGGTGCACGACGAGGTTCGCGTGCGCATGCGCAACGGCGCGCGCCACCTGCAGGAAGAGCCGCAGTCGCGCCGGCACGTCGAGTTGCCCGCGCGCACAGTACGCGTCGATCCGCTCGCCCTCGACGTACTCGAGCGCCAGATAAGGCTGGCCATCGGCTGTGACGCCGGCGTCGTACAGCCGCGCAATGTTCGGATGGTCGAGCCCCGCCAGGATCTCGCGCTCGCGCGCCATCCGCTCGGCCAGCGCGGCGCGCCCGGTCAGCAGGCGCGGCAACTTCAGCGCCACCTGCCGCTTGTGCAGCATGTCGGTGCGCTCCGCCAGCCACACCTCGCCCATGCCGCCTTCTCCCAGCAGACGGACAAGGCGGTACGGTCCGACCTTGCCGCCGGCGTGCAGCCCGTCGGCCTCGGTCCGCCGATCGGCCAGGAACTGTGCGGTCTCGATCCGGGGCAAGGAATCCAGCGGCAGCGCGCTGGTGCCGCGCACGTCAAAGGCGAGAAGCGCATGCAGGCGCGGCTTCAGAGCCTCGTAATCCGGCGCCAGAGCATCGACCCAGGTCGTCCGCTCGGCTGGCGGTCGGTCGAGCGCTTCATCCAGCAGCCGCCGCAGCGTGACCCACTCGGCGGGTGCCAGATCGAAATTGCTGTTCATGGCCGTGCCTCCTGCCTCGGCTGACCGGCGACGTGGCGCAGCTCTTCGGAGCGGCCGCGAGCGCGCGCACGCTCGTGAAGTATGCCGCTACGGGAGTTCTGCATCCATGGAATATTCGACTTGACCAGCGGCGTCGGCGCGGGAGGGCGCGTCAGTCAGCGCATCGCGAAGCAGAGGTTTCGAGGTGCACCATCATCCCGAGTGACAGCAGATACGTGTACCTCATTTGAGCGATCCCGGAGCCGGCAGCAACGCAAGGCATCGGCGGCCGGCCTTACAGGCGGCGTCGCGACCGCCTTCGAATCCCTGCAGCAGTCGGCGGAGACCACGATTCGATCGCACGTGGCGCGCGCCTTGTTGAACGAGCGCGTCATGTCCGCTGCCGCGCTGCCGTTCGCGGCAGCAACACTCGCAGGCATCAGGCCGAGCAGACCGCAGGCAAAGCCGACGATCACGAGATGAACGAGCGCCGGCGACGGCCAACAGGACGGTTGACCGCGTGCGCGCAGGGCATCGCGCACTCGCGCGACCCCACTCGTGGAGTCAACGGCTTCGAATGCAGGCAGGGCCATCTTCTTCGTCCTCGCGCCGGTCAACATGCAAGTAAGAACGCAGGCCGGCGGTGAAAGCGGACACGATGGGGAAAGCGGACACACCAGAACGGAACATGGAGCCCCCGCATTGCGCCTCGCTAGGCCAGCAATTTGACGCCGACGATTCCTGCGAGAATCAAGGCGATGCAGAACAGCCGGGGAGCATCGCAGGGGTCGCCGAAGAAGATCATTCCGACCAGCGTGCCGCCTGCAACGCCGATCCCCGTGGCGAAGGCGTAAGCCGGTCCGACTGGCATAGATCGCAGCGCAAAGCCGACGGCGACGAAGCTGAGCCACGCCGCCAGCCCGGTCAACACCGCCAGCGATGGACGACCAAACCCACCCGAAAACTTGGCGAGGGCGACGCACGTGACGTCGAGCGCGCCCGCTGCGATCAAGAACCACCAGGCAGTCGATGTGCTGCCGTGCGACATGCGAAGCACTTCAATGGTGGTCATTTCGGTGGGCCTGAACTCAGTGCCTCGGATTGCCTCTGGAGCTGCATTGAGGGCCAGACAGTAAGTAGGAACGCGATATCGGCGCAGATCCGGACACGGCGTGTCGTCCGGCGCCAGTCCGAGGTTGGTCTCGTGGCCGGAGTAGGCTGGTTGGCGGTGGGGGCGGCTCAGCCCTTCAGCGCCGCGGCGAGAAACAGGCGAGCCTGCTCCCAGTCGCGCCGGACGGTACGGTCGGTGACGCCGAGCGCCTCGGCAATCTCGGTCTCCGTCAGTCCGCCGAAGTAGCGCAGCTCCACCACCTTTGCCATCCGCTCATCGACCTTGGCCAGCGTGTCCAGCGCCTCGTGCACGCGCAGGATCTCCTGCTCGCCGGCGGCACTGCCGTCGGAGAGCTGGACCGTGTAGGTGATGTGGGCGACATCGCCGCCGCGCCGGTCGGTCAGCCGCTGCCGCGCGAAGTCGACGATGATCGATCGCATCGCCCGTCCTGCATAAACCAGAAACCGCGCCCGATCGGGAAACAGCACGTCGCTCGCCTTCGACAGCCGCAGATACGACTCGTGCACGAGCGCGGTCGTGTCGAGCAGCGTGTTGCGGCCGCCGGCGCGCAGCCGGGCGCGTGCCAGCTGCCGCAGCTCGCGATAGGCAGCGGCGAAGAGGGCGTCGACTTCGCCCTCGGCCGCCTGGGGGTTCCCTGGATCGGACATCGCAGCTCCGGAACGCGTTCGGTCGAACGTTAGTTCAGTCGGGAGCGCGTTGCCATCCACCGATTGCGGCAGGTCAGTGGAAGTCCCGGCTGGGCGTCACCAGCGCGCCGAGCAGCCGCGAGTGATCCTCGAGCCGCGCGGCGATCAGGTGCACGATCGGCGCCACGCCCGAGGTGACGCGCTCGACGTGGCCGTAGACGGTCAGCAGCGTCGAATTCAGCAGCGCGCGCCGGTACTTCTCGCCGGTCGAGTTCCAGACGACGACGTTCACGGTGCCGGTTTCGTCCTCGATCGTCACGAAGGTGACGCCGCTCGCGGTCGACGGCCGCTGGCGGCAGGTGACGATGCCGGTCGTGCGCACGCGCTGCTTGTCGCGCGCCTCTCCGATCTGCGCAGCGGAGAGCAGGCCGCGCGCGTTGAAGCGGTCGCGCAGCAGCGCGAGCGGATGGCGGCGCAGTGTCAGCGACGTGTGGTCGTAGTCGGCGACGATGTCCTCGCCTTCGGTCGGCGCGCGCAGTTCGACCCCCAAGTCGACTCCGGGCTCGGCCGCGGTGTGCGCGGCGAGGGGCGCCGCGCGCGGCGCATCGCCGTCGACGCCGAGCGTGGCCCAGAGCGCGCGCCGCCGGTGGCCCGCGAGCGCGGCCAGCGCGTCGGCCCGCGCGAGCGCGTTGATCTCGCCGCGGGAGAGTTGCGCGCGCCGCGCGAGGTCCTGCGCATCGGAAAACGGTGCTGCGCGCCGCGCGGTGACGATGCGTTCGCCTGCCGCTTCGGGCAAGCCGCTGACGAGTTCGAGCCCGAGTCGCACTGCAGGCGTAGTCGGATCGGCAGAGGAGGGCTCGAGCGTGCAGTTCCAGTTGCTCGCGGTGACGTCGATCGCCCGCACTTCGACGCCGTGGTTCTGTGCATCGCGCACGATCTGCGCCGGCGCGTAGAAGCCCAGCGGCTGCGAGTCGAGCAGCGCGGCGCAGAACGCCGCGGGCCGGTGGCACTTCAGCCACGACGAGTCGTAGACCAGCAGCGCGAAGCTCGCCGCGTGGCTCTCCGGAAACCCGTACTCGCCGAAACCCTGGATCTGGCGGTAGATCTGCTCCGCGTATTCGCTCGTGTAGCCGCGCGCGAGCATGCCGCTGATCAGCTTGTCGCGGAACGGCCCGATGCCGCCCTTGCGCTTCCATGCAGCCATCGCTCGCCGCAGCTTGTCGGCCTCGCCCGGCGTGAAGCCCGCCGCGACCACCGCGAGCTGCA
>DAINBQ010000282.1:0-4001 GCA_036732825.1 Burkholderiaceae bacterium | reverse complement strand
GTCGGCCGTTGAGGCGTTGCTATCCCCCAGCTGAACTTCGTGGCCGATGCAGACGAACGCGGTGGCCGATCAGACCTTGTCCATGCCGAGCGCCGCGCGATTCTGCACGGCGAAAACGGCCGCCTCGACTCGTGAACTCTGGCCGAGCTTGGCCAGGATATGACGCACGTGCAGCTTGACGGTGTCGTGGCTGATTCCGAGCGTCTTGGCGATCGCCTTGTTGCTAAGACCGGCGGCGACATAGCCTAGGATCTGGCGCTCGCGACCGGTGAGCTGCTTGGCCAGGGCGGCCGCGCTCCCGGGTTCCTCGCCGCCCTGCAGGATGCTGGCGAGCTTGCCCGCGATCGAGGGCGCGACCACCAGTTCGCCGCGCGCGGCCGCGCGGATGGCATTGATGACGTCGGCCGGCTCCATGTCCTTCAGCAGGTAGCCGCGCACGCCCATGCGCAGCGCGGCGCCCAGGTCCTCGGCCGCTTCGCTCATCGTCAGGACCACAACCGGCGTATCGACTCCCTGCTCGCGCAGGTTCTTCAGCACGGTCAGGCCATCGGTCGGCGCCATGCGCAGGTCGAGGATCAGCAGATCCGGGCGATGCTTCTGCAGCAGTTCGAAGGTTTCCTCGGCGCGGCCGGTAGTGGCCATGACCTGCATGCCGGCGCCGCGTGACAGGAGATCGGCCAGTCCCTGGCGAACCAGCGAATGGTCGTCGACCAGCACCAGTTTGATCGGCGGTGCGGTCATCGAGGCTCCCTCGCGCCGCGCGCCTCTTCGCGAGGGATGTCGCCCGACTTGGGGCGGCCCGGCGCCGAGCTCATGAGCCGACTCCACCGGCTGGCGGGCAGTGCACCGCGAGCGTGACGCGGGTACCGCCCGCGGGCAGCGCGCTGATCTGCAGTCGGCCGCCGGCACGACCGGCGCGTTCGCGCATGATCTGCAGTCCATGGTGGCCCGCTTCTGTCAGTCGGCCGGCGCAACGCGGATCCAGGATTTCCTCAGCCGGCCCACAGCCGTCGTCCTCGACGGATACGCGCAATTCGTCGCCGTCGCGCTGAACCGTCAAGCGGGCCATTCGCGCCCCCGAGTGGTGGCTGACGTTCGCCAGCGCTTCCTGCACGATGTAGAAGATCTGCAGTTGCTGGTCGGCTGCCAGGTCCAGCTCCTGGACCGTGCAGTCGAACTGCAGCTCGATCCCGGTGCGGCGCTGGAACGCCGCGGCGAGTTCGCGCAGCGAAGCGATCAGGCCGCGCGAATCCATGCCGGCGCGGTAAAGGCTGATCATTTCCCGCAGCCGCCCGTGCGCGTTCCGCAGCTCGTCGCTGACGTCGTTCGCGTAGGTGGTCACGCTGGCATCGGTGTTCTCGTGCACTGCGTCCTGCAGCAGCGACATGCGCATCCGCATGAAAGTCAGCGACTGTGCCAGCGCATCGTGAATATCGGCGGCCATCGACTGCCGTTCGGCCGCCAGCCGCGCCTGCAGGTTTTCGCGCGCCAGGCGTTCGTTCTCCAGCGCCAGCCCGAGCAGCTGGCCGAACGGCCGCAGCAGCCGCGTGATGCCGGCGGGCGGGTCCTGACCTTCCGAGAAGAAGAGATTGAGGACTCCGATCGGCCGATCGTGGTGGTCCAGCGGAACAGCGACGGCGCGTCCGCCGAAGGAGGCGTCCGCGGTGCTGCCGCTGCGGACTGCGCAACCGACCGCAGCCGTCGCCTGCCGGGTCAGGTCGCTTTGCAGCGCGGCGCCGCACATGCCGCAGGACGCAGGCATCAACGCGTCGCGTGCGCACACGTCGCCCGGAAGGCCGATCGCCGCCAGCAGGCGCAGGTTCGCTCCGTCCTGGGTCGGTGCGCGGATCGCGCCGGCGCGCGCGCCGGTCAGGCGCACGACCAGCCCGAGAAAGTCCACCAGCATCGACCCGGTTTCACCGGCGTCGGCGTCGAAGCGCTGCGGCAGGAATTCGCCCGTTGCGGGGATACCGCGCGTGGCAATCGGTTCGATCTTCACGGAAGCTTCTGCACCGCCGAGGTGCGGCGGGTGCGTCAATACTATTGGAAATGCAGGACAGCGTCAGTCGGGAACCGGCCGCCGGTTGACGCTCGTCGAATCGGACAGCATTCGCGCGGCGGCGTTCCCATGCCGACTAAGGGGGATCAGGCGACTGTCTGGTAGTAGAAGTTCTGCGGGTGATTCGCCTGCGCGAAGAAGAACCAGCGTTCAGCCAGCAACCCGAGGTACTGGAGCACGAACGCCGCCACCAGCAGCGGAACCGAGCCCTGCCAGAGGCCCAGAGCGAGCAGCGCGGCCGGAATCGGGAAGACCAGCAGCAGGAAGACCCACTTGACCGCACGCAGCGGCGCGCGTGTGCGACCGTGGAAGAACTCGCGGGTATTGAAGGAACCACCCATCATGCCCATCGACTTCTGCACGATGCGCGGGTGCTTGATGCCGATGGCAGTCTGCAGCGTGGACTTCGGTTTGAGCCGCGCATTGCGGATCAGTGAGGCGCCGCGTCCCAGCACCGCCAGCGCGGTGAGGGCGAGCGCCGCGATCGCGTAGAAGCGGACGAGCTCCGGCACGACGAACGCTGCGTACGCGGTTGCCAGCGTGAAACCCGAAGCCGAACCGAGCAGCGTGTAGTTGAGGACGGTCAGCGGTGATGCCCACTCCTGCAGGAACTTCAGGCAGGCGTAGATCATCCCGGTACAGAGAAACAGCGCCAGCGCAAGCGCGGCTGCGAGCGCGCCGATGACGAGCGTGGGCTCGAAGCCGGCCGCAACGCCGGACGGCCCCCCGAACCAGTGCGCGGCACCGTACAGCACAGCGGCTCCGACGAAGGCCGGCAACACGATGATCTCGCGCGACAGCCACGAAGTGCGCCAGCGCGCCGCCGCGCGCCATCCGCGCTCGGGCCGTCCAAGGTGGAAGATCGAGGCGATCAGCCCGAGGATCATCAGGACGATGACGAGGATCGTGCCGACGACGTAGAACATGCGATCGACGGCCGGCGCCAGCCAGCCGAAACGCGCGGCGACCTCAACCAGATAGAGCGCGAGGAACAGGCCCTGGCCCGCGCCGATCAGCGTGGTGAGAAAGATGACGGAAAAGGCCGGCTGCATCGAATGGGTCCGGGTGCTACCAGGAAGTGACGTCGTCGAGCGCGGGATCCTTGCGCGCCGGCTTGGGCAGCTTGCCGTCGACCTTCAGCGGATTGTCCACGCGAGTCAGCTCTTCAGCCTCGATCTTCATC
Source organism: Burkholderiaceae bacterium (assembly GCA_036732825.1). Classification (GTDB taxonomy): domain Bacteria; phylum Pseudomonadota; class Gammaproteobacteria; order Burkholderiales; family Burkholderiaceae_F; genus DAINBQ01. The sequence continues at coordinate 759 of DAINBQ010000282.1, read as the reverse complement.
TCGGTGCGCCGGCGGGGCAGGTAGTGGTTGGCGGGATGGGTGCCCCACTCCGGCATCAGTGCATAGCCCGCGCGATCGCGGATCGCCTTCGACACCTCGGACTCCGGATCGTGGACGTCGCCGAACAGGCGCGCGCTGGTCGGACACGCCATCACGCATGCCGGGCGACGCTCGCTCGGAGGCAGGCCCATGTCGTAGATGCGATCGACGCACAGCGTGCATTTCTTCATCACGCGCTGCTTTTCGTCCAGTTCGCGCGCGCCGTAAGGGCAGGCCCACGAGCAGTACTTGCAGCCGATGCACTTGTCGTAGTCGACCAGCACGATGCCGTCCTCGGCGCGCTTGTAGCTCGCGCCGGTCGGACACACCGGAACGCAGGGCGGATCCTCGCAATGCAGACAGGACTTCGGAAAGTGCACGGTCTGCGTGTTCGGATACTCGCCGACCTCGAAGGTCTGCACGCGGTTGAAGAACGTCCCCGTCGGATCCGCGTCGTACGGCCGCAGGTCGGACATCGTGCCCGCCACGCCGGAGGTGTTCCACTCCTTGCAGCTGGTCACGCATGCGTGGCAGCCCACGCACACGTTGAGGTCGATCACCAAAGCCAGTTGCGTCACCGTGCGCCCCCGGCCCGGCGCGTCGTGTAGGCGAGCCACAGCTTGCGCGCGGTCGACATTCCGGGAAACGCCTTCATCGGCTCGAATTGAGGCGCGGTGACCGGCTCCTCGTCGATTTCGGCCTTGCGGATGCGCACGCGTA
>DAINBQ010000281.1:0-4023 GCA_036732825.1 Burkholderiaceae bacterium | reverse complement strand
GCCGAAGTTCTACTGTTCGCGCGGGACTATCGTCCCACTGCCGGATGGCGCTGTGCCGGCTGCGGTGCAATCCACTTCGAGGTCAGCTCGCCGGCCGGGTGTCCGGAGTGCGGAAAGGCAGAGGTTCGTCCGATCGACGTCAAGGAAGCGCTGGTGAGGCTGGCTGGGCAACAGGACTGTCCGGTCGAGGTGGTGGAGCATTGCGATCCGCTGATGGCGCTGGGCGGCGTTGGCTGCCTGCTGCGTTATGTGGCTGAGGGCTCTGCCGACCGGCCCAGTCGTGGCCCGCGGCGTCACCGTGGCTGACGTGCGGGTTACAAAGGTGAGTCGGAGTGCCGGGCCTCGATCACCGGCTCGGAACGTTAGGAGTGCGCGTCTCCGGAACGCGCGCCGAGGCATGTCGCGCAGTCAGGCTCTTTGCGCTCTCAATGCCTCAGCGCGGTCCAACACAGGACCGCGACAATCGCCGCCGGCACCACAAAGCGCAACGCATACCACCACGCCGCGGCCAGCGAAGGTGACGCCAGACCGCCAGAGGTCACAGCGCGCTCACGCGGCCAAGCCCAGCCAACGGCCAGCGCCACCGACAAACCGCCGAGCGGCAAGAGCAAGTTGGAACTGAAGCGGTCGATCGCCTCCAGGATGTTGACGCCCCACGGTCGCAGCACGGCGAACGCGCTGTCGGACAATGCCGATGGCACCCCAGCGACAAAGGCCAAGGTACCGATCGCCAGCGTCGCGCGCGTTCGCGACCAGCGCTTTGCCTTTATCACGGCGGCGACCGGCACTTCGACCAAAGCCACGGCCGATGTGAGCGCCGCGATGCTCAGCAGCGCGAAGAAGGCCAGCCCGAACCACGCGCCGCCCGGCATCACCGCAAAGACCTGCGGCAGCGTCACGAAGGCCAGGGCCGGTCCCTGCGTCGGGTCGAGTCCGAATGCGAACACCGCCGGAAAGATCGCCACGCCCGCCACCAGCGCGAACGAGGTGTCCGCGCCGGCGACGAGTAAAGCGGTGCGCGGCAATCCCACTGGGGCCGGCGCGTAGCTGCCGTAGGTCGCGAGCGCGCCCAGGCCCACACCGAGCGAGAAGAAGGCCTGCCCGAACGCCGCCAGCCACACCTGCGGCCGCGCCAGTGCGCTCCAGTCGGGCGTGAACAGGAAGCCCAATCCTGCGCGGCTCGCCCCGAGCGTCAGGCTGTACGCCGCGAGCACGACTACGATCGCGGCGAGCAGCGGCACCAGCCAGCGGTTCAACCGCTCAATGCCGTTGCGCACGCCGGCGATCACGGCCACCACTGCGGTCGCGAGCACGAGGAGTTGCCAGGCGACCGGCTCCCACGAGGAATGCAAGAAGGCGGTGAAGTGCGTCGCGGCGTCCACGCGTCCGGCGCCTGCTGGCGAGCCGATGAGGTAGATGACGAAGTACCGATACGCCCAGCCGGCCACAATCGCGTAGTAACTCAGGATCGCCAGCGACGCGATGACCGCGAGCCAACCGGCCAGCGCCCAGCGGCGCGACTTCATTTCGAAGGAAAACGCGGTGACCACATCGGCGCGGGCGCGCCGGCCGAGCGCGAATTCGGCGAGCATCAACGGCAGGCCAAGCGCGATCACCGCGACCAGGTAGGCGACCAGAAACGCGCCGCCGCCGTTCTCACCGACGACGTACGAGAAGCGCCAGATGTTGCCCAGCCCGACCGCACTGCCGATCGTGGCGACGACGAAGGCGGCGCGGGTGGACCACTCGTCGCGCGGAGGTGGTGCGGCATCCATGAGAGGGTCGTCAGGATCGGGCACGGGTGACCAATGTATGTCTAGCTGCGAATGTCCGTTTGCGCCGGCTCGCGACCCTGGTTTGGTTCCGAAGGCATGGACCAGGGCGTCGTACGCTCGTCCCGCGGCGTCTTTCAGCGATTGATAGCGATTGGACTTTCCAGGATTACGTGGACACTTCGTAACCCCATGTTGTCGCTAGAGCCAGGGGAGCGAGTATGTCCAAATCATCGGATCGTCGGCGCTACGAATTCATCAAGGCGAATCAGCACGACTGCGGGATCAAGCCAATGTGTCGCTGCCATCGGCAGTTGCGGCGCGCGAGCGATGCCCCGGCTTACAACGTGCCGAGCGTCCAAACGACGCGCGGCTTGTCCACAGTCAAGGTGAGGCGGAGATCGCCGCATATTTTTGAACATGGGTAGCAGCAGTGAGCTTCCTTATGGAGGGCAAAAGATGCGCAGAATCTACTTCCTTGCGCCGGATGTCGCGTCCGCGAAAGCGATCGTCAACGACCTTCTGTTGGCCCGAATTGAAGAGCGTCGCATCCACGTTCTGGCCAAGGAAGGGACGCCGCTGGAAGACCTGCCTGAAGCCAAACTCGCTCAGCGCAGCGACCTTATCCCTGCACTCGAGCGCGGGGCAGTTGCAGGCAGCCTGACTGGCATGCTGGCCGGCCTGATCGCGGTCACCTTTCCGCCGGCTGGCCTGGTGCTTGGTGGCGGGGCCGTCGTCGGCATCACGCTGCTTGGCACGGGATTCGGCGCGTGGATGTCCAGCATGGTCGGCGTCGGGATACCGAGCAGTCGGCTGACGCAGTTCGAGGCGGCCATCGCCGGCGGCGATCTGCTGATGATGGTCGACGTGCCCCGCGACCGGGTTGAAGAGATCGAGGCAATTGTGACGCGTCATCACCCGGAAGCCGAACTCAAGGGCCTGGAGCCCAACATCCCCGAGTTCCCGTAATTCGCCAAAGTGCCTCTTGGCGCCGCTGCACACCGGAGGTGGTGCTGTGCTGCTTGCGTGGGTCCTGGTGTTCTCGCTGCTCGGCAGCATCGGCGCGGCGGCGGGCGCTGCGCTGCTGCTCGTGTTCCCAACGGCGGTTCGCAGGGCGCTCGTCCCGATCCTGGTTGGCTATGCCGTCGGCGTGCTGCTCGGCGCTGCGCTGCTGGGAATGATCCCGACCGCGCTGACGCGCGGCCCGAGCACGACAATCCTGCCCACGTTGCTCGCGGGCATCGTGCTCTTCTTTGTGCTCGAGAAACTGGTGCTGTGGCGTCACTGCCATGACGCGGACTGCGAGGCGCATGGTCGCGCTGGGCCGCTGATCCTGATCGGCGATGCCTTCCACAACTTCGTGGACGGCGTAGTCATCGCGGCGGCGTTCCTCGTATCCGTTCCACTGGGCATCGGCACGGCGCTGGCCGTGATTGCCCACGAGGTTCCGCAGGAAGTGGGCGATTTCGCGATCCTGCTCGACAGCGGCTACAGCCGGGCGAAGGCATTCTGGCTGAATCTGCTTTCATCTGCCGCCACGCTGCCCGGTGCGCTGGCTGGGTACTTCTGGCTGGCGCAAATGACACCGGCGATTACCTACATCCTGGCCCTGTCGGCAGCGAGCTTCATCTACATCGCCTTGGCGGACCTGATTCCGGCGTTGCATCGACGAGTGACGCCGGCCAACTCCGTCCTGCAGCTGGCGCTTTTGCTGGCCGGGATCGGAACGATCGCCTTGATGCGCCTGGGGCATTGAAACATGGGCGACTGCAACAACGGCAACGACCACCACCAGAGCGCCGTGGCACAGAAGGGCGGCGGCTCATTCGCCGGCATCAAGCTGCTGCTATGCGAGAACCCGCTGCCGCCGCTAGTCGAAGCAATCGCCGCCGCGCAAGCGCAACTGCCCCTCAGCAACTATTACACGGAGCCCTATTCGGCGCCGTTGCGCTGCCTTCTCGCGCAGCAGCTCGACATTGCCGAGGCGAGCATTCATATCAATGCCGGTTCCGAGCTCATCCTGCGCCAGCTGTTCGACCGCTTCGGTCAGCAGGTGCATCTGCTGACGCCAACCTATCCACTGTTTCCCGAGATCGCGCAACGCCACACCGAGACCCAGCTGCTGCCCGAGAACGACTTCGTATTCGATCTGTCCGGGCTGCAGATACCGTCCGGCACGACGCTCGTAGTGATCGTCAATCCCAACAATCCCAACGGCGGCACGTTCGACATGCGCCCGCTGCCGGATCTG
>DAINBQ010000280.1:0-4023 GCA_036732825.1 Burkholderiaceae bacterium | reverse complement strand
GAATGTCGCCGAAGCGCTGCGGCGTATCGGACACCGCCGCATCGAAGGCCTCGACGATCTGGCCGGCGACCTTGGCGGAATCATCGCCCCAGATCAGTGCCGCGGTTGTCGCCAGCACGATCGCGGAACCCGCCTGCCGGAAGACTGCGATGTTGGTCGTGTACGCATCCTTGTCGGCGGTGTTCGACGTATCGCATCCGAGCAGCAGGACGATCGGCGGGCTCGTGGACGAGTCCTCCGGGTAGATATAGCTGCGCTCGATGTAGCGGCTCTCGAGCGCGTCGCCGTGAATCTCGAGCGCGATCTCCGCGCCCTTGCCCTTCGTGTGCGGCAGCACGACGAAGAGCACCGGCTTCTGCGCCGCCACCGTATCTGGCCAGGCCTCCCAGTTCTCGGCGATCGACACGCCGCCCTTCCAGTGTTGCTTGATCCGGGCCGCCAGTTTCTTCTGCTCCGCCGCCTTCACCTGTTCGCTGATCGCGAGCAGGCTCGCGCCGCGCACCTCAAGTGACCTTCGATCCGAAGTCGGCTCGACCGCGACGATCTTTGCCGGCTTCGGCAGGTCCGGATCGTGCACATGGCGTTCAATCACGCGGCTCAGGCCCCAGAATCCCATCGGACAGACGCAGGCAGCCGGACTCCTCTTCGGCTTGCAGCTCGCCGGGCACTGCCCATCCTGCAGCGCCTGCACCGCGTTCTCGCAGACCGGCGCGCCCTTCTTCGGCGGCGGATACTCGTAGACGAACTCGAGAGGGACGACGGAATCCGGCCGCGCGCTGACGATCTGCAGGTGTTCGGCCTTGTTCAGCGCGTCTGCAGCAGGCGACTTGTTGATGTAGTCAGCGACGAGTTTGCGGTGCAGGAAGTTGCCTTCGGCCGCGAGTCGGCCGAGCCAGGCGGCATTCTCCTTGGTCGTCAGTCCCTTCGTGTGCACCTTCGACTTGGTCGCGAGTTCGACCAGCAGCGTGCTGATGCTTGCGAGCTGTGCCTGCAGGTCGTCGAGTGACGAGACGTAAGCGCCATCGGATGACGCCGCCGTCATCGCGGCCGAGCCGTCGTTGCCGTGGTTCAGGATCAGACATGCATCGAAGTGCTGGCGATCTCCGAGCGACGACATGTCGTGCCGAACGACCATTTCGACCTGCGGACGCAGTGCGGGCGACTCGCCAGGGCCGCGGCGTGCCCGCGGCAACGGTTCGACCGCCGTCTCGACGACGGCCGTCTGCAGCACGCGTCCCTCATGCAGCACCGAAATGCGCGCCCGGAACACGCCGAGCCGCTTGGGCGCAAAGAAGAACGAGCAGACGCTGCTCTTCCCGGTGCGCGGCAGCTCGATGTTCCGGCTCTGCGCGTCGGCATCGCGTCCGATCTCGGCAAACACGACCTGCAGCGTGTAGACGTCCGCCCTGGACCAGTCGAGCGCATCGTCGCGAAACGCCGTGTCGGCCTGGATCGATCCCAATCCCGGCGGCCCGATGAAGACGTCGAAGCGGTACTCGTGATCAACCGCGAGGTCCGCTTCGGAGGGAAGCCACTTCTGGCCCGCTTTCCGGAACAGGTCGCCCTGGATGTAGCGCGGGCCGGCTTCGGCGACCGTATCGGCAGGCGGCTGCGCAGGGCTGCGCGAGCGGCTCGCCCGGGCCGGCCTCGAAGCGGCAGCGGCAGCTTCCGGAGCGCCCGGCGGCTCCGGCCACGTGAACTCGACCGACATCGGCCGCGCTATGGGTGACGACCGATCCTGCTGGCGCAGCTGCTTCTGTTGTTCGACCTGAGTCCGTTCGGCCTCGGCGTTCGAAGGTCGGATCGAGCGGGACCGCGAACGCGTCGGTGCGGTGTCGGTAACGCTGTCCGCCCGCGCCGGTGTCGCCGTCAGTTCGCCGACACGAAGCGGCTTGCCTGATGGGTCGAGCTCGATCGCATACCAGGCACCGGAAGGCGGCCTCGGACCCAACGTGACCGCCCGCGACCGGCCCGGCGCAAGCACAAAGGCATGTCCGAACTGCGACCTCAGCTGTGTCGCAACGTCGCTCAAACGCGCCCGAAACTGGGACTCCACGTTGTAGCTGCCCAGACTGCGTAGCAGGTGGGATGCGGCTTGGACCGGAAGTACATACCAGTCCGCCATATCGAATCTGATCGCCAGGTACGCCGCATCCGGCGCCCCAGGCACGTCCGCGAAGCGCTTGATATCTCCGAGAAAATCGCTAACGCGCGATTCCGGCGAATAGACGTGGACGATGCTGCTCCAACTGACCTCCGCCATCGATCAGCGAACGCTTCGCTCTACCAGCAGCCACAGCAGGAAAAACACGCCGACGCTTACCCCGGCAATGCCGGCAAGCATCAGGGTTCCGGTCGAGAGGCTCCCCAACGTGTAGTTGCCGGCCAGTCTGGCGCCGGCCGAAACGAAGATCAGCAGGACACCCAGGATTCCCGCAGCCTGGCCCCCGCGCAGCAGGATCGCATTCATCGAGTTCTCCTTTTTTGCGACCCGGGCAGATTAGCCCCGATCGCGCCGCGCGTCATTGCGGCGCGACCGTTCTCGCGCCTCGGGCCGCAGGCTCGTATCCCGTTCGATACAGGAAGGGCCGGCCATCACTGCCGGCGCGACGACCGACCCGAGGAACCGTCTATCAGCGTCCCGCAAAACTTGAGTGGCCGACGGTCCGAAAATGCGCTTCGGAAACGCTGCAACTCGAAGGAAGGAGCGGTCCGAGCCTGCTTAACGTAAGACCGTCCCTCTCATCGTGCCCGCCGCCATGTCTACCTCGACCGTTGCCCCGCTCATACTCCTGGCCGCCCTTGCGACCTTCGCACCGCAGGCGGCCGCCCAGGTCTTCAAGTGCAAGCAGTCAAGCGGGCTGGTCGTCTACAGCGACAAGCCCTGCGAGTTCGCGCCCCAGACCACCGATGTTCGTCTGGTCACTCGCCAGAACGATTCGTCGCACTTCGAAAAGGCAGCCGCTCCGGACCAGAAGGGTCTGCCGGCCACCAGCCCGCCGACCGCCGATGCGACGGCCGCCACCGCCAAACCGGCATCAGCGAAGACCCTGCTGCGGGCTCTCGGACCCGATCAGGCGCTGGACAGCCAGGGCAAGGTCTACAAGCGGACTGCGGGCGGCTACATCGACGGCCAAGGCACCTTCATTCCCGGCGTCGCACGCGGACATCGATAGGCGCCTTGAGCGCCGACGCTCTCTAGCCTCGGCACGGGGCGTCCCGGCCAGTGCGTTCCGCTAGAAGCCGATCGTCACGCCGATATTGGCCACCGGGTAGTACTTGAAGCGCTTGACGTCCTCCTGCAGGCGCACCTGCTCGGCCGCGACGTCGTTCTGGAACTGCGCGCATGCTGCGGGCGGCAATCCTGCGCCGCAGGTGCCGGTCAGCGTCGCCTTCGGAGAGCCCTGGAACATCACGCCCAGGTCGAAGTAGAAATTCACTCCGGCGCCGGCCACCGTTCCAGTGCCGATCCCGAGATAAGGCGCCGCGGTGTTGCCGGTCTTGATCTGGCCGGACAGACTGCCGACCGCCGCGGCCGGATACGAAACCCCATTGATCGTGAAACTTCCGCCGCTCGGAGTTCCCGTCACGTCGATCTTGTTGTCGTTCGCGATGATGCCGCCGGTGATCCGGAACAACGGGCCGAGCGGGTGCCAGTCGAGCAGGAAGCTTGCGTTCGAGAGCTTCAGCTTGGAGTCGTAGTTGACATCGGTGACATCGATGTCGGTGCTGTAGTTGAGATACGAATATCCGACCCGGGCCGACAGCGTCGGAACCAGTCCGAAAGCGATGTCGCCACCGATTCCGGTGGTCCCGGCGCGAATCCCGACGCCCGCGGCGTAGGCGCTGCTCATGCCGGCCAGTGCGGCGATTGCGATTGCGATGCGAGCGGATTTCACTTGCGGGGCTCCTGAACGACACGACCAGCGGATTATCGGTCGCCATGTGCGCCAATGAAGCCCTGACTGACCTATGTGCTAGCTGCGATACGGTATTCCGCGTTGCAGGCGCGCATCTAGATCG
>DAINBQ010000279.1:0-4025 GCA_036732825.1 Burkholderiaceae bacterium | reverse complement strand
ATGTGCGAGTCGATGCCGCCTGCGGTGACGATCATGCCTTCGCCGGCGATGATCTCGGTGGCCGGGCCGATGACGATCGTGACGCCCGGCTGGATGTCCGGGTTGCCCGCCTTGCCGATGCCGCTGATGCGCCCGGCCTTCAGCCCGATGTCGGCCTTCACGATGCCCCAGTGGTCGATGATCAGCGCATTCGTGATCACCGTGTCGGCGCAGTCCTTCGACATGCGCTGGCTCTGCCCCATGCCGTCGCGGATCACCTTGCCGCCGCCGAACTTCACTTCCTCGCCGTAGACCGTGTAATCCTTTTCGACCTGTGCGATCAGTGCGGTGTCGGCGAGCCGGACGCGGTCGCCGACGGTCGGGCCGTACATTTCTGCATACGCCTGGCGCAAGATTTTCATTTGCGTGCCCGTTTCGCAGCGGACTTCTTCACGGACGGGCGCTTCACCGCGGCGCTTTTCGTCGGCACTGCATCGAGTTTTCCCATGACCCTGGCATTGAACCCGTAGACGATGCGGTCGCCAGCCAGCGCGACCAGTTCGACGTCGCGCTCCTGACCCGGCTCGAAGCGCACCGCGGTGCCCGCCGCGATGTTCAGCCGATAGCCGCGCGTCGCCGCGCGGTCGAAGCGCAATGCCTCGTTGGTCTCGAAGAAGTGGTAGTGAGAGCCGATCTGGATCGGCCGATCTCCGGTGTTGGCCACCGAAATGCGCAGCGTTGCGCGGCCGGCGTTCAGTTCGATCTCGCCGGCAGCTGCAAGCAGCTCGCCCGGGATCAGCGTTGAGCACGTCATCTGGTATTCCGTCGGAACAGCGTCTTGTAGTAGATCGCATTGGCGCGCCACTCGCCCTGCGGGCTGCATGCATATTCAGGCAGGCCGCCGATGCAGGTGTAGCCGAGCGCTCGGTAGAAGGCCTCGGCGCCGGAGCCGGCCTCGGTGTCCAGGTACACGAGGCCGCGCTTCAAAAATTGGGCAGCCTCCTCGACGGCACGCATCAGCGCGCGGCCCACACCGCCGCGGCGCGCGTTCGTATTCACCAGCAGCTTCTGAACCTCAGCGCGATTGACGCCGTTTTTCTTCATCGCGAGCTCGAGCTGCACCGTGCCCAGCGCGGCGCCGGCATCGGTGGCGATCCACAGCAGCCGGCGGCCGTCGGCGAGCGACGGCGCGAGTCCGTCCCAGTACCGGCCGATCTCGTCGCGCACGAGCGGCAGCACGAAGCCGAGCGAGGACCCGTGTTCGACCGCGTCGATCAGCAGCTCGACCAGCGCCTCGCGGTGCATTGGCAGTTCCGGCGCCGCGATCCTTTGCACGTGCGGCATCGTCGTGCCCGCGTCAGGCGATCGGCTGGTGCACGGTGACGAGCTTGGTTCCATCCGGAAACGTCGCTTCGACCTGGATGTCGGGAATCATCTCGGGCACGCCGTCCATCACGTCCGCGCGCGTCAGCAGCGTCGTGCCGTAGCTCATCAGCTCGGCCACGCTGCGCCCGTCGCGCGCTCCCTCCAGGATCGCGGCGCTGATGTAAGCCACCGCCTCCGGGTAGTTCAGCTTCAGCCCGCGCGCCTTGCGGCGCTCGGCCAGCAGAGCGGCCGTGAACACCAGCAGCTTGTCCTTCTCGCGTGGTGAGAGTTCCATCGAGGTTCCGTTTCAGCTCAGGTCGCCCACAGGCGCGGCGCTTGCGCCGGCCGCTGGAGGATGCGCGGCCGCAGACCATTCCAGATGGTCTCGAGCGTCGAGCGCGCCTCGGCGGTCGAAGTCGCCAGCGTGCGCGCGACCACGAGAGTGGACGAGAGGCGCGTCAGCGGTGCAGTTTCCGCAGCCGCGCCGAGATCCGCGCGCACCGCCGCGAATTCGTCGTCGGTCCATTCGACGCCCGCGGCCCACAGGCAGCCGAACACGTGGTGTCCGGCCAATCCGATCGGCGAGTCGAGCAGCCGATCGCCTCCGGCAATGCGAGTGCGTTCGATCCAGACCGGCTCGCCGTCGAGCGCGAGCCGGATCTGCTGGCGGAATTCGCCCTGCTCGAATCGTTCACCGGAGGCGCACCGGCCCAGCGCAACGATGTCCCAGCCGATCATGCGCGCTCCGCGCGTGAGTGCAATGTCGATCTTCGAGTCGGCCTGCGCCGCATCGAAGACGATCGCCTCCTGCGGCAGCCACTCGAGCGCGCCGTCGACCTCCAGTGTGACGCTCTGCGAAGCTGGCCGGCCATTCGCCTTGTACCAGCGCGTCGCACCCGGCGTCGTGATCAGCGCCTGCGCGCCGGCATCGACCCGGACCTCGAGCCGCAACGCATCACCGCCGGCAATGCCGCCCGGCGGATGCAGGACGACCGCGTGGGCGAGCTCCGGGCCCTCCGGATACAGCGGCTTCTGCATGCGCAGCGGGCCATGATGCCGGCTAGAGACCGTTGTTCGTGCGGCTTCGCTGCGAAAGTGCAGCGCAAGCGAGGCGTGCCAGGTCGATGGGGGTCCGTCGAACATGTGCGCTTCAGCGGCCGATCAGATCGCGAGCAAGCCCCACACTTCCTCCTGGCGCATCCGGTCGCCGCTCCCGCGGTGAGTGATCTGGCCGCGCGTCATCACCGCATACGAGTCCGCCAGCGACTCGGCGAAATCGTAGTACTGCTCCACCAGCAGCACCGCCATCCGGTTCTGCTCGACCAGTTTGCGGATGACCGCTCCGATCTCCTTGATGATAGACGGCTGAATCCCCTCGGTCGGCTCGTCGAGGATCAGCAGGCGCGGGCCGGCGGCCAGCGCGCGGCCGATCGCGAGCTGCTGCTGCTGGCCGCCCGAGAGATCGCCGCCGCGCCGCTTCAGCATCTGCTTCAGCACCGGAAAGAGTTCAAGCACATGCTCGGGCAGCCTGCGCGCTGCGCTACCCGCCAGTGGCGCGAGACCCATCAGCAGGTTCTCCTCGACCGTCAGGCGATTGAAGATTTCGCGGCCTTGCGGCACGTAGCCAATTCCGAGCCGGACCCGCTGGTACGGCGCCAGGCGCGTGATGTCGCTGCCGTCGAACCGGATCGCTCCGCTGCGCGCCGGCACGAGTCCCATGATCGTTTTCAGCAGCGTCGTCTTGCCGACGCCGTTGCGCCCGAGCAGCACCGTGCAGGCGGCGCCCGGCACCGCGAGCGACACGTCGCGCAGGATGTGGCTGCCGCCGTAATACTGGTTGAGGTGCTCGATCGTCAGCATGCGCGATTCGTGACCGGTGATTACCGCCCCAGGTAGACCTCGATCACGCGTTCGTTTTCCTGCACTTCGGCCATCGAGCCTTCGGCGAGCACGCGGCCTTCGTGCAGAACCGTCACGGTGCGCGCGATGCGGCCGACGAAGTCCATGTCGTGCTCGACGACGACCAGCGAATGCGAGCCCTGCAGTTCGAGGATCAGCTCTGCCGTGCGCTCGGTCTCGGCATCGGTCATGCCGGCCACCGGCTCGTCGAGCAGCACGAGCTCGGGCTCCTGCACCAGCAGCATGCCGATCTCGAGCCACTGCTTCTGGCCGTGCGACAGCGCACCGGCAGGGCGATGCTCGGCACTTCCGAGCCGGATCGTCTTCAGCGTGCGGTCGATCAGATCGCGCTGCTCGGGGGACAGCCGCGCGAACAACGTCGGCCGCACCTCCTTGTCGGTCTTCAGCGCGAGTTCGAGGTTCTCGAACACGGTGTGCTGCTCGAAGACCGTCGGCTTCTGGAACTTGCGACCGATCCCGAGCCGCGCAATTTCGGTCTCCGGCAGTTGCGTCAGGTCGAAGGTCTGCCCGAAGAACGCGGTACCGGCGTCCGGGCGAGTCTTGCCGGTGATGACATCCATCATCGTCGTCTTGCCGGCGCCGTTCGGCCCGATGATGCAGCGCAGTTCGCCGCGGTCGATCGTCAGTGTCAGCTGGTTCAGCGCCTTGAACCCGTCGAAGCTGACCGTGATGTCGTCGAGGTACAGGATCGGGCCGTGCGACGTGTCGACCTTGTCCGGGTCGACCACATGGCCGTAGCCGACGCTGCCCGAACCTCCCAG